>JBAUMX010000188.1:0-11527 GCA_049578945.1 Candidatus Cybelea sp. | reverse complement strand
CGCCGCTGCTTTGGCGGCGAGGCGCAGCGACGCTCGCCGTCGGCGCGGTGGCGCTTGCAACCGCCTTCGTGTTGCTGCCGCCGCGCGGCATCGACCACCGCCTTCGTATCACGGTGCTCGATGTTGGGCAAGCCGACGCGATCGTCGTCGAAACGCCGCGCGGGCACGCTTTGCTGGTGGATGCCGGCGGACGGCTCGAGCACGGCGCACAGATCAACGGTTCGGTGGCCGAACAAGTCGGCGAGCGAATCGTCGTACCGTTCTTACTGCGCCGCGGAATCCACGCACTCGATGTGATCGTTCTTTCGCACCCGCATGGGGATCACGCCGGCGGCGTGGCCCCGGTCTTGCGCCGTCTGCGCGTCGGCGAGCTGGCCGATAGCGGCCAGCGCTACGGCGGACACGCCTATCAAGACGCCGTCGCGACCGCGCGCGCAGAAGGGGTCGCGATCATCTATCCTCGCGCGGGAGCGGTTTGGAGTCTCGACGGGGTGGCGCTGCGCTTTCTCGGACCATCGCTGCCCTTGATCGCAAACTCGCGCAACGACATCAACGAAAACTCGGTCGCGTTCACGTTGCGCTACGGCTCCTTCTGCATGCTATTCACCGGCGACGCCGGCGCCGCCGCCGAAGAGCGGTTCCTGATGGAAAGCGCCGATCTGCGATGCACGGTGCTCAAAGTCGGACATCACGGCTCGGCCTATTCGTCAACGCCCGCCTTCATCGCCGCGGTCCGGCCGCGGTACGCGATCATCTCGGTCGGGCGGCATAACACGTTCGGGCATCCCGCGCTCTCGACCATCGAAACGCTGCAGCGGATCGGCGCGCGCATCTATCGAACTGACGAAAACGGCGCGATTACGATCGTCACCGGCGGCCGGACCGCGACGATCTCGACGATGCTTTAACCGGCGCTGCTACTTCTCTTGTAGCGCCGAGCCGATCTCGAGCTGGAGGTTGTTGAAAACGTAGGGGTTGCTGCCATACGCATACGAGTTCGTATTAATGAGAAACGCATAGTCCACGCCGTTTGAAAGCTGTGCCGCGAACGTGTTCGCACCGGGCATCTCGCCCTCTCTCATGACGCTGTAGCCCAGCGGCGGCGGCGTGCCCACCCCCCAAATGATATAATGCTTCATTAGCGCGAGCATCGAGTCGGCATTTGTCGCTAGGCCGCCGGCGCCTTCCACGACCTCGTCGAGCATACTATCGCCCGAATACGGATACGGGTACTTTCGGTGCGACGTAATATACAGCGCCGAGCGCCCGTGGAATGGATTGTAGTATTTGGCGACCTCGTCGGGCAGCCGGTCGCCGACGGTGGGCGAGATGAAAACGTTGTTGACGTTGAGCTCGGGCTCTAGTACTTTGGCGAGATATTCCCGGTAGCTCATCCCGGACGCCTTTGCTACCACCATACCGAGGACCGTATAGCAAAAATTGCAATACGCGTACGTCGTCCCAGGCTTTTCCTGGAGAGGCTCGTGCAGCTGATAGCGCACCTCGTCGGTCTGGTCGATTGGTTTGCGCAGACCAAGAGCTAACGCAATCTGGCGCATTCTAAATGTCGGATCCCAATGTGAGATCGTATCGTCCCAGCCCGATTCGTGCGCGATCATATCCGCGATCGTTATGTCAAAGACGCGCCGGTCGACGTGGGCGCCGTCCGGCAGCGGCTTGGTAATGCCGAGATAGTGGAAGACTCGCCAGTTCCGCTCGAGTTTGTGCGCCGCAATGAGATTATAAAGGGCGGCGCTCGTCCAAGCCTTTGAGAGACTCGCCAAACGTATGATCGTCGACTGCTTCGTCGCCGACGCGGCGAGTCCGTCGTTCGTGTAGGCGTGCGAAAACGTCACGTGTCCATTTTTCTGCACCGCCAGCTCCGCGTTGGGAACGCCGTTCTGCTGCATAAATACGGTGACGAGCCGGTCGAGCGCCCTGTTCTTCCCAATTCCGGAAATCGTTATCGCTCGGCTTGCGGCGCTACCCGCGTAGGGAGTTACCGATAACGCATTCCCAACGCTGTCGCGCTGCGTGCAGGCAACGACGAATCCCGCCAGACTTGCGAGTAGTGCAAAACCACAGGCACGGAAGCGAATCATGCCACTCTCCTCGATGCCAGAAAAGGCATACGTACGAGTATAAAGTCAATTGAGGCTTCGGTCTTCAAGGAATTCTCAAAACAATTCACGCCGATGCGTCTGCGTCGATCCGCCGAATGCGCAAGGGCCGGGGGACCGCCGCTGGACGTTCCCGAAGTTATCAGGATTCATCACGGCGACCAAACCGAGCGCAGGGTGCTGTACTTCGGGCCTTTCGCCCTCGACGAGGCTCGCTGGACCCTGTTTCGCCGAGGCACTCCGATCCACCTCACAAACAAAGCGCTGCACTTGCTGCTGCTTCTGGTTGGCCATCCGAATACGACTCTAACGGTCGACGAGATCATGTCGAGGGTCTGGACTGATAACGAGGAGGCGACGGACGCGACGCTGCGGCAGCACATTTTGATGCTCCGCCACGCGCTCGAAGATAGCGCGGCGGAGCGCTATATCGTAACCGATCACGGACGCGGCTACCGCTTCATCGGCGACGTCACCGAACGCCCCCCGCCGTATATGGCCGGCATCGTCGAGCAATATTGCGCCGCAGCTGCCGAGTTTCGAAACTCCGGGAGTCCGGCCGGAACGATGGCGGCGCTCCATCTCTACGATCGCGCCTTGATCATCGACGACTCAAACGCGACCGCCCTCGGTGGGGCCGCTCTCACCCGAGTACTCATGGCCGACTTTCAGTACGACCGTCCCAGAGAGCTCCTCGAGGCCGCGACGAGCCAATCGGGAGCCGCATTGCTCGCCGATCCGAAGAGTGTCGAAGCGCTGATGGCCTCGTGCAAAGTGCAGCTTGACTATTTCTGGGATTTCGAGGGCGCGCTCGCAATCGCGCGCCGCGCTCGCGAGGTCGACCCAAAGCATCGAATAGCGGCCTTCATGTATGGGTGGATTCTCACGTTGTCTTCAAGGTTTGGCGAAGCAATCGACTTCTTCGATTCGTTACCGCGCGACCTGTCCGGCCTCAACATCATTGCCACGGGTCGTGGAATCGCCAGCCTATTCTCGGGAGACTACCCGGCGGCAAAAGAACGGCTCGGTACCGTTTGCAAGCGGTGGCCCGAGTACTGGTTCGGCAGGACGTTTCTCGGACTCGCCTCCTTGCTGCTCGGCGAAGAGAGAGAAGCCATCGATCATTTCGATCGAGTGAGAATCTCCGACTATCACCCACTGGTCGACCGGCAGATGAACGCGCGCTATTTTGCCGAGGGATACGCGCTTTACGCGCGCTTTCGCGGCGGTGAAATAGGCGATGCGCAGACGAACCTGGAGCGTTTGCAGTACCTATCGGCATCGCAGTTCGTCCCGGCGACATGCTTCGCATTAGCGGAGATCGGACGGCACGACCACGCCGCCGCGTTGCATTACATCCGTCAATGCGGCGATAATCGCGAGTGCTGGTACACGCATCTGCGAGTCGACCCCTTGGTCAAAGAGCTCGGGCTGGCTCCTGCAGAGCTTTACGGATCCTGACGGCACAGCGAACCTGCCCGCACGGGAGCCGCGGCAGGTGCTGCAGAGCAGATTCTCGAGCCAATAGGGTGAAGCGCCGTTTTGACGAAGTGCCGTCTTCCCGGCATGGACGATCGATAGTTGGATTCGTTACGAAAGCGCGTTCCGCGCTCAAGCTTCGGCGAGTGGCAGCCGCCGGCCGGCCGGGATCCTGTCGGATTGCTGGCCGAACAAGAAAAGAGCCGGCTGCTGGAGTTGGTGGCGCTTCGCCACGAGCGGATGGCGGCGTCACCATTTGCATTCTACCGTGGCTCCGCCGTGGTGATGGCAGCCGATCTGGCGTCGCTTCCCGTCACCGGTATTACCGTACAAACCTGCGGTGACGCACACATCGCAAACTTCGGCCTGTTCGCCACCCCCGAGCGCAGAGTCATTTACGACCTCAACGACTTCGACGAAACGTTGCCCGGGCCGTGGGAGTGGGACGTGCTACGCCTGGCAGCGAGCATTGCGCTTGCGGCACGCGCCCGTTCGTTCCCCGCGAACGCGCACCAAAGGGCCGTACTCGCCGGAGTGCGTGCGTACCGCGAAGCCATGGCCTATTTCGCAACGCTCTCGCCGCTCGAAGTATTCTATCAACGCGTCGACGTCAAACGAGTAATACGCGAAACCCCGCTGCATCGGCGGGTGTTGCGCCGGGTCTTCAATCGTGCAAGGCGTCGAACCGCGCAAAGCGCGCTGCCCAAGTTGACGCGCGGCGTTCCACCGCAATTTGTCGATCAACCACCAACCTTTCGGCGCCTACGCCTCGATGAGGAGGGCGGACAAGTCGCGCGCGAAGCTCATGCCCGGTATCTCGAGACGCTTCCAGCGCACGTCCGCATGCTGCGCGACCGTTACAAACTCCACGACGTCGCGTTGAAAGTCGTCGGAGTCGGCAGCGTCGGTACGGCGTGCTTTGTGTCCCTCTCCCTTACCGATCAAGGGGAGCCGCTTCTCCTCCAAATCAAAGAGGCGCAGGCATCGGTGTTGGAAGCTTACACCAAGCCGAGCGAGTTCACAAATCACGGGGAGCGCGTCGTCATCGGCCAGCGCATCCTTCAAGCCGCCGCCGACATTTTTCTCGGATGGTTTACGTTAGGCGACCGCGACTATTACGTGCGGCAGCTGCGCGACATGAAAACCTCGGCGAATCTCGATATCGTGACCGGGCCCCAGCTCGAGTTCATGGCGGAGTACTGCGGCTGGACGCTGGCGCGCGGCCACGCCCGCTCCGGCGATCCCCACGCAATTGCGGCCTACCTCGGTTCCAGCGACCGGTTCGACCTTTCGGTCGCGCGATTTGCGCAGACCTATGCTAACTTAGCCGAAGCCGATCACGCCGGCTACGTCGAGACTCCGAAACTCTCGTTTCGCGTTGCCGATCGAACGCTAAGCGGCATCGCGGCCTTAAGCTGATTCTCGTCGTCGATCACTGTTTAGCCATCGAATCGGAGACCAGTTTGAGCGTGGTCTGATAAACGGTCGTGTAGATGCCGGTGACGCCGGCGTGGCGCTGCTCGGTTGCGTATTCGTCGATCGCCGTCGGAAGCAGCCGGCTCGCAACATATTCAAACTTCGTCTCGGCATCGAACGTCGTCACACCCTGAGATGTATCTTCGACGTGACGCGATTCGCCGATCGCCATGACGTCGCCGTCGCTCTTATCGACCCTGTAGTCAGCGCTCATCGAGTCGCCCGCACTCTTATTCGAAACCGTCCATTGCTGCTTGCCCTCAAGCCGCGCCGGATCCAGGAAGTTCGCGCCGAGAAAACGTAGCAGCGTATACTCCTCGCGGTTTACCTTCTTGCTCGGATCGCAGGCGACGTTGGTGTTGCCGTAGACCGCGCAGGTCGTGGCCTCGCTGCCTCGTGTGCGAGCGCCTTGCTCGCTGACGACCACCACCAGCCCGCGATCCGGCGCCTCGCGCAGAACGTCGACGGTAATGGTGCCCGTATCGTCGACGTTGCCGGTGTAGGTGCGCGCTCCCGTCGAGCCGGGGTCGTTGGGGACGGTACCGTTCTGTTTCGATTCGAAGGTAAACGAGTAGACGAGGTGGCGGAGCGGAGGCGTATCGGCACGAGCCGCCGCCGCGACCGTTGCGAGCACGGCTGGAACGAGAATAGCAGCGGAGCGGACCATATGGTTACCCTTCTGAGGCGGGCGTCACCGGCAGCGGCATCGGAAGCTCGATTTGGTCCGGGTCGGTCTCACCGTTGACGGACGACGGGCGGTAACGTTGCGGCGCAAACCTGAGATACATAATCGGTATCAAGAGCAGCGTTAGTACGAGCGAGCTCGAGAGACCTCCAATGACGACGATCCCGAGCGGACGTTCGGCTTGCGATCCGGGGTCCAGCGCCAACGCCAACGGCAACATCCCGGCGATCATCGCGACGGTCGTCATGACGATTGGGCGGAACCGCGCGAGCGCGCTCTCCTTGATCGCCTCGAGCTTGCTGAGGCCACGCTCGCGCAGCTGATTCGCAAAATCCACCAGCAGGATACCGTTTTTAGCGACCAGACCGACGAGCAAGATCGCGCCGATGAGCGAAAAGAGGTTCAGCGTCTGACGCGTAATCGCCAATGCTCCGAGCGCTCCCACGACGGCAACGGGCACCGTGAACATGATGATGAACGGCGTGACGTAGCCGTTGTAGAGCGCCACCATCAGCAGGTAGACCAGCAGGATCGAGAGCGCCAGCGAAATCGTCATCTCCACGACGGTTTGCGTCAACGAGGCCTGGTTGCCGCCCGCGACCGGCGTCACGGTGACGTTCTTCGGCAAATTGAGCGCCCGCAAGCGCCGTTCGAATGCGCGCGTCACGTTCGAGAGCACCGCGCCGGGCGCGACGTTCGCGCCGATCAGGACGACGCTGCGCCGGTCGATGCGCATCATCAGCGGCGGCGCCGGTGCAAGCGTAAGGTGCGTGATGTCGCCCACGGTGATGATCGAGCTGTTATTTGCGCGGATCGGTATCGCCGCGATACCGGTAAGCGAGCGCAAGTCGCGCTCCGGATAGATGACTTGTACGTCCTTGACGCCGTTTGGGCCGGTGAACGTCGTGGCGGTGTATCCGCCGAACGCGGCGCGTACCGCGGTCGATGCCGTGCCGATACCCGCATCGAGCGCGCGGGCGCGCTCACGATCGAATTCAACTTCGACTTGCGGCGAGTTCTGCGTGTTGGACGTGGTCGCGTTGATCGCACCCGGCGTCGACGCGAGCACTGCAAAGGCGCGATCCGCCGACGGCGCGGGGTCGGCAGTCAGGCTCGAGACGACGTAGCTAATCGGCTGCGCGATGCCGCCGGACGGGTCGGTGGCGGGAACCGCGACGACGCGGGCTGCCGGTAAGAGCTTACCGACGCGATTGCCGAGATTGGCGACCCAGTACGCGGTCGAATGCGAACGCCGGTCCTTCAAAAAAAGATGGAGCTGGCCGACCGCGCCGTTGTTGACGTAGCCGCTGATCTGTCCCTGGTAGGCGCCCGCGATCGCGGTTTCGGATTGCAGGTCCGCGAGCCGATCGACGATTGATTGGGCCTGCAGCACCGCGCTATTGGTCTGCGTCAGCGGGGTTCCGGTTGGAAAGTTGATCGTCACGAAGATCTCGCCGCGATCGACCGGCGGCATGTATTCGAAGCCGACGATCCCGAGCGGAATGAGCAGCAGCGCTACGATCAGGCTTCCGAACGAAACCCAAACGACCGCCGAGCGGTGCTCGAGGCCCCAGGGAAGGGCGCGCTCCGTATACCAGCGGCGCACTCGTTCGAACGCGGCCGTGAATCGGTCGACGATCCCCCACGGCTTCCACCGGGAGTAGAGCGCCCACCGGCCCGCGAGCGCGGGCGTCACTGCGAATGAGACGAAGAGCGAGGTAAGCGTCGCCACCGTCACGACCAGCCCGAACTCGCGCAAGAAGAGCCCGACCGACCCCGGCAGGAACGAAATCGGCAGAAAGACGACGACGATGACGAGCGTGATGACGATCGTCGCGACCCCGATTTGGCTCAATCCGTTCACCGCTGCGACGTGCGGCAGTTCACCCTCGTGGAAATGGCGTTCGATGTTTTCGAGCACCACGATTGAATCGTCAACCAGGATACCGATCATCAGCGTCATCGCGAGCAGCGAAACGGTATCCAACGTAAATCCCGCGACACGCATGGCGGCGAGCGTTACGAGGAAGGAGGCGGGAACCGAGACCATGACCACGATCGCGTTACGCCACGAGCGCAGGAAGAAGAGCATCACGATCGCCGTGAAGATGATGCCCTCGACCAAGGTGCGCGTAACTCCCGACAGCAGCTCTTTGGTGTAGGTCGACTGGACGTTGAGTACCGTGAACGTGACGTTGGGGTACTGCTGGCGCAGCCGAGGAAGCACCGCCAGCACCGCGTTGGAGGCGGTGACCTCGCTGGCGCCGGCCGACTTCTGCACGTCGAGCAGGATCGTCGGCTTGCCTTGACTGTAGGCGAAGACGCGCTGCGTTTGGAAGGCGTCCTTCACGTCGGCAACGTCGCCGAGGCGGTAGAGACGCGGCGAGGCGCTCCATGGGTAGACCGAGCTGGCGGAAGACCCCGCAAATGTCGTGGTGTTGCCGAGCAGCAGGTTCGCGACGGACGGCACGTCGGTGATGTCGCCGCGCACGTCGAGCGTTGTTTCGCGCGCCGGACCGTAGACGATTCCGCCCGGGGCTCTAACGTTGTTATTTGCCACCGCGTTCACGACGTCGGTCAGCGTAAAGCCCGAAGAGCGCAACGCATCCGGCTTGACATTGACCTGGATCGACGACGTCACGTCGCCATTCTGCTGCACGAAGGAGACGCCAGGAACTTGTTCGATCGCCGGGACGACGTCGTTCGTTACGATTGCGGAGAGATCGCCGAGCGCGAGCGTCGTCGACGACGCGATCAGCGAGACGACGACCGCCTCGCTAGGATTGTAAATCGAGATTTGCGGCGTCGTCAGGTCGCTCGGAAGCTGATGCAAAGAGTTCTGGACCCGGCCTTGCACTTGAACGAGGTCCGTATTTGGGTCGGACGTCAGCGAGAATACGGCGACGATCGAGGCCTGGCCCGGCTGGATCGACGTTTGCATGTAGCTCAGATCCGGCGTGCCGGCAATTTGGTCTTCGAGCGGACGCACGATCGCGTCACGCATCTCGGTCGTCGAGGCACCTGAATACGTTAGAAGAACCTGAATCGACGGCACGTCGTAGTTTGGTAGCTGCTGTTTGACGAGATTGAAGCCCGCGGTCGTTCCGGCAAGCAACACCAGCGCTAGAAAAACGGTGACCAGCGTCGGCCGGCGGACGAATAGGCGCGTAATACGCATCTAGCGAGTCGCCTCCGAGAGTGCTAACGCCCGCAGATCGCGCGCCACCGCGTCCCGGCGCGGTTTCGGCTTTGGCCCCAGCCACATGAAGATCACCGGCACCAGCACCAGCGTCAGCACCAGCGAGCTGATCAGACCGCCGATAACGACGATTCCGAGCGCTTGGCGCTGCCCGCCGCCAGGATCGAGCGCAAGCGCGATCGGGGTCATGCCGGCGATCATCGCGCACGTCGTCATGACGATCGGACGGAAGCGTTCGCGAGCGGCCTCGACCATCGCGCCGGCCCGGTCCATACCGCCCTCGACCATGTGATTGGCAAAGTCAACGAGCAGGATGCCGTTCTTGGACGCAAGCCCGACCAGCAGAACCGTGCCGATGAGCGAGAAGAGATTAAGCGCCTGATGCGTGAGGGCGAGCGAGGTCAACGCCCCGACTGCCGCGACCGGAACCGAGAACATGATAATAAACGGCAGCCGGTAACTGTCGTAAAGGGCGACCATGAGCAAATAGACGAGACAGAGCGAGAGAAGCAGCCCCGTCGCCATCCCCCCAATGGTGTCGGAGAGGTTCTGCTGCTGGCCCGCAACGTTCGCGCGGACCGCGACCGTGGATGGAAGATTTAGGGCCCGCAGCCGTCGCAAAAAGTTATTCTGAACGATCGATTGGGTCGCGCCCGGCTGAAGATTCGACTGTACGTGAACGACCGTCTGACGGTTGACGCGCGTCATGAGCGGCGGCGAGGGGTTCGATACGAGCTTCACGACGTCGCCGATGTACGTCATCGAGCCGCCGTTGCTGCGCAGCGGTATTTCGCTTACCGTACGCAGCGTCGTCTGAAAGGCCGGCGGATAGATCACCTGCACGTACTTCACGCCGCGCGCGGTATCGAACTGCGTTGCAAGCGTTCCGCCGTATGCAGCGCGGATCGCCGCGGCCGCTTGACCGATGTTCACGTTCAAGGCTCGCGTGAGCTCTCGATCGAACTGAATGTCGATCTGTGGCGCTACCTGCTCGGCTGACGTGTTGACGTTGAGCGTTCCCGGAGTCTGACGAAGTGCCTCGGCAACCTGCTCGGCATATTTGTCCGGCTCGTCGTTCTGCGACGTCACCAGATAATCGATCGGCTGCGCGTTGCCTCCGCCCGTTCCGGTCGCCGGAATCGCGACGACTTTAGCCGTCGATGCGATGCTAGAGGCAATCCGCCCAAAGACGCGCGCCCAAAAGTCGGTTGGCCGTTTTCGGTCTGGCTTGAGAAAGACGTGAATTTGTCCGACCGAGCCCTGTGCGATCAGCCCGCCGAAAGGAGCCTGCGTACCGCCGGCCAGAGACGTCAGCGAATCGGTGTCCGGGAGCGCCGAGAAGCGTTGGTTGATTTTTTTGACCGCCGCATTGACGGTCGCGAGAGGCGTGCCCGTCGGGTACGTGAGCTGAACGAAGACCTCGCCGCGATCGACCGGCGGAATGAACTCGAATCCGACCAGACCGAGCGGGATGAGGGAGATCGAAAGCACGACCGCAACGGCGCAGCTTACGAACACGAGCCGCGGACGACGCAACGCCCACGGAAGCGCGCGCCGCGCATACCACTGCCGCGTGGCTTCGAAGCCATGCGCGAACGCCTCAATCGGCTTCGGCGGTCTCCACCTCGACAAGAGCGACCAATTCCCGGCCAAAGACGGTGTGATCGTAAACGAAACGGCGAGCGAGGTCAGCGTCGCGGCTACGACCACGAGTGCAAACTCCGATAAAAACCTCCCGACCGTTCCGGGTAGGAAGGCGATCGGCAAAAAGACGACGACGTCGACCAGCGTAATCACGACCGCTGCGGGGCCGATCTGCGTGCGTCCTTTGATCGCTGCCTCCCAGGGCGTTTCGCCGGCCTCGCGATGGCGTTCGATGTTCTCGAGAACTACGATCGAATCGTCGACCAAAATACCGATGATGAGTGTCATCGCCAAAAGCGAGACGGTATCGATTGTAAAGTTCACGATCTTCATGATCGTGAGCGTCACGCAGAGCGAAGCCGGAATCGCGATCAGCACAACGATCGCATTGCGCCAGGAGCGCAAAAAGAAGAGCATGACCACGCCCGTAATCAAGATGGCTTCAATGAGCGTGTGGAAAACGCTCCAGATCTGCTGCTTCGTGTACGCGGCTTGGTTGTTCAATATTCGAAAGTCGATGGCCGGATAGGCCTTTTCGATCGCCGGGAGCGCCTTCATGACGTTCTGAGCCGCGGTAACCTCGCTCGCATTCGTCGCCTTTTGCACGCCGAGCGAAATGGTTACCGCGTTTCCGACATAGCTGTACTGGCGTTGCGGCTCGAAGGCATCGGTAACGGCCGCGACGTCGGCGATGCGCAGCTGACGCGCCGAGGCGCTCCATTGGTTCAAACTCGACAACGATGGACCGGCGTATCCTCTGTTGACGGCCGGCGTCGCGATCGAAGAAGAAGCACTCGCCGGCGCCGCGCTTGCGACGCTCAGCGTGGTGACCACCGTTGCGCCGGTCTGCGATGACGACGCCGGTAACGGCGAGGGCGAGGCGATGACCGTCGTGGCCGGCGAGCGCGACACGAAGGGCGAGGG
>JBAUMX010000187.1:0-32421 GCA_049578945.1 Candidatus Cybelea sp. | reverse complement strand
GGATGGCGGCTGCGAGATCGCCCAAACCACCGGAAACGTCCACTTTCTACGCGCGATATCGCCTGCAACGGTCTTGCCGGTCTCGTCGACAGACGACCATATGCCGGCGACGTCGTCGCGAATCTGGAAGGCCATGCCGTAAGCCCGGCCGACGGTGCCGTAGCGCGCGATCGCCGAAGCGTCGCGGCCGGCCACATGCGCGCCGAGCCGGCACGAGGCGTCGAAGAGTTGCGCCGTCTTGCACTCGATCATCCGGTAGTAGTCCGGCAGCGTCACGGAGCCCTCGGATTCAAAGTAGAGATCGAGCGATTGTCCTTCGCACATCACGGCGTGCGCCTCGTGCAGCAGCTCGAGCATCTGCAAGACTCGACCCGCATCCAGATACGCGGCAGCCTGCTCGAGGCTGAGAAAGCTAAGCGCGCACATCGCGTCACCGGCGTTGATCGCACGCGCGATACCGTAAGCGCTCCAGAGCGTCGGGCGTCCGTGACGAAGCTCGTCGCGGTCCTCGATATCGTCGTGTACGAGCGAGTAGTTGTGAAAGATCTCCACTGCGACCGCCGCGTCGAGCGCGTTCTCGACCGGTGCCCCTTCGCTCGTCGCCACTCTTAGCACCATCTGCGGGCGCAATCGTTTGCCGCGCCGAGCGGGTCCGTACGGTGCATAGCCGAAGTGGCGCAAAAGACTATCGGAGATCTCTTTAGATCCCCGATATCCGGTAATCCGTTGCTCGAGGGCGCTCTCGAAACGTTCGGCTAGTGCAGCCACATTAAGCAGAAGCGGCCAACTCCTCCATGCGTGCCTCGACCCTGTCGACGAGCCACCCCGGCGTCGACGCGCCCGACATCAAGCCGGCGACGCCGACCCCTTCAAACCACTGCGGCTGGAGCTCGTCGGGACCTTCGATGTGATAGGCGCGCGCGCCGCGCGATTCGGAGAGATCGGCGAGATGCTTGGTGTTCGCCGAGGTCTTCCCTCCGACTACGATCATCACTTCAACATCTTTGGCGAGACGCAGCGCTTCGTTCTGGCGATTGTGCGTGTCGGTGCAGATGGTGTTGACGGCGCGGACTTCATAATACTTTGCGGAGAGCGCACGGACGATCTCGGTGAAACCTTCGCCCGACCAGGTTGACTGAACGACAACGCCGACGCGGCTCGAGCGCGGAAGGCGCTCGACGTCTTCGGACGTCTGAATACACCACGCGCCCGGCACGTGGCTAAGCGTACCCTTTACCTCGGGGTGGTTCGGATCGCCGATGACGACGATCTTATAACCGTCGGCTTTGAGCTTCTCGGCCTGAACGTGAATCTTCGTGACCATCGGGCAGGTCGCGTCGATTACCTCGAGGTTCCTCTCCTTTGCCTTATTGAAGACTTCGACCGGCAAACCATGGGCTCGCACGAAGAGCGCGCCGGCGACAACCTCGTCGACGCTCTGGGCATTCTTCAGACCGCGTGAGGCAAGCGACTCGACCATCTGCGGATTATGTACGACATGGCCCAGAGTCGTGACATCGCCTCGCGAAGCGATCGCCTCCTCGGCCTTCTTCACCGTGATTGCCACCCCGAAACAAAACCCTTGAACGGATGCCTTACGTATTTCCACTCGTGCTCTCCGCTAACGCTTCGATCGCCTTCATGATATCGGCCGTGAACTTCGCCAAGTCGTCGCGGGTTGCTTTCCGGCCGGCCGAAAGCGCGAGCGGCGCGCCGAACGCGACGTCGACTCGACCGAGGCGGAGCGCCCGGTCGGTGCCGCGGACGCAGGCGGGCACGACCGGAACCTGCGCCAGCGAGGCCAGCAGGGCGACGCCGGTCTGCGGGACTACCGTTCCGGCGCGGTTGCGCGTTCCTTCGGGGAAAATTCCGATCGCGCCGCCCGACTCCAGGACTTCGAGCGAGCGCTTAATCGCGCGGGTCGCGCTGCCGCGGCGATCGACGTCGTATGCGCCAAGGGCGCGAATCAGCGAGCCCAGCACCGGAACCGCGAAGAGCTCCTTTTTGGCCATATAGCTGATGCGGCGTGGGCAGAGACAGCCGAGCAGCGGGGGATCGAGGTACGAGAGGTGATTACAGGCCACGATCAAGGCTCCGGCGGGCGGCACGTTCTCGCTTCCAAAGACGCGGGCTCGCCAGACCACTCGCGCCATCAAACGCACGAAGAACTTGGCAAAATCGTAAAAGCGCTGATTCACGAATCTCGCGCCGGAAGCGCGCGGGCAGCTAGCGCGCAAATCTCGTCGACGACCTGTTCGGCGCCGATCTCGCTTGAATCGATGATGTGCGCGTCGGGAGCCGGAGCGAGCGGCGAGACGGCTCGCGTTTGATCGAGCCGATCGCGTTCTTCGATCTCTTGGGCCAGACGGCCGACGTCGACTTCCACTCCAGCCTCTTCAAGTTGAATGCGTCGCCGCGTGATGCGGGCCGCAACCGTTGCCGTAAGATAGATCTTGACCGGCGAACTCGGTAAAACGACCGTGCCGATATCCCGGCCGGCCATCACGACCGGACCTCGCTGCGCGATAGCGCGCTGAGCGCGCACCATCTCGGCACGCACGCTGGGGTGCGCCGAAACGGCGGAAACGATTGCCGTTACCTCGTTGCCCGAGAGTGCCGCCTCGTCGAGCTCGTTGCCTCCGGCGACGACGCGAAAGCCGAGTGCCGCGGCTTCATCGAGCTCAACTTCGATCGGTGCGGTCGTCATCAGGCGCGCTAGCGCAGCGCCGTTATCCACGTCGGTGCCGGTCCGCAACGCGAGCCACGCGAGGGCCCGGTACATTGCGCCCGTATCGAGGTAGAGCACGCGCAGTCGACGGGCCGCCAATCGGGCTACGGTCGTCTTACCGGAGGCCGCCGGCCCGTCGATGGCGATTTGCAGAAAGGGTGTCACCGGTACTTGCGTCGGTTCCGGTCGGGAATCAGTTCGACACGATCGCCGAACGGGCGATTTTCACGCGGTATAACACGTTGCCCGCATTCGCCCAGGCAAACAGGCGGCCCCGCAAAGCTTTCGCGACATGGTGGGTTCTAGGAATCAATGGCTAGGGCGCGCGCGATTTACTTTTGCTCGGCCTGCGGCTTTGAATCGCCGCGCTGGCTCGGACGCTGTCCCCAATGCGAGGCGTGGAACTCCTTTGACGAGCGCCCACTGAAAGTTGCGACGCGAGCCGGCGCGGACTCGCGTCGCGATCAAGGACCGTCGCCGTTGGCATTACACGAGATCGACTCAGCCGCAATCGCTCGCATTCGCGTCGGAATGCCGGAGTTCGACGCTGCGCTCGGCGGGGGGATCGTTCCCGGAAGCCTGACGCTGGTGGGGGGCCCGCCCGGCGCGGGTAAGTCCACCTTATTGCTGCAGATCGCTTCGCTTTTGGCCCGGCAGGGTGACGTCGTTTACGTCTGCGGCGAAGAGTCGGCGGCGCAAGTGAAGTTGAGAGCGCAGCGAGTGTTGGGCGGCGCATCCTTCGACTCCGCTCAGGATGACACGAATAGGTCCGGGCAGGGTGACATAAACGGCAGAAGGTTGTTTGTGTATCCCGAGACCAATTTGCGCAGCGTCCTCGAGCGGCTCGATAAAAATCCACCGCTCGCGATGGTCGTGGACTCGATTCAAACGGTTTGGCTTCCCGAGTCTGACGCGTATGCCGGAAGCATCACGCAAATTCGCGACTGCACCCAAGCCTTGATGGAATACGCGAAGCGCACGGGATGCGCGTGCTTGATCGTGGGACACGTCACCAAGGACGGGGCGATCGCCGGACCACGGCTGCTCGAGCATCTCGTCGACACGGTGCTCTATTTCGAGGGAGAGGCGGCCGGCGAGTACCGGCTCCTGCGCGCCTACAAGAACCGCTTCGGGTCGATCGACGAGATCTGCGTCTTTACGATGCACGAGGCCGGGTTGCGCGAAGTTACCAACCCTTCGGAGCTCTTTCTGGGCGCACGCACGCAACGGCCGAGCGGATCGTGCGTGGTCGCTTCGATCGTCGGTTCGCGACCCATTCTGATCGAAGTTCAGGCGTTGGTCGGCGAAGCCGCATACGGCACTCCCCGGCGACTCGCCAACAATCTCGATCAGCAGCGGCTGGCGATGATTATCGCCGTGCTCGAACGGCACGCCGGATTCTCACTCGGTACACATGACATTTACGTATCGGTCGCGGGGGGCTTGCGCGTCGTCGAGCCGGCCGCCGATTTAGGAATCGCACTAGCGATTGCATCCTCGTTTCGCAACGCTGCGATTCCGGCGCCGATTGCTGTCTTCGGCGAGCTGGGCCTGTCGGGTGAAGTACGGACGGTCGGCGCCGCCGAGCGACGCGAAGGCGAGGCACGCAAGCTCGGTTATGTTGACGTCATCTCGCCGGCGAACACCCGCGACATCGTTTCGGCGATTAAAGCGGCGTTGGAATAATTTCATGCTTTTCGAGATCGTGCCGAACATTTCGGAGGGCCGCGACCCGGCGACGATCGCAGCCGCGCGCGCCGCAGTCGAGAGAACCGGCGCGCGATTGCTCGATTGGAGCAGCGATTCGGTCCACCATCGCAGCGTCTTGACGATCGTCGGAGACGGGGCGCAAGTGCTCGAGGCCGGGATCGCGCTTGCGGGCGTTGCGTTAGAGCGAATCGACCTGCGTGACCACAGCGGCGTACATCCTCGAATCGGGTCGCTAGACGTGCTGCCATTTGTCCCGCTCGCGGGAGCGACGCTGCAGGACGCCGCCGCGCTCGCCCACCGTGCCGGCGCCGAAATATGGAAGCGCTATCGCGTTCCCTCCTTTTATTACGGCGCCGCCGCGCGCCGGCCGGAACGCCGGCTTCTGCCGGAAATCCGCCGCAACGCCGATTGGTTGCCCGACGAAGGCGACCTCTCGCGACACGTGAGCGCCGGGGCGATCGCGATCGGGGCCCGCGACATCTTGATCGCCTTCAACGTTGAATTGGATAGCGGCGACCTCGCCGCGGCCAAGGAAATCGCGCGCGCGGTTCGCGAACGCAGCGGCGGCTTGCGCTCGCTTCGGGCGCTAGCGCTTCCCCGCAGCAACGACCGCGTGCAGGTTTCGCTCAATGTCACGGATTATGTTGCTACGCCGCTCTATCGTGTTGTCGAACTCATCGCGCGGCTGGCGGCGGAACGCGGCATCGGCATCTTCGGCTGCGAGCTAATCGGCTGCCTGCCTTGGCCGGCCGTAGAATCGGCTGCCGCATATTATCTAGGAGTTAACAGCCTTTGACACCCCTCACAAAACATTCGCTGCCGCCCGCGCGCATCGCTGTGCTCGCGATCGCGGCGTTAACGTTGCTCTTCGCCCTACCACAGACTGCGGCCGCGCAGAGCGGCCCGGGCGACGCGGGGATCTTTACAACAACGCTGCGCAACGGGTTACGGGTGGTCGTCGTCGAGGATCGCGCCGCGCCGGTCGTTCAGACCTCGGTCTGGTACGGCTTTGGATCGTTGCAGGAAACGCCCGGGAAGACGGGGCTAGCCCACGCCCTCGAGCACATGCTCTTTCGCGGGACGCCGGAGATCTCGGCGGGCGGGCTCGACGACATCACCGCGCGACTCGGCGCACAAATGAACGGCGAAACGAGCTACGACTACACGCAGTTCTACTTCGAAATGCCGTCCGATAAGCTCGATGTTGCGCTCTTCATCGAAGCCGACCGGATGCAGCACGCAGCGCTTCGCGCGGCCGACTGGGCGATCGAACGGAAGGCGGTCCTCAGCGAGATCGACGGCGACGATAGCTCCCCATTCTTCAACTTACTGGCGCGTGTGCGCGCCGCCGCATTCCCGGGTCAACCCGCCGGACGTACCCCGACCGGAGAGCGAGCGGACGTTGCTCGCGCGACCGTCGCAGACATCGCACGCTACTATAAAGAGTGGTACGCGCCGAATAACGCGACGCTCGTCGTCGCCGGCGACGTAAGGCACGCAACGGTTTTTGCCAAGGCGGAGCGCTATTTCGCGAGCGTGCCTGCTAAGAAACTCCCGTCGAAGCCGGACGCCAATCCCGTCCCGGCGACCGGACAGACCGTCGAAGCTCAATTTCCTTTCCCGTTCGAGATCCTCGATCTCGCGTATTCGGTGCCCGGCGACACGCAGCGCGGCGAACCGGCGATCAGCACGCTGGCGACACTCATTGAGAATCAGCGCTCGCCCTTCTATCGAGCGCTGGTCGAAAGCAATATCGCGCTCGGGATCGAGACGAACTCCGACACGCAGCTGCGAGGCGGACTCCTTAACGTCTTCATCATTCTCAATCCGGGCAGAAGTGCCGCGCAGGCTCAAACCGCCTTTCAAACGACCCTCGATTCGGTGCTGGCAAGTGGCTTCGATCCGGATCTCGTCCTGGCGGCGAAACGCCTGACGATGGCCGAACGGCTGTACTCAGTCGATTCGCTCGACGGCATCGGCGACTTGGCCGGATACACGTACGGCATCGTCGGCGAGAAAATTTCAAATGAGGATACGCGGCTTGACGCGCTAAGCGGCGATGACTTGCTCGCCGCAGCACGCCGCTATCTGAGCCGCCCGACGGTTGTCGGCCACCTCTCGCCCAACGAAAGCCCGCCACGTGGCAGCTCGCAGAAGAGCAGCGCAGAGGCGAACGACGATTTCTCCAAACGCATTCCGAACGGGCCGATCGTTGCGCCGGGGTGGATCGCCAAGGCGATTCGGACTCCGACCACCGCACACAGCGTGCTGTCGCCGGCGGAGTTCACACTCTCCAACGGACTGCGCGTTATCGTTCAAACCAAGAGCGACCGGCCGACGTTCGTTCTGCGCGGCAACATCGCTTCGTCTCCGGCGTTTGAACCGGCCGGAAAGGAGGGCATCGCGCGCCTCGCTTCGTCGGTCGCCGATTACGGAAGCGAAGGCTATCCGTTCGCTGCGCGCCGCAAGGCGACCGACGAGATGGGAGCTTTTGTGACCACCGGTGAGAGTTTCTCGGCGCAAGGGCTCGCAGGCGATTTTGAGCGCATCGCCCCGATCATCGCCGATGGCGAGGAGCGCCCGACGTTCGTCGCTCCATGGCTCGACGTCGAGCGTTCGCAGCTCGCCAATAGTCTTCAATCCGAATCGAACATCTCGGGCGTCGTGATCGACCGCGCCTACGAACGGCTGTTGCTCGCGACCGACGATCCGACGCTGCGCCAGCCGACCTCGCAGAGCGTCGGCGACATAACGCGCGCCGACCTCGTCGCGTATACGCAGCGGTACTGGCGGCCCGACCTTACCACAATCTCGGTCGTCGGCAATCTCTCGCCCGCACAAGTGCGGACCGCGTTGGAATCGGCATTCGGCGCATGGCAAGTCAGCGGGCCGAAACCGGATCCTCACCTTATGGCGATGCCGCCGGCCACCGCCGGCCACGAGTACATCGGGACCGTCGCCAATCAAGTCTACATTCGCCTCGGTCAGCCGGCGGTATCGCGGTCGAACGCCGATTACGATACCTTCTTGGTGCTCAATCAGATTCTGGGCGGCGGGGGCGCCTTCGAATCGCGCTTATGGCAGGAACTGCGTCAGAAACGGGGCCTCGTCTACAGCGTCAATAGCCAGCTCGACGCCGACGCCGACCGCGGCGACTTCCGGGTCGAGCTCAACGCGTCGCCCGAGCGCGTCGTCGAAGCCGTCGGGTTCGTGCGCCAAGAACTGGAGCGACTGCAAGACGAACCGGTTTCGGCGACCGAGCTGCAAGAAGCCAAAATCCGGTTGGTCAGCAATGCGTTGCTCGACGAAGCCTCTTCCAACGGGCAAGTCAAACAGCTGACGGACATCGCAAGCAACGGTCTGCCGCTCGACTATTACAGCACCCTCAACGAGCGTTTCGCGCGGATCACCGCCGCCGACGTGCAGCGGGTCGCGCGCGCGTACCTGCGGCCAAGCCGGCTCGTCGAAGTATATGCCGGTCCGTCGGGGCCGTGGTCGCAACATTCGATATGATCGAGACGATCGATCCGACGACCGGACGGGTCCTCGAGCGCATTGCGCTGATGAACGAGCGGCAGATCGACGCGAAGCTCGAGGCGGCCGCTCGCTGCGCGCCGCGCTGGAGCGCGACGACGTTCGAGCAACGCGCCGAGTTGCTCCGGGCGGTCGCCGCGCGCCTACGTTCGGAGTCTGAGTCGCTCTCCCAAACGGCGGTGCGCGAAATGGGAAAACCGATCGCGCAGGCACGAGCCGAGGTCGAAAAGTGCGCTTGGGGGCTCGATTATTTCGCCGAACACGGCCGCGCGATGCTCGCGTCGCAAGACGCGCCCTCTACCGCGGCGCGCAGCTACGTCGCGTTTCGGCCGCTCGGCGTGCTGCTCGCAATCATGCCTTGGAACTTTCCGTTTTGGCAGGTCGTACGCGCCGCAGCTCCGGCCTTGATGGCGGGAAATGCGATGCTTCTCAAACACGCGGCAAATACGACGCGCTGCGCGCTGGAGCTCGAGCGTATCTTCGAGAACGCCGGTGCACCCGAAGGCCTTTTCGGCGCGCTGCTCGCGCGGGGCGAGGGAATCGATAAGCTCGTTGCAGATCCGCGAATCGCAGCCGTGACGCTGACGGGCAGCGAACGCGCCGGCGTCGCGGTTGCGCGTGCGGCAGGCGAAGCGCTGAAGAAATGCGTCCTCGAGCTCGGCGGATCGGATGCCTTCGTGGTCTTCGATGACGCCGACGTGGATGCGGCCGCGGCGACCGCCGTCAAGGCGCGCTTTCAGAACAATGGCGAGAGCTGCATCGCCGCCAAACGTTTCATCGTCGAGCGCGGCGTCTACGAAGCGTTTTTGAACCGCTTCGTCGAGCTCGCGGGCGGGCAGATCGTCGGAAATCCGCTGGAAGATCGCGTGCAGCTTGGACCGTGCGCCCGCGAAGATCTACGGCAGACCGTGCGCGAACAGGTCGACGCGACGCTCGAGCGCGGCGCGCGGCTGGCACTTGGCGGAAAGCCGCTCGATCGCGCCGGTTTCTTCTTCGAGCCGACGGTCGTTGCGGACGTGGTTCCTGGGACTCGCATGTTTGATGAAGAGGTCTTCGGACCGGCGGCGGCGGTGGTTCGAGCGAACGATCGCGACGATGCGCTCGCATTAGCCAACGCGTCGTCGTTCGGTTTAGGCTCCAGCATTTGGACTCGCGACATAGCGGCGGCGGAGGTTATGGCCGCACGAGTCGAGGCGGGCGCCGTTTTCATCAACGGAATGGTCGCGAGCGACCCGCGCTTACCCTTCGGCGGCGTGAAGCGCAGCGGCTACGGGCGCGAGCTTTCGACGTTCGGCATTCACGAGTTCGTAAATATTCAAACCGTCTGGATCGGTTAGTTTGCCGTTACTTCACGCTGATTGCGCCGCCAAGCGGTTCACTTAGACTGTTTGGCTCGGCGCTGTTGATCGGAACGCCTCCAGCCGGATAGAGCCAGCGGTCCAGGCTGGAGCCCGATCCACAGGTGTTAACATTGACGCCGACAACGTTCTTCTCGTTGCGCGGATCGAGCACGACGGTGAGTCGGCCGCAGATTGGTCCGCCGGATGGGTTCTCCAAGTCGGTCTGTCCGATGATCGTTCCCTTCGACCCTGAGATTTTGACCCAATCGAGGCAGTTCGCGTCCTTGGTGTTACAGACCTAACCGGTCGCCACGAGATAGTTACCCGGCTTATACCACTGGACGATGGCGGGAGAGTGGATTTTGCCGCCGCTCGTTTTAACGGTAATAAGATGACCGGTTGTACTTCCCGAAGGAATCTCGCCGAAGGTGGATGACTGGCTGGAATTCGCTCCGTCCACAAAAAGGTCGCCGTTCGGATCGTATGCGCCGTAGTAGTAGTAGTAAGAGTCGGGGATCGTGAGTTCCGTCGGCGTACACGAAGGGCACGAGTAGACGAAAGCGCCGCCGGCGCCGGAGAAGTCGAAGATGTTAAGGACCGCCAGATCGCCGTTAGCCGCGTTCACCGCACAGCCGACCGGATAGCCGAAGGCGTCGTCGATCGTGTTGAGCAGCTTGCCGGTGTGGCTGGGCTGCATGACTTGGTTGGTTCCAGTATTGGCTACCCAAACGGTGCCGCCGGTGCCGGAACACATGCCTTGCGGCTCGGAAAACCCGGTGATCGTTCCCTTCGGGACAAAATCGGGCAGGGTAAAGATCTCCACGTCGTTCGTGCCACTGTCAGATACGAAGAAAAGGCGCGGGGTCCGGTTGACGTCGGGCGATATCCACGACTTGCGCGCATCGCGGTGGATCGCAACCGGCGGCCTGACGGCGACGCTCGTCAGCCGCTCGAGCGTTGGGAGCGTCGTTCGACCAAGGCTGGTGCTTGCCGTTTGAGGCGGCCCCGAGACTTGCAAGCCGCCGCTGCAACTCGATAATATAACCGCAGCGGCCGCGAATGATAAGGCAAGAAGAGCCTGCGAGTTTAGCCTCATGTAAGTCTTATTCATGTGCGCGCTCCTTGAGCGCAGTATTCCGCGATGCGCTCGATGCCCCTAGAGACCTGGTCGGGCGAGGATACCCAGCTCAGGCGCAGCCAACCCTCCATTGAAGGTCCGAATGCGATGCCGGGAATCGCTACCACATCGTAACGTTCGATGAGCTCGTGGGCTGCGTCGAACGAACGCATACCCTTCGGGAGGCGCACGCAGACGTAGAAGGTTCCGTCGGGCGATATGAAGCGAAGGCCGCTCGCATGCAGTGCCGCCAAGAGGTGTTGACGCTGCTCGCGATACCACGCCGTGTGTTCCTCCAATGCACCGGGAGCTTTGAAGACGTGCAAAGCAACGCGCTGTGCGAAGGTGTCGGCGCATGAGGTCACCCAGGCATGAACTTTGATCGCCTGCGTGACGGACGAACTCGGACCCAGCAGCCAGCCGAGCCGCAAACCGGTAAGCGCATTGCTCTTGCTCAACGAGTTTGTAACGATCGTGTGCGGATAGCGCCGGGCGAGCTCGGCGGCATCCTCGACAAAGACTTGCTCGCGGTAGATCTCGTCGTGAACCAGCCAAATCGGTTCGCCCGCGCGCCGCTCGACCGCGCGTACGAGGATCTCCGCCGCCGCCTCCGAGATGACTCGAGCCGTCGGATTGCAGGGAGAGCAGATTACGATCGCCCGCGTTCGCTCGCCGATTGCCGCGGCGATGCGTTCGGAATCGAAAGCAAAGCCTTCGGCTTCGCTCATCGCGACGCTTCGCACCGCAATGCCTTCGAGTGCGGCCATCTTTTGATACGAAGGGAAGCAGGGCTCGACGATCAGCAGCTCGTCACGCGCCGGGTCGAGCAACGTCTTGAGCGCGATGTACATTGCCTCTTGCGAGCCGACCGTAACGCAAACGTTCTCGGCTCGATCCATCTTCGGATAGCCGTAGTGGTGAGCGATCGCCTGGCGCAACGCCAAATCCCCGGCGTTGGGCGTATACTTCAAGCCGTATTCCAACACGTATTGCATCGCGGCTTCGAGGCGCTCGCGGTTGGGAAACAGCGACGGCTCACCGAGGCCCAGGTCGATCGAGGTGCTCTTCTTCTTTGCGGAGATCTCGCGAATCAGCGACGGCGCGATCTCCAAGACTCGAGGATTCATACGGCGAGCTCGTGTTCGCGTAAGACCGCGTTAAGCGACGTCTTGAGGTCTGTCGACGCGCTGCGCGTTCCGACGATCAGCGCGCACGGGACGCCAAACTCGCCGGCGGGAAAGCGCTTGACCTGCGCGCCGGGTATCACGACGGCGCGCGCCGGTATGCGGCCTTTGATCGCGATCGGCTCGTCACCCCGCACGTCGAGAACCGGGGTGCTCGCGGTGATCACGACGCCGGCACCGATCACCGCCTCGCGTTCGACGCGGACGCCTTCGACCAAAATGCTTCGCGAGCCGATAAAGGCTCCGTCCTCGACGATTACCGGCGTCGCTTGCGGAGGCTCGAGCACGCCGCCGATACCGACCCCGCCGGAGAGATGGACGCTCCTGCCGATCTGCGCGCAGGAACCGACCGTCGCCCAGGTATCGATCATCGTTCCCTCACCCACGTACGCGCCGATATTGACGAACCCCGGCATCAACACGACGCCCGGCGCCAGAAAACTGCCGTAGCGCGCGGCGCCCGGCCGAACGCAGCGCACCCCGTGCTTACGGTGGTTGCGCTTGAACGGTACCTTTCGATCGCAACGGGTAAAATAGAGCAAGATTGCTTCCTTTATCCAAGCGTTGGTTACCCACTCGCCGTCGCGCGGTTCGGCAACACGCAGCTCGCCGGCATCGAGCATGGCCATGACCCGATCGATCGCGCGGCCGTCGCGTCCGCGCAGATCGCCCTCTCCGCGCGCCAGCCTGGCGATCTTTGCCTGGAGTTCTTCTATCGTCACGCGCGAAACGTACGGCACCAGGTAAGGCCGCCCCCGCCGTACTATAGCCTCTATCCCCAACGAAAGGAGTCTCCGTGGCGAACTCGCCAGCCGACGAGCAACGAATCAACGCAATCCGATTTTTAGCGGTCGATGCGGTTCAGAAGGCCAACTCCGGCCATCCCGGGATGCCGATGGGTGCGGCGGCGATGGCGTACACGCTGTGGACGCGTCATCTGCGCTTCAATCCGAAAGACCCGCACTGGTTGAACCGCGACCGGTTCGTACTCTCCGCGGGTCATGGATCGATGCTGCTCTATGCGTTGCTGTATCTCACCGGCTACGATCTGACGCTCGACGACATCAAAGAGTTCCGGCAGTTCGGCAGTAAGACTCCGGGTCATCCCGAGGCCGAGCGCACACCCGGCGTGGAGGCGACAACGGGACCGCTCGGTCAGGGTGTCGGCAATTCAGTCGGCATGGCGATCGCAGAAGCGCACTTGGGCGCCGTCTACAACCGCGACGATGCCCCGATCGTTGACCACTTCACGTACTGCATCTGCGGCGACGGCGACCTGATGGAAGGCATAAGTCAAGAGGCGCTCTCACTGGCAGGACACTTGAAGCTCGGCAAACTCATCGTTCTATACGACGATAACCTCGTGTCGCTGGCGGGGCCGACCGATATCACTTTAACCGACAATCCGGTCGCGCGCTTCGACGCCAGCGGCTGGCACACGCAGTTCATCGACATCAACCACGGCAACGACGTCGCTACGATCGATCAGGCGATCCAGGTCGCAAAGAACGTCACCGACCGGCCATCGTTTATCGCGATTCGAACGCACATTGGCTACGGCTCACCGCGTCAAGACAACTATCTCGCCCACGGCGAAGCGCTCGGACCGGAGAACGTCAGAAAGTCGAAAGAAGAACTGGGCTGGCCGCTGGAGCCGGACTTCTACGTACCCGACGACGTGCTTGCGTTCTATCGCGAGGCCGGCGCAAAGGGCGCGAAACTGGAAGAGCAGTGGCAAGCAATGTACGACGGGTGGAAACGCGCCAACCGCGAGCTCTCCGCGCAACTCGAGCGGGCGCTGCGGGACGAGCTGCCGCCAGACCTTCCCTGGCCGACGTTCAACGCGGAGAACGGCGCCGTCGCGACACGTGACGCCGGCGGCACGGTGATGAACGCGATCGCGATGTCGCTTCCGGAACTCGTCGGTGGGTCGGGCGACCTCGACCCCTCAACGAAGACCTACCTTAAGAACTGCGGCGACTTCGAGCCGAACAACTACGCCGGCCGTAACATTCACTACGGAGTCCGCGAACACGCCATGGCGGCCTGCACCAACGGAATCGGACTGCACGGTGGCCTGCTGCCCTTCGCGGCGACGTTCTTTAACTTCGTCGACTACTTGAAACCAGCGTTTCGCTTGGCGTGCATTACCAAGATACGTTCGATCTACGTCTTTACCCACGACTCGGTCTTTCTTGGCGAGGACGGCCCGACCCACGAGCCGATCGAACAACTCGCGACGCTGCGCGCGACGCCGAACTGTTACGTCGTCCGGCCGGCCGATTCGCTGGAGACGCTCGAGGCCTGGAAGCTCGCGGTCGCCGCTAAGGGTGCCCCCTGGGTACTCGTGCTCACGCGGCAGAAATTGCCGTTCCTGGGTGTCCGCAACGCCGCCGTCGGAAAGGGCGCCTACGTCCTCGCGGATGCGGAGGGCCGGCCGGATCTGATCCTGATCGCTACGGGTTCGGAAGTCTCGCTCGCCGTCGACGCGAAGAAAATCCTCGACGGCAAAGGGGTGCGCACCCGCGTCGTTTCGATGCCGTGCTGGGAGCTCTTCGATGCCCAGCCCCAAAGCTATCGCGACGAAGTGCTCCCGCCGGAGGTTACTGCACGTATGTCAATCGAAGCCGGCGCGACGTTGGGCTGGGCGAAGTACGTCGGCGATCGCGGCTTTGCCTTCGGCATCGACCACTTTGGGGCGTCCGCGCCTGCGGCGGAAATCGCCAAGGCCTACGGCTTTACCCCGGATAACGTCGCCGACCTAGCCCTTAAAAAATTCGCGTTAGCCGCCCGTTAGGAGACGATCATGAAGAACCAAGTGCAGCAACTGCTCGACGCCGGGCAGAGCGTCTGGCTAGATAACGTCCGCCGAAGCATGTTCGCCTCGGGCGAGCTCGATCGGTTGATTGCAAACGGGCTGCGCGGCATGACGAGCAACCCGACCATCTTCGAGAAGGCAATCGGAGCGGGCACGGATTACGACGAACAGCTCGCGCAATTAATCGGGTCCGAGAAGAGTGCCGACGCGCTCTTCTGGGATCTGGCGATTGCGGACATTCAAAGCGCCTGCGACGCCTTCGCACCCGTCTTCGCCTCGTCGGGCGGCAACGATGGGTTCGTGAGCCTCGAGGTTTCGCCGCTGCTCGCCAACGATACCGCGGGCACAATCGCAATGGTGAAGGAGCTGTGGGATCGCGTCCGGCGTCCGAACGTCATGATCAAGATTCCGGGGACCAAAGAGGGTCTGCCGGCAATCGAAGAGTCGATCTACCAAGGCTACAACATTAACGTCACGCTGATCTTCTCGGTCGAGATGTACGAGAAGGCGGCCTTGGCCTACGTTAAGGGATTGCGGCGGCGCGTCGAAGAGGGTAAGCCGATCGACAAAATTCGATCGGTTAACTCCGTGTTCGTCAGCCGCATCGACACCGCCGTCGACAAGCTCCTGCAAGAACGCATCGCCAAGGGCGACAAGCTCGAGCATCTGCTCGGCAAGACGGGAATCGCGGGTCTGAGGCTCACCTATCAAAAGTTCAAAGAGATTTTTTTAGGCGACGAATTTGCCGCGCTCAAATCTAAGGGCGCCGCCGTACAGCGACCGCTCTGGGCCTCGACCTCGACAAAGAACCCGCACTATCCCGACCTGATGTACGTAGAGAGCGTCGTCGGCCCCGACACGGTCAACACGATGCCGCCGGCCACGCTCGATGCGTTACTCGACCACGGCAAGATCGTCCCCGACACCGTCGAGAGCGATCTGCGCGGCGCCGATGACGTAATGCGCGGCCTGCGGGAGGCAAAGATCTCGCTCTTCGAGGTTACCCATCAGCTGCAGATCGACGGCGTCACGCTGTTCTGCGATTCCTTCGCCGCACTGCTCGGAGCGATCGTCTACAAGCAGAAACTGCTGGCGTCTGGGGGTGCGGAGCGCGTGCACCTCTCGCTCGGCAAATCCCAGCCCGGCTACGACACCGCAATCGAGAAGCTTGCGACGGCCGATTTTCTCAAGCGGCTCTGGGCCCACGACGCGAGTCTCTGGTCGGCGCAGCCCGACGCCGTCGCAATCATCAAAAAATCGCTCGGATGGCTCGACATCCAGCAACACATGCTCGAGGAGGTTCCCGGCCTCAAGTCGTTTGCCGCCGAAACGAAGGAGAGCTTCGAGGCGACCGTCGTCTGCGGCATGGGCGGCAGCTCGCTCGCGCCGGACATCCTCGCCGACACGTTCGGACCGAATCCGCCGTATCCGCGTTTGCACGTTCTCGATTCGACCTGCCCGCAACAGATCAAGGAGCTCGAGGCGAAGATCGACATACCCGCGACACTTTTCATCATTTCGAGCAAGAGCGGCACGACGACGGAGCCGAACGCGTTTTATGCCTACTTCCACGAAAAGGTCTCCAAAGAGATCGGCGCTTCGATGGCCGGACGCAACTTTGCCGCGATCACCGATCCCGGAACTACGCTGGACAAAGAGGCTCGAGAAGAATCGTTCCGAGCCGACTTTGAGAACGATCCGAACATCGGCGGCAGGTACTCAGCGCTCTCCTTCGTCGGCATTGCGCCGTCTGCGATCGGGGGATACGACATCAATCTGCTGCTCGATCGCGCGCTGGGTGCGATGCACGCGAACGATCGCACCGTAGATCCGCGCAAGGCGCCGGGGGTACGCTTCGGCGCCGCAATCGGCGGTCTCGCCATCAACGGCCGAGACAAGCTGACGATCGTCACGCACCCGGGCGTTAAAGCATTCGGCGCGTGGGCCGAGCAGCTGATCGCCGAGTCGACCGGCAAGCTCGGCAAGGGAATTGTTCCGATCGAAGGCGAGGCGCTTGGGGCGCCGGGAGATTACTCCGACGATCGCCTCTTCGTCTACGTGGGCGCGAATCTGCCCGACCCCGAGCACGACACCGATGAGAAGTTACAGGCGCTTGAAACGGCCGGCCACCCGGTGATCCGGCTCGACATGAACGACCGCTACGATCTCGGCGAACAGTTCTATCTCTGGGAGATCGCGGTCGCGGCAGCCGGCGTGATTCTGGGGATCGACGCCTTCGATCAGCCGAACGTGCAGGAGTCAAAGGATAACACCGTCGCGCTGCTTGCGCAGTACGCGCGCAACGGAAAGTTCGACGAGCCGCAGCCGAATCTCGAAGGTCAGGACTTTACGATCACCTATCTCTCGGGGAGCCGGGACATCTCAGCTAAGCATCCCGACGAAGCGCTAGCCGGCCTCTTTGCACAGTTGCGCCCCGGCGATTACACCGCGATCACCGCATACATCGCTCGAAACTCGGAACACCTGGGTCTGCTCGACGAGCTGCGTTTGAAGATTCGCGACGCGCACCGCGTCGCGACGACGGTCGGCTTTGGTCCGCGTTTTCTGCATTCGACCGGCCAGCTCCACAAGGGCGGTCCCGATACGTGCGTGGTCCTGCAAATCACCGCCGAGGATCCCGACGATCCGATGATACCGGGCATGAACGTGGGATTCCGCACGCTGCTGGCAGCACAAGCACTGGGCGATTGGATGTCGCTGGACAAACGCGGTCGCCGCGGCATTCGCATCCACTTCAAGGGCGACGTCACGTCTCGGCTCCGGGTGCTCAACGCGGTGGTCGACAAGGCGTTGAGCGTTCGCGCGTGACCTGCGATGCCTGACAACTCGATCGCGACGGCGCAAGCAACCAGCGGCGACGGGGCGGCGAGCAATCCACTGCGGGAAGGTCTGCCGTCGGAACGCGTCACCAGCCCGTGCAGCATCGTCTTCTTCGGCGCAAGCGGCGATCTGTTCAAGCGAATGCTGCTCCCGGCCGTTTACTCGATGCACTTAAACGGAACGCTTCCGACGGATTTTGCGCTCGTCGGCTTCGCCCGCACTCCCTACACCGACGACAAGTTCCGCGAGTACTGCCATCAACAGCTCGACCTCTTCATGCCGGCAGACTCCAAGCCGCAGGGGCCTATGTGGGACGATTTCGCGCGCCGGATCAGTTACATCACCGCCGACTTTAACAACACGCAACACTTCGTCGACCTTAAAAACCGGCTCGCCAAGAACGATCAAGAGTTCGCAACGGCGGGCAATCACCTGTTTTACCTCTCGACACCGCCGTCGGTCTTTCCGGTGATCATCGCGCAACTGAAGAAAGCAGGCCTCGATAAGGACGCCGAAGGCTGGACACGGATCGTCGTTGAGAAGCCGTTCGGCACCGATCTGGAGTCGGCGCGAAAGCTGCAGCACGCGATCGAAGCGGTCTTTCCGGAGAACGAGATTTACCGGATCGACCACTACCTTGGAAAAGAGCCGGTGCAGGACATTATCGCGCTACGCTTCGCAAACACGATCTTCGAGCCGATCTGGAACCGAAACTACGTGCAAAGCGTGCAGATCACATCGGCGGAGTCGCTGGGCGTCGAAGAGCGCGGCGGATATTACGATCATGCCGGGGCGCTGCGCGACATGATCCAGAACCACGTCATCAACCTGCTGGCGCTGGTTGCGATGGAGCCGCCGATCAGTTCCGGTGCCGACGACATTCGCAACGAGAAGTATAAGGTGCTTTCGGCGGTCCAGCCTTACTCGCACGATGCGGTCTGGAAGATGTCGGCGCGCGGCCAGTACGGTCCCGGAACGATCGACGGCAAACCCGTGAAGGGCTACCGTCAGGAAGATGACGTCGCGTCCGACTCCAACACGGAGACCTTTGCGGCGATGAAGGTCTACGTTGAGAACTGGCGCTGGGCCGGAGTTCCCTTCTTTCTGCGTTCGGGGAAACGGCTGCCGCGCAAGGTCTCGGAGATCGCCGTGACCTTCAAGCCGATTCCGCACCGTTTCTACGGCGAATCGACCGACCGGATCGAACCGAACGTGCTCGTCATCAAGATTGAACCAGATGAAGGCATCTCGATGCGGTTCGAAGCGAAGGTTCCCGGGCCGAAAGAACACATTCGCAGCGTCTACATGGATTTTAGCTACGGCAGCGGCTTCGGCGTCGTCTCACCGCCGGCGTACGAACGGCTGATCGGCGATGCGATGGCCGGCGACCAGACCCTCTTCACGCGTTGGGACGCGGTCGAGCGCGCGTGGGAGATCGTCACGCCGGTCTTAGAAGTTTGGCAGAACACGAAGGACTTTTCGTTCCCGAACTACGCTGCCGGGAGTCAAGGGCCGGAGAGCGCCACCGCACTCTTCCCCGACTGGCGCCGTCTGTGAGCCTCGACCTTACGTCGATCGTAGACGAACTCTCCGGGCGAAATCGCGAAAGCGGCCGCGAGATGCACGTTGCCACGATGACGCTGGTCATGCTCTTCGAAGACGAAACGATCGGCGAGCTCGCGCGCGACCGCATTCACACCCTCTCGTCGAAGCATCCGTCGCGCGTGATCGTGCTCGATGCCTGCCGCGACGAGCGCCTGCACAGCGTAAAGGCCGGCGATTGGGTCGAACTCGGCGTCAAGACGAGCGGACCCGAGATGCTACGCTCGGCGGTCTGCACGCTGCGTCTTCCCGACGCGCCGATCGTGCTGCTTTGGATTGCCTCCGGCATCGGCACCGACGCGCGCTTCGCGTCGCTCTCCGACCTGGCAGAGACGATCGTCTATAACAGCTCGCTGCTCGACGCCGGGCACGCGGCGCTTTGCGAGCTGGTCGAGTATGTTGACCGGTATCCCCAGCTTCCGCTGGCGGACATCGCCTATCTGCGCCTGGCGCCTTGGCAAGAGAGCGTCGCGATCTTCTTCGACGGCAAGAACGTTTCGGAGCTCCACGACCTGCGGCGGGTTGAGATCACCTGCGGCTCCGAGCCCGAGGCCTTTTATCTGCTCGGCTGGCTTGCCAGCCGCCTCCAATGGACGCCGCAGAGCGCCGACGCGTTGCGCGATGCGGCCGGTGAAACCGTCGCGTTCCAAATCCGGCGCGCCGGCGAACCGCGACGAATTCAACGCGTCGCGTTGAGCACGTCGAGCTCGCATTTCATTGCCGAAGTCGATCAGCGGGCCGAGACGATAGAGCTGAGCGTTACGGGTTCCAGCTCGCACGCTCAGCGCTATCGGGCGATAAAGAATCCCGGCATTGCCGCGCTCGTCGAACGAGCGATACTTTGGGGTCAGAGCGATCGAGTCTTTCGGCACGCACTGGCCTCCGCCGGCCAGATACTCGCGCACAGAAAGGGATAACCATGTCCGACCGGGGCGAACTGCAAATTTACCGCGACGATGGCGTGCTCGCTCAAGCTCTGGCGGATCTCTTCATCACGACCGGAAACCTTGCGATGGCCGATCGCGGCTCGTTTACCGTTGCGCTCGCGGGCGGCAACACGCCGCGCGCAGCGTACGAGCTGCTGGGCACGGAGCCGTTGGTCGAGCAGATCTCCTGGAGCGACGTTTTTATCTATTTCGGCGACGAGCGCTGCGTGCCGCCGACCGACGAGCAATCCAACTACCGGATGGCGCAGAAGGCTTTTTTGAACTCCATTCCGATTCCGCCCGCCAACGTGCACCGGATTGCCGGCGAGATCGATCCGGGGCACGCGGCCAACGAATATGCCTCGCTGCTTCGCGCCGATCTCGGCAACGCGCCGCAGTTCGATTTGGTGCTGCTCGGCCTGGGAGCGGACGGACACACCGCCTCGCTCTTCCCAGGCTCAGCTCCGACCATCGACGATCAGGCGCTGGTGCGCGCCGTCTATTCGCAATCGCAGATGATGTGGCGCGTCACGATCACTCCGAAGGTGATAAACCTAGCGCGCACGGTCGCGTTCGCCATCGAAGGACCCGACAAGGCGGATGCGCTCGCAGCAGTCTACGAAGGGCCGCTCGATCCGATTAAATATCCCGCCCAGATCGTGCACCCCAGCTCCGGGCGCCTCGTCTGGCTCGTCGACGAACTTGCCGCCGGAATGCTCAAACTGAGAACGCGTTAATACTCCGTGGAGTACTAGTCTACGATTAGCGCCCAAACACTATAATTTTTTTGGCGTGCTGACTATGCCGTCAAATCCCGGCGGTGAATGCGACGTTGCGGATATCGGAGCGGTTTTCGCGGCTTAGCTGATTTGCGCGTCCACTAGCGCGTGGCCTGCGAGCGTCAGTAGGTGAGGACTTCGACGATTTGACTCGGAAAACCAAAGGAGGACGCGGTAAACCACGGGTGTCCTTCGGCGTCCACGCCGAGTCCGAGTGGATCGTAGGGAAGGCTATACGCAACCTGTTCCCCTTGCGCATTTATTCGCCAGATTGCACCTTGGGGAAAAAACGGAGCTCCTCCCGTAATCCAAAGGTCGTTCGGCCCGACGGCGAGGCCACTCGGATAGGTATAGGCGAACTGATGGCCGCTGCGGAGCCCTTTGTGTGTGATCCGCACGAGTTTGACGCTTCTTGCTTTGACCGTAGCAAGAAAGTTTCTCGGCGAACTCTCATGGAAGTAGCCCAGCGTTGTGAACCACGGATCACCGTCCAGCCCAATCGCAGATGTTTTCGGCGCGTGGTTCGGACAGCAGGGCAAAACCCCAATGTGCATCCGCATCCCAAACCGGACCAGCCGACCCCCTTGCGCCGTCCGTTCTACTACTTCTCCTTCTCCCCTCGAATGCAAATAATTAGTTCTGGTGAACCAAAGGTTTCCGCTCGCATCGGCGGTGAGCGCACCATTCGATGACATCGGCACTACGCCAATCTTGCCTTGCGGAGTGAGATGTCCGAGCAACGACGGCGATCCGACAGCGAGGAACCACGGCTCGCCGTGCGGGCCAAACGCAATGCCCATCGCCCGGGTGTTTGTATAGCTCGGGTCGCTAAATTCGACGATCGTGCCGGAGGGGGTGATTCGCCCGATCGCGACCCCGCGATTGTCGGAGAACCACATATTTCCGTCCGGCCCCGCGACAATCACATCAGGCAGTGCTCCCGGCGGCAATCCTTGCGTGAACTCGGTAAAGATTCCATCGCTGGAGATGCGTCCGATCGCGGGAGTGCCGCCGTCGGTGAACCACATCGTGCCGCCGGGGCCGGGAGCGATGTCATACGCGCCGGCGCCGATCGGGAAGCCCGGCGTCTCGCCGGCGGTAAAGACCTTGAAGGTCAGTGTCGCAGAATTACTCGCCAGCGGGCCAGCATTCCGGGCTGGAGCGGTGGAGAGCCCGTTCGGGCCGGCGCACGCCTCTAAACCAAGGAGCGCGACCAGCGCGAGCGATCCGAAAAACCTACGGATCATTGCCACAACGATGCGCGCCCTTTGCAGCTAATACCTTTTCGGCCTTGTAGGCCGAGCACGTTGGCCGTCTCGAAGCGCCGCTGATCCTCTTGCTTGAAACCGGCATGCGCCCTCCCGAAGCGTATGGTTTGCAGCGTTCGGACGCTGACGACGAGTGAGACGCAGGGCTGTTCGGCAGCAATACGAGGCACCGGGCTGCGAAACTTTAGCGCGCGTTGACGCTCATGATCGCGCGCCGTTCACCGAGGTTACGCGATCTCTCGCTGGCCTCCGGACGGACTTCTCAAGGAAGAGTGGCTCTCCGAGATGTTCTGCGCTGTCAAGCCGAGCTCGTAACCTGGAGCATACCGGTTCGCCTATCCGATCGCGCTGCTGGCGTTCAATGCACGTTCACTTTCACCGCGACGCTGTTTCCAAGTGAGTCCGCTATGGTAATCTTGCAGCTTCCTTTGCCGGCCGAGCTCACGTTGAACGCAGAATTTGATTTGCCCTGAGTGACGGTTGCAACCGACGTTTTGCTCGACTTGGCAGTCCAACTGCTCACGCCGTTCTCAGAGACCCTCAACGTCTGCGTTTGCGAAGGAGCCGAGAATTCTAGCTTATTTGGCGTCACGGTCATTGGGTTCGAGACCAGCACGGCGATTTCGCCACCGACCGTGTCGACCCAGACGTTTCCGTCGGCGCCGGCCGCGAGTGCGTCGGGGGCAACCCCCGAGCCGAGAGGCGGGTCGAACGTGGTCGTTTTATGCGTTTTGGAACTCACGTGGAAGATGTTGCCATCATTCCTGCTGGCACACCAGGGATCTCCGTCGGGACCGCGCGAGCAGAATTGCTCCGTCTCGTTAAAACTGAACGTACCGCCCACCGCGAACGTGGTAATCTGCCCTTTCGGTGTTACTCGCCCCAGCAGTGGAGAAGTGGTAAGGCACACGAACCACACGTTGCCGTCGTTCGCCAGCACGACAGGCGCCGGGGAGCAGCTAACGGGAATCGTGAACGTAGTAATCTTGCCCGTGGAAGGGACAATCCGGCCAATGGCATTGCCACTTGAATCGCCGAACCAGACGTTACCGTCGGAACCGGTCGTCACTCCTCCATACTGATTGGGCGAAAAGCCGCTGGGGTAGGAAAACTCGGTGATCTTTCCGGCCGGCGTGATCCTTCCGATATGATTGAACTCCGCGAACCAAATGTTGCCGTCGGGACCCAGCGCCAAGCCGTCCAGCGACGTGCTATCGCCGCTCGGAATGGGAATCGATTGTGCGAGGCCTTTTTCGGTGACCCGTATGACGTTGGCCGACTCGTCCAAAATGTAAAACTTTTTGTCTGCACCCACCGCCATCGAAATAGCGCTGCCGGTCAGGACGCCCGATAGCGAAAACTCTTTGATCGAGCCGTTCTCCTCCATTCGCACCAGGCCGCCCGCGAGCTCATCGATGAACCAGACGTTTTTATCGGGCCCTAGCACGATGGCACTATAAACGTCAGATGTCGTTCGTGGGGTGAACGTAACCCACTGTGCTCCTTTTCCGCGTTGCGTCACTTGCGGCAAGACGCTGCGGGCTTCTCCAACCGACGTGTTGCCGACCGCATTGCTGCCAAAGGAACAACTCGCCAGGACGATGGCAAGGGTGAGGGGTGCTAGCGACTTTGCAGACATTGTGGACCCTTCCGTGCGGCGATCAACGACTTCGGCGAGACGCGTCGTGCGCCCTAGAAGCCGGCACTCACGCGCACCGGGAGAAGAGTTAGGAGCGGGGCGCGAAAGCGCCCATTTCGCTTATGGAGTGATCGCCATATCGAGGGCGATTGGCCCGAGCGTATTGTGTGAACCGGCGTGAACGATGCTACTCCCCTATCGCACAACGGCGCTCCAGCGCACCTCGCAGATTTCGTAAGTCGCAACGCTAAGTGTGCGTTCAAGTTCGACTGAGCGACGGCTCACGACGATATAAACGGATTGCGCAGTGGAAGATCGAGCTTGTCGCCAAATTGCAAGCCAGGCACCGCGTATGCAATCCACGGTGCCTGGGATGGTCTTCTAGAATTTAACTTCCGGCTGGTGTCGTAAGATGGATGGTGGCCCATGTCGAGTAAGTCGGCTTGCAAAGGGGGTACAGGCGTTGCGCTTGCTGTATGGTAATGACGACTTCGCCTTTACCGGTACGCTTGAATGTTCCCTCATTTTGTTCCACTTTCAGTGTGCCTAATCCAAATCCACTGGTAATCATGAACGTATACGTTTCCCCGGGGCTAGAGCTCTCGGAACAACCCGTATTATATGGCGCGTACATGTCACACGAAGCGCCTATTGCAACGGTGTAGGTTCCGTTGTTGCCTTGCACGAGGTGTATACCGCCGCCCGGGCAAGGAGATGCCGCGGCTGGGTGAAAACGCGCATCCGACGTGAGTGCGCTCTGATTGGTCGGCATCCCGGAATTCGAGCAAGCCGCAGCTATAAACATTAGCGTTACTAGGGCTAGGCTTCTGGTTGCAAGGACATTCACCGTAAAATCCTTTCTAGCGTTTTATGCTCGTCATGACGAGTGTCTCTCGTGATGAGTGTCTCTAGCGGACGTTGTTGTGAATGCGTAAAGCCTTACGCACGGTTAGGCTAACATAAGTCGGCCTTGCCGACAACGACCGCAAGAACAAAACGCTTGCTTGTCGATTTTCTCCATTATGCTCCTCAAACCGCCCAAGCCGCACGCTGATCGTCGCATCCCTGATTCAGGACGTTAACGGTCCCGCCGGCTCGACCACTTTGCTCATTGCGGCTCGATTCGCCGGCGTAACTGGGCCCCCGACAATTTAAACGGATGGGTCCGAATCTACAACTATCCGGCCGGTGGCGCCGCAGTCACGACGCTAACTGGGCTTACAAGACCCTTGGGTGCTACGGTCAGTATTAGGCAATGAACGAGCAGCAATGTGCCTCGAGCGATGTTGTGCTGAAAAACGCATGAGGTAAGGATGCATTCAAAAGTGACGCCGCGCCCCTCACGCTAAATCTACTCACCATTGCGGATTCATATTCATAGCCCAACGTTAGCGATAGCGCCGAGCTGCTGGGCTGAATTTGGGCCCAGAGGCCAGGCGGTAGTTGACAAAAGTAGCAGGCAAGCGCAGTCTAAGAATCTGAGCCGCACTGGCGCGGCCCTCTTGTGCCTTACCGTCTGGCCGCCGGCCCTCAGAAAGGTAGGTTCATCCCGTGCGCACTTCCACCGGGAATCTCGTCGGCGCGTGCCTGGTCGCGGCGCTCTTAGCGGCATGCGGCAACAACGGCTTGTCCTCGTCAACGGCCACGTCTGTCGCGCCGAAGATCGCTGCGCCGCAATCTGTCGTCGACTCAACAGTTGCATTTGGTGCAACCTCCTCAAAATCCACGATCTACGTCGCAAATTTGGGCGGCGACAAGGTAACGGCCTACAACCCGAAGGGGAAGCTGACCCTGACCATCACCGCTGACATAAACGGACCCTTTGGGGTGAGGGTCGACAAGACCGGCAAAATCTACGTAGCAAACACTTTCCCTAATGATTTTACTGGTAACGTGACCACCTATACGCCAGATGGAAAGCAGACCACGCCGACAATAACCGCGGGCATAGATTTTCCCCTCGACGTTTTGGTGAACAAGAGCGGCAAGATTTACGTCTCGAATCTTGAAGGCCCCCTCAGCAGCGGCTACGTCGATCGGCCCCTTTCCTTTCCGACGTACAGTGGCAACGGCTCCGTTACGACGTACAAATCCGATGGGACGCAAACCACGCCAACAATCACCGCTAGCATAGCCGGTCCCGTTGGCCTGGCGGTGGACGCTAGCGGTAAGATTTACGTCGTGAACCTCTACAACAATACGGTGACGACGTACAACCCGGATGGGACGCAGACCACACCGACGATCACCACAGGGCTGGACAATCCCCGCGGCATCGCTGTCGACGCAAACGGAAAAATTTACGTTGCGAATTATTTGGGCGGCCCTAGCAACGCCGGATCCGTAACCACCTACACGCCGGATGGAAAGCAGACCACACCGACTATCACGGCCGGGATAGTAAGAGCCCAGGGCGTGGCAGTCGATGCGAATGGTAAGATCTACGTCACAAATTATCAAGGCCCCGGTAGTAAGGGCGGCTTCGGCTCCGTGACGACTTACACGGCCAACGGAACACGCACCACACCGACGATCTCCAAGGGAATAGTCGTGCCGGCTCTCGTTACACTACGCTAAGGAAGAATCGCCATGAAAAATTTACACTTTTTTCTGCTAGGAGTCGTATCCGGCGTTCTGCTCGCCGCGTGCGGCGGAGGCGTGCAGGGTACGACGGAGCAACCCAGCACGGGAGGCGGGTCAGTTCCGCAGCGGGAGGTCGGTTCCCCGGGCAGGCGGGCCTGTCCGGAACGCAGACCGGGCGAGGCGCATTGCGACCTTTTGATCGTCAAATCGGGGGTTCAGCCCAACGTAGCAGGATGGGGCGCCTCCGACCTCCAGGCGGCCTACAATCTGCCTTCCTCGTCGAAAGGCTCGGGTCAGATCGTCGCCATCGTTGACGCGTACGACAATCCGAACGTCGCTTCGGATCTCGCCGAGTATCGTTCGTACTTCGGCCTGCCGGCGGCGAACTTCACTAAGTACAATCAAGAAGGTAAAACGAGCAACTACCCTCAGAGCTGTACCGGCAATGACGACTGGTGCATTGAGATCGATGCCGATGTCGAGATGGTTTCCGCCAGCTGTCCGAATTGCACGATCGACCTGATCGAGGCAACCTCCAGTTACAGCAGTGATCTTGACATCGCCGAAACGGAAGCGGTGACACTCGGGGCGCACATCGTCAGCAACAGCTGGGGCTGCTCCCCGATAGGTTGTACGTGGCACACTGACGCCTTCGACAGCCCGGGCGTAGTTTATCTGGCCTCTGCCGGCGACGATCGCTACGGTTCCTTTGCGCCGGCAAGCTTCGCCAACGTCATCTCGGTCGGGGGCACCTATCTTTCGAAGCAAGGCCCGAAATATAAAGAAGTCGTCTGGCAATATACCAGCGGCGGCTGTGCGAGCGGCGTCGCAAAGCCCTCTTGGCAACACGATCCGGGCTGCACCTCCAAGACCCAAAACGACGTCGCCGCCGTAGCTTGGGACGTGGCGGAGTACGACACCTACGGCGGCTCGTACAACGGCTGGTTCACCGTTGGCGGCACCAGCCTCGCGGCGCCGCTGATCGCCGGGATCTACGCCCTTGCCGGCAACGCCAGCTCGCAACACGCCGGCACGAGGCTCTGGTCGCTAACGACGAAGCAACGTAAGAAGTACCTGCACGTCATCAGCGAGGGTAGCGACGGCGACTGCGGCGGAAGCTATCTTTGCACCGCCGGAACCGGAGAGTATGGAACCTATTCAGGTCCAACGGGATGGGGCACCCCCAATGGCATCGGGGCGTTCTAAGCTCGATTCTCGCCGATTTCACACGCGGCCGCCTGCCGGGTTCGTTGCTTTTTCATCCGCACGCCATGCTCGCGAGGCCGCGTCGCGCGCTTAGCTTTGCCCCGCAGCTGACGGCGCCGATCGCAACGTGGCCAACTCGAGAGTCTCGGCGCGCGACGGCCGCCTAAACCAGCCATTACAGCGCGTTGAGCGCCGATCGGCGAGGTGGCCGCGGCGCCGTGGGCATAGACGGCGAGTCATGCTTAGGCCGGCGAGGTTCAGTGATTACTGCGTGGAGGTAACGACTACGGGTTTCACTCTCTACGCTTGCGTCCTGGAATGCACGCTTGCGGAGGATCTCGTTGATACGTGGATCGCAGTCGGGACGTAAAATCTTGAGTTTCCTCAGCGCACTTCCGCCAAGAACAAGGGCCGGCACCGGCCGAGGAAGGAGCGTCGACGAAAGCGGCGACCTTCGTAACATGCAGCTTCAAGACAGGGTCGCGATCGTTACCGGCGCGTCCGGAGGCATTGGTTCCCCGACGGTGCGAGCGTTCGCCCTGGCCGGCGCGCACGTCGTGCTCGCCGCGCCGCAAAGCGAACTGCCCGTTCTCAAGGAACTCGCCGCCGACGTGGAACGATTCGGCGTCCGCGCACTCGTCGTTCCGACGGACGTCGCGATTCGCGCCGATATCGACCGGCTCGTCAAGTCCACGCTCGAAACGTTCGGGAGGATCGACATACTGGCCAACATCGCCGGTATCGGCTCGCCGCCTGCGCTCTGGGATACAACCGACGAGGAGCTCCGCAAGGTTATCGAAGTGAATCTGCTCGGCTGTGCGCGGACCATTCACGCCGTGATGCCGGTGATGAAGCGGCAACGGCGCGGAGCGATTGTCAATATCGGTTCAGTCGCCGGCGAATCGGGCGTACTGGGCATCTACTCTGCTTCAAAGTTCGGCTTGCGCGGACTGAACGACACGGTCCGGCGGGAAGTCCGCAGCTGGAACATCGAGGTCTCGCTGATCGAACCCGGCTTCGTCCGAAGTAATATCAACGCCTCAATGGGCGAGAACCTGCCCAGCCCGGACATCGTCGCGCGGGCGATCGTGCGGGCGGTCACCCGGCCGCGCCGCCGCATCATCGTGCCCGCGATCTGGGGGCTCCCGGTCGCACTCGACAAGCTCTTCCCCGGCTTCACGGACCTCGTCTTCGGGCACGCGCGCATCCAGCAGCGGCTAAACCGTGATGTGCGGGCGGCTCGCGGCGAGCGCGTCGCGCCGTGAGCGCCCGGTCGAGCGTGCAATGCGCACGATACAATCGCCGGCAAACGAAACCTCTAAAGCCGCCTCTTGGCGATTACGGATAGCAAAGGTACGAGCGAACCTGACCGTCTGTCGGGTTGAGCTTCAGCGCGAAGGCCTGCGGGCTGGGCCCGCGCAAATGTACGACTCGGCGTGGAATTGTTGCGGTTTTCGAATCTCGAATGTCACTATGGGGCGCGCGAAGTATTCTCGAGTCTAAGTGGAACTTTCAACCACGGCGAACGCATCGGCCTCGTAGGCCCCAACGGCGCGGGGAAGTCGTCGCTCTTGCGTCTTCTCGCCGACGTCGACCGGCCATTCGGCGGCACCGTCGTACGGGCAAAAGGCCTGAAGCTCGGGTATCTCGCTCAGGGCGTAGCCGACGAGACTGAGTCGACGCTGCAGGACCTCGTCGACGCTGCGCTGGCTAGAGCGACGCACGAAGAGTCGGGCGTGCGCAACAAAGTGCTGCGCACCATGCTCTCCGCATTCGGCTTCGCGCCAACGGAATACGATCGTCCGCTACTCTCGTTTTCAGGCGGCCAGCGGGCGAAAGTAGCGTTAACGCACGTGCTGATCGACGAGCCTGACTACCTGATTCTCGACGAACCAACTAACCATCTCGACGTCGCGACGATCCGCTGGCTAGAATCGTTCGTCTCCAACGATCCCCGCGGTTACATCGTCGTTTCGCACGACCGCTACTTTCTCGACCGGATAGCTACGCGCATCTGGGAGATCGAGCGAGGGCGCTTCCACGCCTACGCACCCGAGCGGCCCGCATACACCGCGTACGTCGCAGCGAAAGACGTGCGCCTAGAGGCGGAGAGGCGCGAGTACGAAACCTTCGTTGTCGAACGCGACAAGCGGCGAAGGACAATTGCCGGCCTGCGAGCGACGCACACCTCCTCGGATTACAGCCAAGTGCGCAGTCGCGAAAAGCAGCTGGCGCGCATCGAAGCGACAACCCGAGCCTCGTCTCCGGCGGCTCCCGTACGCCAGATCTCAGTCCGCCTGCGCCCATCGCGGCGCGCTGGCAGCGGGTTCGCCTTCGAAGCCCGGGGCTTGAGCAAAGCGTACGATCAACAGCTCTTCAGCCGGCTGGCGATCGACGTCGAGCGCGGAGAGCGCCTCGGCATCGTCGGTCCAAACGGCTCCGGAAAGTCGACGCTTCTGAAGATACTCACCGGCGCAGCGCAACCGGATTCCGGATCGGCTGTCTTCAATCCCGCGGCGCAAGTCGCGTACTTTGCCCAGAATTCACACGATCAACTCGACGTCCAGGAGAGCGCGCTCGCGGCCGTGCTGGACGGCGCTGTGCTGACGCCGCAGGAGGCGCGCGGACTGCTCGGCCGCATGCGTATTAGCGGCGATGCCGCCGATAAAGCCGTGCGCGATTTTTCCGGCGGCGAGCGGCGCCGTATCATGCTGGCACGACTGATGGCGCGCGCGGCCGACATCTTGCTGCTCGACGAGCCAACCAACGATCTCGATATCGACAGCCGCGAAGCACTCGAAAGCGTCTTATGCGACTACGAGGGAACGATCGTCGTCGCCTCGCACGATCGCTATCTTCTGTCGCGCCTGTGCGACCGGGTATTGTGGATTGAACGGGGCGCGTGGGGACTCATCGACGGCGGTTATGACGTGTACGAGACGGCCCAGCGCGAGCGCGACAAAGTGGCGATCGATCGCGCGGTCGAAGAGTCGACCTTGCGTCTCAAGGCGTCGCGTCAAACGCCGTTGCGCGTGCGCTCGCAGCTAATGGGGCAGATCGAGCGCATCGAACGAGAAATCAGAGACCTCGATGCGCGCGCCAACGAGATCGAGCTTCTCTTCGAGTCGCCCGAGATCTATACCGACGCGGCCAGATCAGGGGCGTTGAGCGAAGAACTCGCTGGACTAACCATGCGCAGTCGAGAGCGCGTCATCCAATGGGAAGCGTTGCTACATCAACTCGAAGAAGTGACGGCCACGTAACGAGCGAGAATTACTTGAAAGGCCTCGCACGCGGGACGAAGCGATCGGGCAAAACGGCATCGAGAGCGTTACCTACGGCGAACTACCGTCCTGTCGATGAGCTTGAAGCAGCTGCCTAGCGCGGGAACGGCGAGGCCGACGCCAGCGCCTTAGAACCGAGCGTCTGCAGGTTGACGCCGTTGTCGGTGAGGATCGTCCCCTCAACGCGCTGCAGCTCGACGACGGACTTGTTGAGATCGGTCTGCGCCTGGAGTTCCTGACCGCGCGCCTGTTCGAGCTCAACTTGGCGCTGCAAGACAAGAAACGTCGTCGACATCCCGCGGTCGAATCGGCGGACCTCGCTGGCATAGACCGACTCCGCAGCCGCGCGGCCCGCGCTCGCGGCGGAAAGGCGCGAGACCGCCGATTGATATGTTTGCAGTGCGTTGCGCGCCTCAGATTCAATCCGCTGACCGAGGCCTTGCAGTTCGAGCTGCGCCTGGTCTTGCTCTTGGTACGCCGTCTGCTTCAGCGCGCGCGCAGTGTTGTTTTCGAGCGGGAAATTAACGACCAGCGCAACGTTGAACTCGGGGTACGCTCCCGTCCACATATTGTGAAACGCCTGCGTCATGTTGCCTTGCGTCTGCGGCGGCGGCGTCGGACATTGATAGGCCGTGGGCAGACCGCACGCAAGAGCCTCAAAATTCGGCACCGGCTGCAATATGCCCGCGAAACCGTTGCTGATGTACTGCACCACGAGATCGGCCTGCGGAAGCGCCTGATTCTTTGCGTAGGCAAGGTCAACGTCGGCTACTCGTCGCTCGTCTACAATCTGCCGAACCTCCGGACGCCGATGTTCGGCCAGCGCAACGATCGCGCCAAGATCGCCGGCGTTCGGCAGCTCCTGCACCGGCGAGGAAGGAACTAAGTTCGCGCGCCAAATGGGATCGCCGGCGTCCGAGACGATCAAACCCTTGAGCTGGTTCTGAACCTGCGAGACTGTTTGCAACGCCGAGAAAACCTGCGACTGAAAGTTCGCGACCTGCGTTTGGGTCTCGACGGCGGTAATCGGAGGTGCGCCGCCGCGTTGGGCGAGCCGCACGACGCTTTGCTGCTGCTCCACCGCTTGTTTGAGCGCCGCCTCTTGAATCGCAACGTCACGCCAGGCAGCGACGAGATCCCAATAGGAATCCTCGACTTGGGCGATCGTGTTCGAGGTGTCGACGAGCGCCTGCGCCTCGTTCGAGTCCGCCGTAATCACCGCGAGCTTGACCTGACGCTTGACCGCGTTCATACCGGCGTTCTTGAGGAGCGGCTGGGTCGCGGAGAGGTTCAGAATGGCCTGATAGAAAGGGTTGAACGTATTGATGATCGTGTTGTTATAGGTTCGAATTTGCGAGATGCTGGCGGAATACTGCATCCCGTTGACGGTCTGGCCGCTTACACCCGATTGAAACGAGTATTGATGCTGGATGATATTGCCCGGACCAGTCGTGAAGTACGGAAAAGGCGTGCCGCTAGAGCCGGGCGGCGGCGTGATAAGGTACCTTCCTTGCTCTCCCGGCCCGGCGAAGAACAGATTCTCCGGCGGCTGTGCGTAGAAGCTTGACGAGGGTTCCACCTGCAAGTGCAGGTCGAAGTTTGACTTGGCCTGGATAACGCGATAGCGGGCGATTCTGACGTTTGACGCGGAGAGCGCCAAGTTCGGATTTTTGAGCAGTGCCATTCCGACGGCATTTTCCAGCGAGAGCCCGACGAAGGGGCTCTGCGTAACACCGACGATCCCCGGATCGCTCGGCTCCCCCTCCGGCGCGCGATAGCCCGGCGCGACCGTCGGCGGCGCTGGCAGGCGGACGGAGGGTATCTCGGTCGGCAGCGCCGCACGACCCGGCAGCGCGTCGAGC
>JBAUMX010000186.1:0-88740 GCA_049578945.1 Candidatus Cybelea sp. | reverse complement strand
GCGCAGCTCGTCGAGCGCGCCGGCCGTTGAGAGGTGCGCGAGATGCCAGGCTCTCTTAGTCTCGTTCGCGATTTGCAGGTCGCGCGTTACGATCGGCTCTTCCGGCTCGCAATGCTCGATGAATGGCGCCGGCAAATCGCGCGCGCGCAGCGCCGCCTCGCGTATCACGCGCGCGTCGGCGACCGTATCGCCATCGTCGGAGAAAGCGACGGCGCCCGCCTTGGCAAGCCCCGTAAAATCGGCCGGTACGGCGCCTTTGCGGCCGAGTGTAATCGCCCCGATCGGATAGACGCGGCAGCGCGCGCTGCGATCGATCGCCTCCATCAACGTGGCTACGACGGCCGGATCGTCGAGCGCCGGATTCGTGTTGGGCATACAGGCAACCGCCGTGAATCCGCCGCGGACTGCGGCTTCCGTTCCGGTTGCAATCGTCTCTTTCTCGGGAAACCCCGGTTCGCGCAAGTGCACGTGGATGTCGACGAATCCCGGCGCGACGACCGCACCGCTCGCATCGAGAACCTCGTCTTCTTCGTTAGGTGCCAGATGCTCGCCGATTTCGGCAATCCGCCCGTTACGCAACCGCAGGTCGCGCAGCGAATCGAGCGCGCTCGCCGGGTTGACGATTCGCCCGCCCTTGATCAGGATCGATCTCATCGTACGTTGACGAGCAGATCCAAAACCGCCATCCGGACGGCGACCCCGTGAAGAACTTGACGTGCGTATCGCCAACCGGCAAACTCCAGCACCGAATCGTCGAGCTCCACGCCACGGTTATATGGCCCGGGATGCATGACGATTGCATCTTTGCGAAGGCGCTCTAAACGGCGATGGTCGAGGCGGTAGCGCTCGACGTACTCACGATCCGAGATCGGGGTCTCGACGAAGCGTTCGCGCTGGATGCGCAGCAGGACCACCGCGTCGACGTGCGGCAAGGCTGCGTCGAAGTCTCGTTCGATCGTAATCCGATTGCCCGCATAACTGCTGGGCAAAAACGATTCCGGCCCGACCAACACCACCGAGGCGCCCAAACGCGAGAGCCCGCGTATCGTCGAGTGCGCGACGCGGCTGTGAAGAACGTCGCCGACGATCGCGATGGTGCGCTCGCTGAGCTCGCCGAACTCCTCGATCATCGTGTAGATATCGAGCAGCGCCTGTGTCGGGTGTGCGTGGACGCCGTCACCGGCATTGATGACGTGCCCGTCGAATGCCAAGGCCACCCGCTGTGGAAAGCCGGCCTCGTGATGGCGCACTACCAATACGCTTATCCCTAGCGCCCCGAGGGTTAGCGCGGTATCTTCGAGCGTCTCCCCCTTTGAGGCGAGGCTGAGACTCTTCGGCGCGAGATTGACGACATCGGCGCCGAGTCGCAACTCGGCGAGGTTGAACGACGTAAACGTGCGGGTGCTCTCCTCGAAGAACATGTTCACGCAGGCTTTGCCCGCGAGCAACGGGCCGGGAGGCGTTAGCTCGAACTGGGCGGTGCGTTCGAAGATCGTTTCAAGCTCCTCGGCGGTTAAATCGTCGAGGTCGATAAGGCTACGGCGAATGCGCACTTACTTCCCCGCGATCGTAATCGCGTCGGACGGCGCGGCCTTAGGCGCGAGCGTCACATTGACTCGCTCGTCCGGCGCGGACGGCGTGAAGCGTCCGACGTAATCGGGTTGGATCGGCAACTCGCGCAAACCTCGATCGACCAGGACGCAGAGGCGAATGGCTGCCGGACGCCCCAGGTCGGTGACTGCGTCGAGGGCCGAGCGAATCGTCCGGCCCGTATAGAGCACGTCGTCAACGATGACGACGACGCGTCCCGAAAGATCGAGCGGAATCTGCGACTCAGGAATCTCGTGCGATACTCGGTCGTCGCGGTAAAGGTTGATGTTCAGAAAACCAAGCGCCGGCGACCGTCCGCTGATCGTTGCGATCTCGGCCGCGAGCCGAATTGCGAGCGCTTCGCCGCCGCGCCGCACCCCCAGAAGCACGAGCCCCTGCTCGGCCTCGTTCGGTTCGAGAATCTGATGCGCGAGACGCGCGATGATGCGTTCGATTTCTGCGCTGCGCGCGAGAACGCGAGCGGTGCCCGTCGTCATGCCGGCTCCTTCAGTTCGACCAAGGCCGCTTCCACGCGCGCGAGCTCGCTGCGATAACCGTCGAGCTTCTCCCGCTCCTTCGCAACGACGCTCGGCGCAGCTTTAGCGACGAACGCCTGGTTCTCGAGTTTCCCCTCACCCCGGTCGATTTCAGAGCGCAGGTGCTCGGCCTCCTTGCGATAGCGCTGCGCGAGCAACTCGCGCGGGGCACGAACCGCGATCGCGGCGAGCGCTTCTTCGGTACCGTCTCCGGCCGGCGTGCCACGCTCGATCTCGACCGTCGCGAGCAACGCGAGAAGCTCCCCCATTGGCTCGGGTACGTTGCCGGGGACGTCGAGGATGGCGCGGTCCTGTGGGTGCAGACCGATCTCGGCGCGTGCGTTGCGCACGCGTTCGACGGCCCGTTGCAAGGCTTGAAAATCTCGCGCGTCATCCGGAAAGGCCGGGACCTCGAGCGGATCGGGCCAGTTCGCCGTAACGATGGTCTCGCCGTCGTGCGGCAGCGCGAGCCAAACCTCTTCGCTGATGAACGGCGCGATGGGATGGAGCAAGCGCATCGCTGCGTTCCAAACATAAGAGAGCACTGCCGCTCGTGTCGCCCGGTTGCTCTGCGCCTTCGTTGCTTCCAGGTACCAATCGCAGAACTCATACCACACGAAGCGCCAAATCGTTTCAGCGGCATTGCCGAAGTCGTATTCGCGCAGCAAGTCGTCCAAACGGTGGATCGTATCGCGCAGCCGGGAAAGAATCCAGCGATCCGCGAGCGTGAGCAAAGCCTCCGAGGGCAGCGTCATCGCCGGCGGTAGACCCTCCGGCAGCCCGAGGATGTAACGCGTCGCGTTCCAGGTCTTGTTATTGAAGTTGCGTGCCTCTTCGCAACGCGACTCGTTGTACCGCATCTCCTGGCTCTCCACGCGCATCTGCCGCAGTATCGAGATGCGAAACGCATCGGCGCCGTACTTCTCGACAAGATCCATCGGGTCGATGGCGTTGCCGAGCGATTTCGACATCTTACGCCCGACCGCGTCGAAGACCAGCGGAGTGATGAAGACACGGCCGAACGGAATCTCGCCCATGACGTGGATGCCGAGCATCACCATCCGGGCGACCCACAGGAAGATGATCTCGCCGGCCGTGATCAGGACTTGCGACGGATACCAGCAACGCAACTCGGCACTCTGCTGTGGCCATCCGAGAATCGAGAAGGGCCAGATTCCGCTCGAGAACCAGGTATCGAGGGTATCCGGATCGCGCGTCAGCTCGCGCGTCCCGTAGGTTCGCTGCGCAAGGTCGAGTGCTTCGGCTTCGCTTTCGGCAACGATCTCGTGCCCGTCCGGCGTGTACCAAACTGGAAGCTGGTGGCCCCACCAAATCTGCCGCGAGATGTTCCAATCCCGGATGTTCTCCAACCAGTGTTCGTACGTGCGACCGTAGCGTTCTGGTACGAAACGTAGGCGTCCGCTGCGATAGGCTTCCAGAGCCGGCGCGGCGAGCGTGGCCATCTTTACAAACCACTGCAGCGACAGGAGCGGCTCAACGATGTCACCGCTGCGCTCGCTGGTCGCAACCGAATGACGATGCGGTAAGGCTGCTACGAGCGATCCACTTCGGCGCAGGTCGTCGACGATGCGCGCGCGCGCTTCAAAGCGGTCTAGCCCTGCGTAGTCGCCGACCTCGACGTCGGCGCCCCGGATGCGCGCGTCGTGACCGATTACGGACGGCATTGCGAGCGAGTGGCGGACGCCGATCTCGTAGTCGACGGGATCGTGCGCCGGCGTCACCTTTACCGCTCCGGTCCCGAACTCGGGATCGACGGCGTCGTCGGCGACGATTGGAATCTCGCGTTCGAGAAGCGGCGGAAGCCAAACGGTGCGCCCGACCAGGTGAGCGTACCGCGGATCGTTGGGGTGAACCGCAATTGCGACGTCGCCGAGCATCGTTTCCGGTCGCGTCGTCGCGACCTCGATGCCGGTCGTGGAATCGTCCTTCGCGAACGGATAGCGAATGCGCCAGAGCGTCCCTTCACGTTCGACGTACTCGAGTTCCGCGTCAGAGACCGTCGATTGCGCGGTCGGATCCCAGTTGATCAAACGCGTGCCGCGATAGATCAAACCTTGGCGGTAGAGCTCCACGAAAACGCGCCGGACCGCGTCCGAAAGGCCCTCGTCCATCGTAAACCGCGAGCGTTGCCAGTCGGGGCCGAACCCAAGCCGTCGAAATTGCGCTTCGATCTCGCCGCCGTACGTTCGCGACCACTCCCACGCCCGAGCAACGAATCGCTCGCGCCCAAGATCCTCGCGGCGCAATCCTTCTCGGCCGAGTTCCCTCGTCAGTACGGCTTCGGTCGCGATCGCCGCATGATCGGTACCTGGAAGCCAATCCGCATTCTCGCCGAGCATCCGGTGGTAGCGCGTCAGCACGTCCATCGGCGCGTAGGTCGACGCGTGTCCCAAATGGGCTCGCGCCGTGACGTTCGGCGGCGGCATGCAAATGATGAACGGCGGGCGCGCAGGGTCCGGTTCTTCGTGAAAGTACCCGTTGGCTTCCCAACGGGCATATAGGCGCGGCTCGACCGCTTGCGGATCGTAGCGTTTGGGGAGATCCATCGGTCCGCCAGCGTTCAGCGCCGCTTCTTTCGCGGCCTCTCGCCTCGGCGCGCTCGAGGCTGCGCTTCAGCAGCCATTCAGAGGACGCGGCCGCTCCTAGGCGCTCAGATTTGCCCCAGATCGCGAAGCGGCCGGTCGAAGTTTACAAATTAGTAATCGAGACCGGCCGCGACAAAGATATGGGGCAAATGTGGGCGTCTAGGCTGGCATGTCTTTCTTTTGTTCGTGATACACGAGCGTCGGCGATTCTTTCTTTTCGATAACGTCCTTATTGACGACGCACTTCTTCACGCCTTGCAGCGAGGGCAGGTCGTACATGACCTCCAGCATCGTCTCTTCGAGGATCGAGCGCAACCCGCGCGCGCCCGTCTTGCGGCCCTGCGCCTTGGTCGCGATCGCGACCAACGCCTCTTTCGTGAACTGCAAGTCGACGCCGTCCATGTTGAGAATCTTCTGGAACTGCCGAACCAGCGCGTTGCGCGGTTCAGTAAGGATTCGGCGAAGCGCGAGCTCGTCGAGTGCGTCGAGCGTCACGACGATCGGGAGCCGCCCGATGAATTCGGGAATTAGACCGAATCGCAGAAGATCTTCGGGCATCAACTGCTGGAGGAGTTTGCCGACGCGCACCTCGCGCTTCCCCTCCGGCTGCGCCCGGAAGCCCATGTTATTGGCCGCAACGCGCGATTCGATGATGCGCTCCAGACCGTCGAAGGCGCCGCCGCAGATAAAGAGCACGTTGGTGGTGTCGATCTGAATGAACTCTTGATGCGGGTGTTTGCGGCCGCCTTGCGGCGGGACGTTGGCAGTCGTCCCTTCCAAAATCTTGAGCAGCGCCTGCTGCACGCCTTCGCCCGAGACGTCGCGGGTGATCGACGGGTTCTCGCTCTTGCGTGCGATCTTATCGATCTCGTCGATGTAGACGATGCCCTTCTCAGCGCGTTTGACGTCGTAATCGGCCGCTTGGATCAGCTTGAGCAAGATGTTCTCGACATCTTCGCCTACGTAGCCGGCTTCCGTCAGTGAAGTGGCGTCGGCCATCGCAAGCGGAACGTCAAGGATCTTCGCCAGCGTCTGCGCGAGATAGGTTTTGCCCGAACCGGTCGGTCCGACCAAAAGGATGTTCGACTTTTGCAGTTCGACGTCGTCGGCCGTTCCGCCGGCGTTGATGCGCTTGTAATGGTTGTAAACCGCGACCGCAAGCGATTTCTTCGCGCGCTCCTGGCCGATCACGTACTGATTGAGAATGTGGTTGATTTCTTTGGGCTTGGGGATGTTTCGAAGCCGGAGGTTCTCGTCAACGTTCTTATAGAGCTCCTCTTCGATGATCTCGTTGCAGAGCTCGATGCACTCGTCGCAGATATAAACGCCGGGTCCCGCGATCAGCTTGCGCACTTGCTCCTGCGATTTTCCGCAGAAGCTGCACTTGAGCTGGCCCTTATCGTCTCCAAAACGAAACATCGCGCGCGGGGTGTCCCTTCACTCTCAGGCCGGTAGCGGCAAACCTTCACGGTTTTCGATGATCTGGTCGATTATCCCGTACTCTTTGGCCTCGGCCGCAGTCATATAGTAGTCGCGCTCAATATCCCTCAGGATCTGGTCCAGCGGCCTCTTCGTCGTTTCTTGGTAGATCCGTGCGACCGTCTGCCGGGTAGCGATGAGGTCGCGGGCGGCGATTTCCACGTCGGTGGCCTGCCCCCCGATCTGCGAGACCCAGGGCTGGTGGATCACGATCTTGGCGTTGGGAAGGGCCATGCGCTTCCCGGGGGCCCCGCCCGTTAAGAGAATCGATCCCATCGAGGCGGCGAAGCCCATGCAGATCGTTGCGACGTCGGGTTTGATAAAGCGCATGGCGTCGTACATCGCCAGTCCCGCGGTCACGCTGCCGCCCGGACTGTTGAGGTACATGTCGATGTCCTTCTCGGGGTCTTCCTTTTCAAGAAAGAGCAGCTGCGCGATCACCAGATTTGCGAGGTGATCGTCAATCGCGCCGCCGACGAAGACGATCCTGTCCTTGAGCAGGCGCGAATAGATATCGTAGGCGCGTTCCCCGCGCGCGGTCTGCTCGACGACCATCGGTACTAAATGTCCCATGCCCTGTCCTAACTACGACGCCGTGCCGGGGGTTTCTTCGTCCACGGTCACGATGGCATTGTCGATGAGGAAGTCGAGGGTCTTGTTTCGCACGATTCCGTCGACGAGCGAGAGCACGTTGTTGCCCAGCGCCTGGCGTATTCGAGCGGCGGGTTGACCGTATCGCCGTGCAAGCGCCTCAATTTCCGCAGAGACGTCGGCGGGCGTTGCCGTGATGTCTTCGGCCTTGGAGATCGCTCCGATCAGCAACGCAGCCTTCACGCGCGACTCCGCCTCCGGACGCTGCGCGGTGCGTAGCTCGCTTTCGTTGCTTTCGCCTTCGGGCGCCGGCATGGCAAGGTCTTCGATCAGATGATTCACTTCGTTTTCGACCATCGAAGGGGGCAATGGAAAGTTGTGCGACGCAAGTAGCTTCCCGACGATCGCGTTGCCGACGTTTCGACGGGCGCGACCCGCTGCGACGGCTTCGAGCCGCCGCTTGATGTCGTCACGCAGCTCCGCGACCGTCTGGTCTTGCGATACGGCGCGCGCAAAATCATCATCGATCGGCGGCAGTTCGAGCTCTTTGAGCTCGCGCAGCGTTACCGTGAAACGGGCTTCCTTTCCGGCGAGCCCCGGCGCAGGGTACTGATCGGGAAACCGGACCTCAATCTGCTTGGTCTGGTTCGGAAGCATCCCCACGATGCCGGTTGCAAAGCCCGGGACGAATCGCCCCTCGGCCAGCTCCACGATTTCGCCCTCCCCGCGGCCGCCTTCAAACGGTTGATCGTCGACAAAACCCTCGTAGTCCAGGGTCACGACGTCGCCGAGTTTCGCCGGCCGCTCGACCGGCACGAGGGTTGCCCGTTCCTTGGCGAGCGCTTCGAGGCTCCGATCCACGTCGGCGTCGGTCACCGTCGACGGCGGCCGCGTCACGGTAATGCCCTTGTAGCTCCCCAACTCGATTGAAGGCCGAATCTCGACCGTCGCTTTGAGGCGGGTCGGGCGGCCGCCGGTCTCTTCAAGCACTTCGAACTTTGGCCGTTCGACCGGCTCGAGGGCGTGCTCGCGAACCGCCTTCGCATAGACCTCCGGAACGACCGCATCGACGGCTTCATTGGTAACCGCTTCGCTCCCGTACGTTTGCTCGAAGATCTTGCGCGGAACTTTCCCCTTGCGGAAGCCCGGCAGGCGCACGTTCTTCGCGAGCCGGTGAAAGGCGCGTTCCTCGGCAGCGGCAAGCTCCGATTCGCTGACCGAAAACTCCAGCGCCACCACCGTCGGGGCCAGCTGCGTCAATGTAGATTCAGTCATGGAAAATTAGCGGAAGACGAGATTCGAACTCGCGACCCTCGCCTTGGCAAGGCGATGCTCTACCACTGAGCTACTTCCGCGCGTCCCGCTCAACGCGGAGGTTCGCGCGTCTCGCACCCGCTCGTCACTGCGCCATCCGGGCTCCGTTCCTGCTGCTCTGCCTCCTCGCTCTCGCCATCCGTGGCTTCGCTCGTCGGTCAGAGCCTCCTCGACTGCGCGAACCTCCGCGTCTCGCTTAGTAAAAACCAGTTCGCAGCCACCGGCGCATTCAGACGCCGTAGAAACCGTGGGCCTGCACGCCGAAAGCAGCTCGCGAAGTTTAAAGTCTATAAGTATCATGTTCCCGGGCGTAGTTGAGCTAGCCAACCGATATCTAACGCCTCGCTGGGCTGGAAATGTACGCCACCATAGCGGCGGCTTCTGGGCAAGCAGAGACTCGAACTCTGACGGGTCGCCCCACTGGATCCTAAATCCAGCGCGTCTGCCAGTTCCGCCACTTGCCCGGCGACCCCCATAGATAGAACGCACCCCGTGCTTTTCCTTCAGGCGCGCGCCTAGGAGGTGCCCGGAACGGTCGACAATGCCTTTGTTTAGCAGCGTGGGACGTGACGGAGGTCGGGGCTCAGACATTTCTATGAATGACTCTGCGCGAGGGGCATTGACCCGTCGCGATGCAATCTCGAGGGTGCTCGCCGCAACCGTCGCCTTGGGTGGCGCGACCGCAGGCGGGCCGGCCGGTGCGACTCTGGAAGCCGCCGCGGCGCACGGCGGGCGCTTCTTTGGAGCGGCGGTTCGAATCGACGAGCTCAACACCGAACAAGATCTGCGCGACGTCGCGTTGCGCGAGTGCCGTCAACTCGTCCCTGAATACGAAATGAACTGGAGCTCGATCGAGCCGGCTTACGGCCAGCTCTCCTTCGGCAAGATGGACGAACTGGCGGCGTTTGCGATCCGCAACGGGAAGAGGTCGCGCGGGCACATGCTGCTGTGGCATCTCAGCGTGCCGCAATGGGCCGACGAAATGCTTCGCGAGCATCCCGATTGGAATATCATTGCGCGGTACTTTGGCTCGGTAATACCACGGTACGGCGACGTCATCGACACATGGGAAGTCGTCAACGAACCGATCGACACCGGTCACCGCATGGACGGTCTGCGCGAGAACGTCTTTCTGCAAGCCTTCGGCCCCGATTACATAAGCCGTGCCCTGCAGCAGGCGCGAATCTTCGCTCCCAAAGGACAACTGCTCGTCAACGAATACGGTCTCGAGTACGACAACGTTGAAGAGCGCGACCGGCGCTACTTGTTGCTGAAGCTGCTCGAGCGCTTAAAACAGACGAAGACGCCGCTCGATGGACTTGGCTTGCAGTCGCACCTCGACCTGAGCAAGGGACACGTTTCGCAGACGGCGATCGTACCGTTCCTCAGAGAAGTCGCGGATATGGGTCTCTCGATTACCGTCACCGAGCTCGACGTCAAAGAAGCCGACTACGTCGCGTCGGTAGCAGACCGCGACCGGATGGTCGCCGACGAAACCCGCCGCTATCTCGATATCGTCCTAAACCAGTCTAACGTTCTGGGGGTGACGACGTGGGGATTGAGTGACCGGCACTCGTGGCTCGCGGTTACGCCGCAGGACTACGCCCGCTTTCCGGGCGCCTGGGCCAACGGCAGCGGCCCGGGCTTCAACCGGGGTCTGCCGTTCGATTCGTCAATGCAGCCGAAGCCCATGTACTACGCGATCAGAGACGCGCTCTGGTACGCAAAACGCCTACGTCAGATCCGACGCAGGTAGATGGCTCGCGTGTAGATGCGGGGCGAAAATCCGGATTGCCAGGCCTCGCCGACCGAAAAATCAATCTCGGAGGTCTTGTCAAATGCGAACCCTGCGTACGGACCGACCTGATAAAGGCTGTAACTAGGATTGCCCTCACTGTAGCCTTCGACTCCGAGCCGCCAAATCGGAGAAAGCGAGTGCGTACCCCCGATGAAGGCTGCGTAGTCTGCGAGCTTCGCGCCGTAGTAACCGTACCAATCCAAGCGATAGGGCCCGGAAAGAGAGCTGCCGTCGGCGCCGACTCGCAGCTCAACCTGGTTCCCGCGCAGTTTGTTGGTGGGATCGTCCGGCACGAGGTTGGTGTACGTATCGTTGACCCCAAGCGAGAAATCGGCGAAAAGGTTCTTCTGCTCGATCTGGTACACACCGTCGAGCGACCCTCCACCGAAGTTTGCCTTGACGGTACCGACGAAGTTTGCCTTGACGGTACCGAGGTCGCCGCTAACGTAGTTGTAGCCGCCCGTGTCCAACAGACCGCGAACGGCAAATCCGTTGTTCGTGCCGTTGTTGTTTGGCGGCCGCGGCAGCGAAATGGTCGCACCAATGAAGACGTAGTTGGCAAAGTCGAGCTGACTTCCGGCGAAGAGCTCGACGTTGTTGTTGTCGTCTGCTAAGACCGCCGCCGGCAGCAACGCCAGCATCACGAAACCCGCAGCGGCGGCTTGAGCCAAGGCTCCCACGACTCGACGTTTTCCTTGCGTTTCCGACAATTTGGTTCGTCCCTTCACCCCGCGTGCGCGGAAGGATAGCGTGTAGAGTTTCGCCGCTAGACCAGCAGCTTCTGTTTTTCAAGTTCCGCGACGGTCGTCTTGGTTCGATCGACCGGCGCTTTCGTTACGCTTACCCAGCTGATAAGCTCTTGCATACCCTCGTCAAACGAGCGTTGCGGCCTGAAGCCAAAGGTCTCATCGATTTTCGAGATATCGGGGAAGCAGTGCCGAATGTCGCCGACGCGGTACTTACCCAGGAACTCCGGCGCGATGTCTTTTCCGAGCATGCGCGCCAGGGTGGTAGCGATCGCGGCAACCGTAATCGGCGTCCCGCTGCCGACGTTGAAAACGTCCCAGACCGCTGCGTCGCTCTCGAGCGCGGTAACGAACGCATTGGCGACGTCGTGGACGTGCACGAAGTCGCGCTGCTGGTTTCCGTCTTCAAAGACCAAAGGCGGTTGATCGTTGAGCAGGCGAGAGATGAAAATCGCCGCGACGCCGGTATATGGATTGCTTAGCGCTTGGCGAGAACCATACGCGTTGAATAAGCGTAACGCGACGGTTGGTATCTGCAACGCGCGGCCGACGGCGACGAACATCTCCTCGTGATCGCGCTTGTTGATTGCGTAGATCGAGGCCGGCTTGAGCGGCTTTTCCTCGCTCGTGGGAGCGGGGATCAGCTCCTCACCGTCGAGGAAGAGCTCCCAGCGACGCGCCGAAAGCTGGTCGTGGTTTCGCAGCTCGGGCGCGACGATCGCCCCGCTCGACGGCAAGCGGTACGCCCCCTCGCCGTAGATCGACATCGAGGAGGCCACGATTACTCGTTCGACCGTGTGCGGGCGCTGCGAAAGCACCTCGAGCATGGTAGCCGCCGTCATGACGTTGTTGCGCGTGTAATCGACGATATTGGTCATACTCTGACCGACGCCGACGGAGGCCGCCAAATGAACGAGATGCGTCACGTCCTTCAGGCTCGCTTCGAAAAAATCTGCGTCGATAAGGTCTCCCGAGATTCGCTTCGCTCTCGGGTCCAAATAGACCGGCCAGCCTTGCTCGTCGCGCTCCGCGTCACCGTGCACTTGCGGCAAGAGGTTGTCGAGCACGGTCACCTCGTGGCCGCGCGCCAACAGTCCGTCGACGACGTGCGATCCAATGAAGCCGGCCCCTCCGGTTACTAGCACTTGTTTATTCATTTGGCTCCCCGCTTTGGCTTAGAACTGAGGCCTGGTCTCTAATCTTCCGACGAATCAGCAGTTTGTTGGCGTCAATTTTCTCGGTACGCTGCCAGGTCAGGCCCTGATCGAAAAGGTACATGCGGAAACCGATTACCAGCGGAATGATCCAAAGGAACCACCAAACGAACGCCGATAGCGGATTGACTCGGATCATGTACCAAACGCGGTCCTGCCAGCGCGTCAGAACCAAGCTCGTCCGGCGCCATACGCTGATATAAAGAACGGCCAGGATGGCCACCAACAGGATTAAATCGGCGCCGCCTATATCGATCACCCACATCGGCAGCCAGCGATCGTGCACAAAGTATGCGTATACCGCAATCGCCCCGATAACCAGACCGATAGAGTTAATGGTTAAGGACAGGCATGGCGCAAAGATCAGCCAGGACTTGAAACGCTCCGTAAAGGTCATTCCTAGATAGCCTAGCGGCGTCCCGAGGGTTTGGAAGAAACCGCAGACCCAGCGCTTACGCTGCGTGATTCCCTGCAGCCAAGTTTCGGGCACTTCTTCGATGAGGGGACTCGCGAGGAGACCTAGGCGCTTGCCGTTCTTCCAGTACCGCAGCCCGATCTCGGGATCTTCGATCGTTATCCATGGATGAAAACCGCCGAGCTCGATTAGATCCGAGACGCGGTAGAAGAGCCCTTTGCCGAGCACGAAATATGGCTGGCGGCCGTGCGCCGAGAAGTGCGGATACATCCAACCGTCCCAGGCCATGTGGTCGAAGGCGTGCCATGCCGCGGCCTGCGACTTCATTAGGTTGCCGGCGACGTTGGTTGCCTGCACCACGTCGTAATGCTTAAACCCGATCACCGCTCCTTTGAAGTGATCCTTCGGCGGGCAGCTGTCGGCATCGATGTAGTTGATCGCGAGGTTCTTCTCGTGCTCGAACTCCTCGGCGGTGTGGTAGAGCGCGTAGATCAACTGTCGCGTCTTCTTCGGGGGCAGATCTCGCACGCCTGACCGGCGGCCACGATGCCACCAGTATGCCTTGGGATTCGCGTCCCAGGCATCCCAAACGATTTGCCACGTGGGATCGCTCGTGGGCGGCACCTCTAGCATCGTTAAGAACGGAAACTCCGTCATGAGGCGGCGAAGACTGGCGATCGTTTCGGTATCGTTGCTGTTTGGGATCGCGACGACTCGGCACCGGTCCGGGGGATACTCGACCTTCGTCAGCGAGAGCATCGTCGTGCGCATCGTCGCCTCCAACTCCCGCAGGACGGGGTAGAACAGGACGATGTACGGCCACTCGCTCTCCGGCTCAGAAATCTTCTCGTTCATGTTGACCCAGTCGACTGGAAGGCTGAGAATGTAAGCGGTAATGAGCATGCCCAGTCCGTATGACAGCTGCACGGCGATGTACACAGCACTATAGGCTACGATAAGTACTATCAGGGCGGTTCCCACGTCTCTAGCCTCTGTTTCTCCGGTTCAGCGGGCGAGCGTCTCGGCTCCGCGCGCCGCACTGCGAAAGTAATTCAAGGTGGCAGAAAGCCCCTCGCGAAGCGCCACCTTCGGTTCCCAGCCAAGCTGGGCCCGCGCGCGGCCGATGTCGGGCCGCCGGCGCGTCGGATCGTCGGGCGGCAACTCGCACGAAATCGTTTCGAGCGGCACGCCCGCAACCTCCGATAGGATTCCGGCGAGTTCGTTGATCGTGAACTCATCCGGGTTACCCAGATTTACGACGCGTTCCGCGACCACGTCCCGCTTGGCGAAACGAACGATTCCTTCGACGAGATCGCTGACGTAACAGAAGCTTCGCGTTTGGCGGCCGTTGCCATACACCGTTAACGGTTGCCCGGCCAGGGCTGCCAGGCAAAAGTTCGGGATCACGCGACCGTCCCCGGGCTGCATGCGCGGGCCGTAGGTGTTAAAGATTCGCACGATTCTGGCATCGATGCCGAGCGCTCGGATCGCCGACGTCACGTACGCTTCGGCATAGCGCTTCGCCTCGTCATAACATGCCCGCACGCCGATCGGATTGACGTTGCCCCAATACGTTTCGCGCTGCGGATGTTCGAGCGGGTCGCCGTAGACCTCGGAGGTCGAAGCGAAGAGCAATCGCGCACCGCTTGCGTTGGCAAGCTCGACGCCGTTCATCGCGCCAACCGCGTTGACGGACATCGTTGCGAGCGGTTCTCGCCCGTAGTCGACCGGACTCGCAGGCGATGCAAAGTGCATGATGAGATCCGGATCCTCGATCCTCTGCGCCCATGTCCACGGCAGCGAGACGTCGGCTTCGACGAATTCATAAGGAAGATCGCTCGCAATGTGTGCGAAATTGGCACGCGCTCCGGTTACGAAATTATCGACACCGACCACGCGATCGCCATCTGCCAGGAGCCGATCGACCAGGTGCGACCCCAGAAAGCCTGCGGCTCCGGTGACCAGTACCTTCAAGGGCGCATCATTCGGCGGCTTCCACGTAAGCCAGATCGGCGACGCTCGGCTCTTTCGCGCGCCCGACGCCGATGTAGCGCAAGCCCTCGACGGTGACCTTCTCGGCGTCGAAGATGTTGCGTCCATCGAATACTACGTTTCCGCGCATCAGCTTTTTGACGATCCTAAAATTGATGCTCTTGTACTCGTTCCATTCCGTCGCCAACACGAGCGCGTCGCATCCGTTGATTGCTTCGTACGTGTCCAAACAGTAGCTGACGTCGTCGCCGAGCCTGGCGCGCGCTTCCTCGATCGCAATCGGATCGTGAACGCTGACTCGCGCTCCCGAACGCACGAGCAGGTCGATCAGGTGAATCGCCGGAGCTTCGCGGATATCAGAGGTGTTCGGCTTAAACGCAAGCCCGAGCACGCAAACCGTTTTGCCTTCGACCGAGCCGTCGAGGGCGTTTTCGATCTTCGCGAAAGCGCGAGGGATCTGCGACCTGTTGACGCTCTCGACCGAACGCAGGAGCGTAGCTTCGTAGCTTCGACCGTGCGCGGTCCTCTCCAGCGCGCGGACGTCTTTCGGAAAGCACGAACCGCCGTACCCGATGCCCGCGCTCATGAACTGGGTGCCGATGCGGTGATCGAAGCCGATCCCGCTTGCAACCGACTTGACGTCGACGTCGACGAGCTCGCATATATTTGCGATCTCATTTATGAACGAAACCTTGGTGGCCAAGAATGCGTTGGCCGCGTACTTGATCATTTCGCTGGTTCGAACGTCGGTTATGACGAACGGGGCGTCGAGCGGACCGTAAAGCTCGCGCATGACCGCTTCGGTTTGCGGACTGCTCGTGCCGACGACGATGCGGTCGGGGCGCATGAAGTCCGCGACGGCCGATCCTTCGCGGAGAAACTCGGGGTTGCTCACTACGTCCACGCGGTGAGGCTCGACGGCGTTCTCTGCGACTATCGCCGAGACCATCTCGCAAGTATCGACCGGCACGGTCGATTTCAAAACGACGATCTTCGGGCCATTGAGGTGGCGGCCGATCAGCGCCGCGACGTCCCAGATCGCTGAAAGATCGGCGTGGTCGTCCTGACGCATGGGCGTTCCGACGGCGATGAAGATTATTGCGCAGTCGCGCACGCCCGCCTCGACATCCTCGGAAAATGCAAGGCGGCCGGCGTGATGATTGCTCACGGTCATCTCGAGCAGGTGAGGTTCGAAGAACGGCAATTCGCCGCGGCGGAGCATCGCGATCTTGTGCGAGTCGGTATCTAAACAAATCACCGAGTGTCCCAGTTCCGCTAAACACGTTCCGGTGACTAGCCCTACGTAGCCGGTTCCGATGACGGCGATCTTTCTTCGGCCGTTCGAGTGGTGAACGGGCATCGATTCAGCCACGGGATGCCGATGCAAGCCATTTGTCGTCACGAGTGCTGGTGCGGGAGGCGGTAATGACGGACCAAGCATTTCCATCCTCGTCTCCTTGTTCGACTGTTGAGTGGTCGACGGGTGACTTAAGTCCCACGGTATTGCTACTGCCTGCAAGCCCTTTTTTGCTTCCTGATTGCTTACTCCTCCCGGCGGCTCTAGCGTTCACGCTCGAGCTCAATCCGAATCGGGAGGCCGCGAATCGAGGGGTTGGAGTTTGAAATAATTCGCATCAAGCGGAGCACGTATCGGCACGAATTTTCGCGGCGCCTTCGAGAAGTCGAAGCAATCCCCCGCCGGAGAGTTTGCCCGTTTGTCGCTGGCCGCGAGGCGTTCTAAACCGAAGACGTCTTCGACGAATTTTAGGATGCTGCCGTGCTCGTAATGCACGTGCGAAACGAATCCTTTCTTCGCGTACGGTGAGATGATCAGCATCGGAAGGCGCATGCCGAGCCCGGCGTCGTCGAGGTGCGCGGGCGGCTCGGGATCGTACCAGCCGCCGTAGTCATCCCAAAAGATGAAGATCGCAGTCGAGTCCCAGTCTTGCGACTTGCCGATCGCGTTGACGAGCGCTGTAACCCATGACGGGCCCGTCGTCGAACCCGATCCTCCGTGATCGGAGTTCGCGTACGTCGGCGTGATCCACGTCACGCCGGGAAGCTCGAATCTGGGTCTGCCAATGTCGTTGAGGAACTTGTTTGGCGGCGTGAACACGTGCATGCCCCAGTTCTTACTAAAGCAAATCGGCGCGATCGTCTGATAGGCGCTCCAGATGCCGCGTCCGTTGGAGGAACCTCCGCCGTCGGTATCGACGCCCTTGTGACCGCACGTCTTGCCGTTCGCTTCTCCGAGCGGCGTTGCATAGAACGACCACGAGAGGCCGGCCTTGTCGAGCTCGCCGCCGAGCGTCTCTTGATCCGAACACGCTCGGACATATCCGACGGGCCAAACGCGGCGGGGGCCTAAAACCGAAATCAGGTCACCCGCGCCTCCGGGGCAACCCCACGTTCCATTGGGAATGCCGATCGTCGAGTCGGGGTTTACTCCGGCGATGATGAACTGATGCGACATGAAGCTGGTCGAATCGAAGTTTGAAGCGAACATTTCGTCGGCCAGCACGTACTGGTTCGCCATATCGAAGTACGGTTTGGTTTCTCCGTGGGGAACGTACGCGTATGGCGGATATTTGATCGGGCACTTCGGCTGCTTCGGTTTACCGCAGGTCCAGTTCTCACGATAAAAACCGTTCATCCGGCAATGCGTGCCGGGCGTCTTTCCTGTGCCGTTGCAGGCCGTGATAAATCCGTTGGGATTGTGCTCCAGGTCCCACGACGTCGCCAAGCCGATCGGTTTCAGCTTGACGCGCTCCTTCTTCGCTAAGCCGTACTTTGAGGTTTTCGCGCCTGGATAGCCGTAGAACAGATTGTTGAAGCTGCGGTTCTCCTGGATAATGATCACGACGTGCTGGATCTTCCTCTCGGCGTGACCAGGTTCTCGGACTGCCTGGCCGCCCTGAAAACCGGCGGCGGGCAGCGTCGGCGGCGAAACGAATCCGCCTTTCCCTCCGCAGGCGGAAAAGCAAAGCGCCACGGTCGCGGCCAGTAGCGGCCGGCTCCTGACCGGGGTGCGACGCATTTTAGCTTTCTCCTTAAAGTGGCTCGGGTGCCCAGGCCCGTGGTATGACGAAGCCGAGAGCAAATCCCCCTTGTAAAAGGATGTCTTAAGTCACCTTTCGCTGATGATTCTTCACCTCGAGATGGTCTTGCGGAGCGGTGAGCGAGCTGGGGACGCGTTATCCGTAATTAGTACGAATGTACCAAGGGGGCCGGAAGCGCGCGCTCCAAGCGTTCCATTGCTCCGGTGTAAGTTCCACGCTGCTGAAACTCCACGGGGCAAGGATCGCCCCAGTAATGGGGCGGTCCTCTCTATTTTATTACAAGCTATACGAGCACGCAGATCCAACGCGCACTGCTGTCGCCGCAGCTACGTTGCTAAGGGGGGACCGGCAAGCCTAATTGCCAAAGGCCCCCAGCCCCCTACTACGACCGTCGCAGCTCTTTGGAAAGGTACTGCATGCGAATCAAAGTCACCGCGCACACCTTAGTGCGCTTCTCTGCTGTCGGCGTTATCGCCGCGCTGGCAGCGGGTTGCAGCGGAGGCATGACACCCTCCACCGGCTCGCAGCCCTCAGGTTACACGGCGCCCCTTCAATCGAACGAGGGCGCGGCGTACGTACAACGCCAGATTGCCGCTGGAAATTTCATAGAAGCCTGCCCCAACATCGTCTTCGGGGAAGGGCGTTGCCTAGCCTTAGGATTGAAGGATAAGTCTCGTGCGCCGCGCTCCGAAGCCGGCGTTAACGGCTCGGTGCAAGGCTGGGGTCCCTCGCAACTTCAAGCGGCCTACAACCTTACCGATACCGTGAAAAAGAACCACGGCGGTCTCGTCGCCCTCGTCGAAGCCGGTGGCGATCCGAGCCTGGCTGCGGATCTCGCGGTCTATCGCAAGCAGTTCGGATTGCCGCCGTGCGGTCGCAAGGGCGGCTGTCTCAGGATCGTAAACCAACGGGGCGACGCTAACCCGAAGCCGCCGGTGCTCAAAAGTTGGCTCGCGGAGCAGTCGCTCGATGTCGACATGGTTTCGGCAAACTGTCCGAACTGCAAAATTCTCGTAGTTGAAGCGAGCACGAGTTTGGGCAAAGCCGAGCGTACCGCGGAGAGAGCCCATCCAGTAGCAATTTCCAATAGCTGGGGCGGTCCCGAATTCAAGGGTGAGAATCCCTCCGAACATCGCCTCTTCAGCGATCCCGGTGTCGCAATCACTGCCTCATCGGGTGACGGCGGATACGGCGTCATCTTCCCGTCCGCAGCAAACACCGTGACGGCGGTGGGCGGGACCTCGCTCTTTACCGCTAAGGGTTCGCGCGGCTATACGGAGACCGTTTGGGGCGGCGCAGGCAGCGGATGCAGCCAGTTCGTTCCCGAGACGTCGTGGCAAGCTCCACTTGAGCAGCAGCTCGGCGGCTGCACCAACCGCGTCATAGCGGACGTCGCGTACGAAGCAGACCCTAATACCGGTGTCGCCGTCTACGAATCGATTCCGGGCGACGGTGAAAGCCCAGGGTGGCAAGTCTGGGGCGGCACGAGCGTCGGCTCGCCGGCGATCGCCGCGATCTACGCGCTCTCCGGAAATACCGCCGGCGTTCCCGCGTCGCTCGCGTACGCTAATCCGAAAGACCTGTTCGACGTTACCAGCGGCAGCAACGGACAATGCTCGCCGTTTGACTACCTATGCACCGGCGAAGCCGGCTACGACGGACCGACGGGACTCGGAACGCCTAACGGATTGGGCGCCTTCTAGCCGATGCGTCGAATATCGCCGGTAATGCGATTACTGGCGATCGCCGCTGCGGGGCTCTTCATCACGAGCTGCCGCAGCGGCGGCCTCGGCTCCTTTTCCCAGCTGCCAAACGCAAACGGGCGACGAGATCCCGTTACTATCGGACGCCTCGCGCACCCGATCGACAAGATCGATCACGTCGTGATCATCGTTCAAGAGAATCGCAGCTTCAACGACCTCTTTTACGGCTTCCCGGGAGCCAAGACAAAGAAGTACGGCTACGATTCGAAAAACCAGCGCATCAAGCTCAAGCCGATCGGTTTAGCGACGTCGTGGGACCTCGAGCATAACGCCGAAGGCTTTGAAGCGGCGTGCAACGGCACCGGCAGCGTCCCTGGTACCGATTGCCGGATGAACGGGTTCGATAACGAGACGTGGACCTGTGGCACGGCAAGTCAACCGAAATGCCCGATCAAATATCCGCCCTACAGCTACGTTCCACAGTATCAAACCGGGCCGTACTTTGCGATGGCCCAGCAATACGTCTTAGCTGATGAGATGTACGCCTCCAACTTTGACGCCAGCAGCTACGTGTCGCACCAATACATCATCGCCGCGCAAGCCGGAGCGGCAATCAACTATCCGCTGAGCAACTGGGGTTGCCCCGGTGGCCCTCCCGATTTGGTCTACACCACCAATGCGCAACGGGGCTACGGACCGCAGGTTGAAGACTGCTTCGACTATACGACGCTCGGCGACGAGCTCGATACCGCCGGCCAGCCCTGGGCGTTTTACGCCGCGCCCGTCCAGAGCGGTCCGGGCGGATCGTGCGGCGCAAGCCGAATCGAGGGCAACTCGTATAAAGAGAGCAACGGCATTTGGAGCGCCTATCAGGCGGTGAAGCATATTTGCTACGGCTCCGATTGGAGTCAGGACGTTATCTCGCCTCAGACAAAGTTCTTCACCGACGTCCAGAACGGCAATCTTCGCGCGGTCACCTGGATCGTGCCGACCTGCGCCAACTCCGACCATCCTGGTTGCAACTCGGACACCGGTCCCTCCTGGGTTACTTCGCTGGTCAACGCGATCGGCGAATCGCAGTTCTGGGACTCCACCGCGATCTTTGTCTTCTGGGACGATTACGGCGGCTTTTACGATCCAGAACCGCCGGCCTACGTTGATTACGACGGTCTTGGCGGCAGGATCCCGATGCTGATCATCTCACCGTATGCCAAGCAAGGTTTCGTTTCACACGTCCACTACGAACACGGCAGCATCCTCAAGTTCGTCGAAGATCGCTTTGGCTTGGCGCCGTTATCCGCTAGTGATACACGGGCCACTTCGCCGGCCAGCGATTCCTTCAACTTCTCACAGTCGCCGCGCGCGTTCGTGCCGATCTCGAGCAAGTATGGCAAGAGCTTCTTCTTGCACCAACCCATCGATCTGCGGCCGCCCGATACGAACTAGGCTTTAGCTGGGGACTCGGAAATTCTATTACCGAACGGCGTGAACGTGGACGGTTTGATCGAAGCCCTTGAGCGCGACTAAGCCCAGGTCTTGAAACTCCAACTTTTTACCGATGCACAGTTCAGCGACTACGTTGGAAACGAGACTTTGCTCGGGGTCGGCATGCGAACAAAGTCTCGCTGCTAATTGAACCGTCGATCCAAAGAGATCGCGATTGCTCTCCACCGGCTCTCCCGCGGCGGCACCGATCCGAACCCTCACCGAGCATCCGCTGTTATGCCAAGCATGCTTCGATAGCGTTTGGTGAATCTGTGTTGCACATCGCACGGCTGCCGCCGCCGACAAGAAGGACGCCATGAGGCCGTCCCCCATGTGCTTGACTTCGCGGCCTTTGCACGCTTCGAGAGCGCTTCGCACGGCTTCGTCGTGGACCTTAAGAAACGCCATGCTAGCGTCATCGCCAAGCCGTTGCGTTAATGACGTCGAGTCGACGATATCCGTGAACAGCACCGTGCGGACGCCGGAATCGTGTTCGTTGCTGTCGCCCTCCGGAACGAGGGCCGCACCCGCAGAGTTCACTTCGCAGCCGCCAAGGAAACCTTCCGCAACCTCCGGCGCCACCTCGACGATTTTCTCCGCGACCAGTCCGTGCGCTTCACGATGCACGCTCATGGCGGCCTCAGGGTTTGGCGCGCTGCAGAGGCAGAAGACTTTGCCTTTAGCCTCGTTAAGCCAATACTTGTGATACACGACGCCGTACTTATCTTGAGTTGCGACATCGGCCAAGTGCGCGGCCGCGACCGCGGCCGCAGTGGCCCCCGGAATCTCGTGGATGTCCATGTACGTTGGCATGCCGAAATCTGCGCCTTCGGGCTTACGTCGAAGTGCGTTTAGAGACGGACATCTCGGGTGGCTGGCGCAACGTCTGATAGACGACACAGTAGCGCTCGGTCAAGCGAATTAGTGTGTTCAACTGATCTTCAGACGCATCGGTGTCGAGGGCGAAGTCGATCCGAATGCGGCTAAAGCCAACCGGCGCCTCTTTGGCGACCCCTAGCGTTCCACGAAAGTCGAGGTCGCCCTCAGCTCGGACCACGCCATCTCGAATGTTGATGTCCAATGCGGTCGCAACTGCATTCAGCGTTACTCCGGCGCACGCGACAAGCGCCTCAAGCAACATATCCCCCGAACAAGCGCTCAATCCGGTTCCGCCGGTCGCGGGGTGCAGACCCGCTTCCACGAGTGCTTTACCTGTTTGTACGCTGCAAGTAATGCCTTCGCCAAGGTGGCCTTCGGCTTTGAGCGTGATGAGGGCGGCAGCGGGTTTTGCTTTGTACAGCTCCTTTATCGGCGCTTGAGTTGCACGAAGCCCTTCAGAGTTCATATCGAAATGCCCTGAGATTCATAGGTCTGCACCCGATTCGCCATCGAGTATTCCCGCTCCGCTACAGGCATAGCTCTGGCTATTTCCGGCGCCGGGGCGGTCGAATGGCATCCGATGGCAATCGCGTTAAGCCGTACCGATCGACGCGAATGCGATCGCGCGCTGGAGTGTACCGACGTTTTACGCCGCGACAGCGCTTACGCAGGAAAATGACTGAGTCGTCCGGCAGGTGCTAGTGCTGCTGAAAGAAAGGGCGACGATCGTGAGTGATTCGAAGAGCAAAATCGACGCCATATACGAACTGCGTGAAGCTGCCGAAGAGAAAGCACTGGCCGAGAAAGCCGTCGACGACGACCCGTCTTGGGAGAACCGTGATGCGCTGCTCGACAAACAGGCTAAGCTCGAGGCGAAGACCGTAAGTGCGATCTCAGTCTGTCATGAATGTGGGCACGAGCATTTGCCCGACGCGCCCCACGCTAGCTAGCTTGGAGCTAAGTCAGGGAACGTAGTTCTTGCTATCGACGGCGGCGGTTTCCTGGTGAACCTGCGCCGGACACCCTGTCTATCAAAGACTCTAGCGACGTGATCCTTGTAGATGCGAACGCGATCCGGCGGCAGCTTATTCATAGCCGGGAAGCCCAGGCGGGTCAGAGCGCGCCCTTTGTCACCCACTCGGCGATGAACGCGCGAGCGGCCAGCGGCTCGCGTATCGCAAACTGGCAGCATTTCCATTCCTCGATCGTTCGATAGCTGCGCAGTTCCATCGCTACACGCAGCTCATCGATCTCCCGTCGCATTTCCCGTCGTGTCACAGGCTTGCTTCAAAACGTGGCGCAGCAAATCGCTCCGACCGCTTCTCCCATTATACCAAGATGCAGCTGGAGTAGCTGGAAACGACTCGCGCGCGCCGTACACCTACCCGCAACACGCGCGCCCGCGACGCGCAACGCGCCACCCCCTCGCGGATTGAAGCAGCCCCGCAGGACTGATTTCTCGGAGACACCATTCAAAAAATTCTCACTTGCCGCACCCGGCGCGCCGTACCGGCTGAGATGCATGATTAGCTATTGCCAACTGAAGACGACTTGTCCGTCGTGGGCGGCATTCTTCCAGTTCTGCCACATGCGAACGCCTGTGGCAGAAGGCTCAGCGTATGACGAGCCACCGCCGCCTCCGCCGCCGCTATCGCCGAAGCCATTGGCGCAAGCTCCGCCGCCTCGCCGCCCCCGAAGTAGCCTCCACCGCCGTCTCCCCAGGGCCGCCGTAATAGCTGCCAGAGTAGATCCCGTTTCCGGCACGTCCGCCGACGCCGAGCGCGCCGTCCGTTCCTGGATTGCCAGGTGCATAGCAGAACGATCCGCTGCCCCCGCTGCCGCCGGCGCCGCCCTGGGTCTGGGTGCCCTCCAAAGCCGCCCCCGCCCAACGCTCCAGGCCCGACCGGAAAACCGGCGTGGCCATTATCACCGGTGAGTCAGCCACCGCCCTCTCCAACTCCATAAAGCGTATCGTAGGCGCAGTAATCGTAGGTGCTCCCTCACCGCCGCCGCCGGCGGCGACCAGAATGCGGTCGCGTAGCCTGCCGGGGCGAACGCGCACGTCCGAGGCGCCACCTTCACCTCCGTAGCCGAGGCCGTAACTGCTGCCTCCGCCGTTGAACCCGCCGCCCGGCGTCCCCCCGCTACCACCGACAAAGATGTCCAGCCGCTCCTTCGCGGCGACTGGAATCACCGCATAGATTCGCGCTCCTCTTCCGGTCCGTGGACAGCTAGCGCCGCCTGCACCGCGCGCGACGACGGTAATGTGCGTGACATCGCGCGGCACGACGAACGTTTGCTTCGCGCCCGTATAAGAAAATGTTTTCCCGTGGGTGGTCAGAGGGGTTTGCGGCATCGCGCCCGAGCGTAGAGGATCGCTGTAATCAAACTCACCGCAATCAAAGTGAAGAGCCAACGCTTGGGCGTCATGAGTCATTGCCACGAGCCGCGACAGCGGAGCTCTGCGCTATCACGTCGCACCGTCCAGATCAATCCGATCCCTGAACAACGCCCCAATGACACCTATCATTAACATCGTCAGTCCGAAAGATACGAGAAATATGTGAGAGAGGGCGCCCAAGTGAAAGTAGGCAGCCGTAGCCGGCGCGAGAGCCTCAGAACCCTAAGGGCGCCAAGAGCGTCATAAGCGGTGTGGGCGTTCTTAGCGGTCTTAGGCCGCAGCAGAAGCACCATCCCTCGGCCTTCCTTCCCGGCTATGCGACCAAGCGGTGACTGGTCAGAGAGGATGGCCCAAAAGGTGCTTAGCTGCGGGGCTTTCGACTCACGCGTTAGCGGTCATGTCGCGAGATACTAACTTCGGGCGCGGTCTATCCTAACGCGCCATGCTGCCAAGGTTAATAAGGAGACGCCCATGCATAATTCCCGTCTGGGAAGCCAGACTTTTCTCATTGCACTCGGACCGCTTCGCTTCGAGGTTAAACGCCGATGCTGCAGAACGCTGCCCCCAATGCGCGAACGAATGCTTGCGTTCCTCGTGGTTTTCGCTATTGAGGCCTGCTCGGGCGGGCCGTCCGCCGTTCCTTTTCGACAAAGCGAAGGCGAGAGTAGCGTGGCGCAACGCGCTGCTCGGCTCACGACGCCGATCAAACACGTGGTCTTCATCGTCCAAGAGAACCGCTCGTTCAACAACATCTTCATGGGCTATCCCGGTGCGAAGACGGCGAAATACGGCTACGACTCATCCGGCGGAAAAGTCGAACTAAAGAAGATCTCGTTTAAGAGCGGAGTCGATCCCGCACACGACTCGAACGCTTTTTTCACCGCTTGCAACGGAACGGGGAAACTACCCGGCACGAATTGTCAGATGAACGGCTGGGATCTCGAGCCCTTGGCGCCCAAGAACTCCGCTTACGCTTACTTGCCGAAATCGGAGGTCGCACCGTATTGGACGCTAGCGCACGAATACGTGCTTGCGGACAGAATGTTCGCCTCGAATCTCGACGGCAGCTTCGTGGCCCATCAATATATGGTGGCGGCCTACGCGAGCCATACCGTCGACTTCCCGATCGGCGACTGGGGATGCGAAGGCAGTGGTGGAGACAGCGTCGGGACGTTGACCCAAAAACGTACGTATGGCCCTGCCGTCGCTCCGTGTTTTGACATTCCGACGATCGCGGGCGAAGCCGATACCGCCGGCGTGAGCTGGCGGTTCTACGCCGACGGGGACTTTTCGCTCTGGAACTCCTATCAGGCCGATAGCGCGATTTATAACGGCCCCGATTGGAACGCCGACATCGAGACGTCCTCTCAATTTCTCACTGACGCCAGCCAAGACAAGCTCGCGGCGATCTCGTGGGTCACGCCGACCTGGCAGAACTCCGATCATCCGGGTATTCATAGCGCGACCGGCCCGGCCTGGGTCGCCAGCGTTGTCAACGCGGTTGGCACGAGTCAGCTCTGGAACTCGACCGCGATCTTTATCATATGGGACGACTGGGGCGGGTGGTTCGACCCGGTGCCGCCCGTTTTCGAAGATTACGACGGTCTTGGGTTTCGCGTACCGCTGCTGATCGTTTCGCCGTACGCGAAGCAAGGCTCCGTGACGCACGAGCAATACGAAACGACGAGCATCGTGCGCTTCATCGAAGACGATTTCGGATTGGCGCAGCTCGCCAAAGCCGACGCGCGCGCAAACGACCCGGCGAACGATCCGAACGTCTTCGACTTCAGCCAAAAACCGCGAAAGTTCGTGACGATCCCTGGCTCAAAGCCGCTCTCGTACTGGGTGCAATTGGAGCGATCGCCAGTTGATGCGCGTGCGGCTCTGCGCGGAACCGACGGCGACTAAATCGCCGGAAGACGGGCGATTGTTTCGAGTTGTTCCGAGTCAAGCTAGATTTTATGGTGGGCCTGGTAGGATTCGAATCTCTAAGGTCCGTTTTGGTTCGTCACGACCCACCCGTTGTCATCGTGATTCGCGCGTAAATCGTGCTTGCGCGTCGTGCGTTCGTCGTGTCTGAACGCGACTCGTTGCGGTCGGTTAGTCCGGGTTAGTCCGGGTCACGAATTGTCGTCGTTCGCATTTACCGCTTTGCGTGGCGCGTAGCACGGCGTTGAGGATCGGCGCGGCCTCACTTCATCTGCCGCGCCCTTCGCCGCGTGTCGGGCAAATGAACGGCAAAAAACGGCGCATCTCCAAGCGCAAGTCGCATGGCTTGGCGAAGATCGAGCGCATGAATGACGTTGACGGCGTCTTCCGAGCCCAGATGCGGACGCTTGCGCGTCGCGGCGGGGCCGCTACGAAGCGAGGTGCAGAGCCGAACTACTACCGGACGATCGGGCGGCTTGGGGGCGAAGCGTCCGTCGCTGCGCGCAAGAGGCGCATCTACGCCGAACTTGACGGCGGAGTCTGCGAACCCCTCACCGTGCCACCGTCTGTGCCACTGCCGACGCAACCGCCGCCATCGTCCCCGCAGACCAAGAGGCACCTCACGCTCTCCGACATTCTCGGTGAAGACGTGATGCTTAGCCTCGCGTTCGGTCCGGCAAGCAGCCGAAGCAGCCGCAGATAGACTCGCGATAGGGGACCCGCTCACGCGCGGGCGCGCGCGCGAAGCACAACCTGCCACCCCCTCTACGGCGCGTCGATCCCTCGCGCGACTCTCGCACGGCGTACACCCACCCCAACACGCGCGCGCGTGCGCAACGCTGTCGCAACGCGCCACCCCTCTGCGGCGTTACCGGCCTTCGCGCGACTCATTCCGCGTGATCCTCCGCCCGAAAAAAATTAAAAAATCAGGCTGCTTTAAATCGCGGACGCTCTGGCGGCTTTTTGAGGTGAGGCGTCATCCGCTTTCCCGGCACGGTGACGTAGGGATCAGAGCTTAGGGCACTGCCTGGCCCCCCAGCGTTCGCTTAGGCGGGTTACGCGCTTCGGGGTCAAACGCGGGGTTTGACCGTCAACCCGAACGTCGCGCTCAAACCATCTTCGGCGCCCGATACACTCACCGATAGTTTGGTGCCGCGTTACGTCGGCACTCCGCGCAGGTTAGGTCGTTTTCGTAGAAGCCGCTCTCTCGGCCAAAGTCGTCCTGCGTTCCGTGTGGTGGCCGCAGGAGGTGGCAGTTGACGCAACGTCGGTATCCCTTCTCGATTCGCAGTGCGTCAATGGTTGCGAACGGTCGGGACAGCGGCGAGTCGGCAGTGCCGTGATTTATCGCCGCACGTTGAGCTTCAAGGTCCTTGTCGTTGTAGGGTTGCGCTAGATGCGCTTCGTTCACCAACTTATCACCACCGATCCGGTTCCGGTCGCGCCGCTGTAGCCTTGCGTTAGCGTGACGTTCGTTGCGCTCGGCTCAGTGTACGACGACCCGCCGCCGCTGCCGAGTTCACCGCTACCGCCGCCGCCGCCGACGTGAAGCCCCTTCTCCAAGCTGCCGCCGTCGAAGCCGAGAAGGCCGCGCGCGTGGACGGTGATATCGACTACAAGTTCCCGACCGATCGCGGCCTCTACGCCTTGCGTCACACCGCCGATGAAGTCGCTGCGCTTGCGGGTGTCGATTACGATCTGATCTCCGCGCGCATGGGGCACACGAGCTTGGCGACCACGTTCAAGCACTACCTCAACGTCTCACAAGAGCGCGAGACGCAGGCTGCTGACGCGATCGGCGGATTCCTGGCGAACCTGCGCCCGGCCAAAGTTAACCGACGGTTGAGACACTGGTTGAGCCACGGGCCTCGCCCGCACGCGATTGACCAAAAGCGAAAAACCCTCACGTCGTGAAGGTTTTTCAATCTTTGCACCGCGAGGGACTTGAACCCCCAACCAAGTGATTAAGAGTCACCTGCTCTACCATTGAGCTAGCGGTGCGAACTGTGCGCCCTCCGGGACTCGAACCCGGGACCAACGGCTTAAAAGGCCGCTGCTCTACCGACTGAGCTAAAGGCGCTCGCGTCGATACGCCGGCTAGAGTTGTACGTAGTGCCTACAGAGAGTCCTCCGGCGGATCGTGGGGTGACTGACGGGGGTCGAACCCGCGACCTTCGGTGCCACAGACCGACGCTCTAACCAACTGAGCTACAGTCACCATAAGGACGTATTGTAGCATGCGCCCGGAGGGACTCGAACCCCCATCTTCGAGTTTAGAAGACTCGTGCCTTATCCCGTTAGACCACGGGCGCAGGATTGGTCGGGGCGACAGGATTTGAACCTGCGGACCTCCCGCTCCCAAAGCGGGCGCTCTACCAAACTGAGCTACGCCCCGAACGCGTGTGAGAAGGTTCGCTCTTTTAATCTTGATCCTTTGGCGAGATGGGTTTAAGCACGTCGCCGCGCTGGGCAGAATATCGAGTCGTGAGGAGCTTAACCGAATATCTCCCGCTGATCCTCTCAGTCGTTTGGTTGACGCTCGGTACCTTAGCCGGTTTCGCGGTAGACCGCTACATTCTGCGGCGTTTGACGCAGAGTCACAAGGTTAAGGAATCTTTTTGGCTCGCCGTCTCAGTCGATGCCGTGCGCGGCGTCGCGATCGTTTGGGGCGTGATCGCCGGGCTCTACGCCGCTTTTCTCACCGACAATCTCAACCCGCGCCTCGACTTCTCGATCAGCCATCTTCTGCTCGTGCTCGTGCTCGCATCCGTCACTTTTGTCGCAGCGCGTTTTGCCGCCGGAACCGTCGCGCACTACGGCGGCGGCGTCGAGAAGCGCCTGCTGTCGGCGTCACTGTTTGCGAGCATCGCGCAGATCACCGTTATTACATTCGGCGTGCTCATCATTCTGAACTCGCTGGGCATCGCGATCACGCCGCTGCTGACGGCCCTTGGAGTGGGCGGCTTAGCGATCGCTTTGGCGTTGAAGGACACGCTGGCCAACCTGTTTTCAGGCATTCAGATCGTGGCTTCGCGTCAGCTGCGGCCGGGCGACTACGTAAGAATCGATAGCGGCTTCGAGGGCGCCGTCGAGGACGTAAACTGGAGAAATACGACCATTCGCGATCTATCGAACAACTTGATCGTGATCCCCAACGAGAAGCTCGCTCAATCCATCTTCACCAACTACCATCTGCCGGAGGCCGAACTTACGGTCTCCGTACCAGTGGCGGTGGCGTACGGAAACGATCTCGACGAAGTCGAGCGGGTCGCGCTCGAAGCCGCGAGTGCGGCGCTCGACGACATGCAGGCAAGAGTCGGCGACCGGCCATACGTGCGCTTCCGCGATCTTGGTGACTCGACCGTCAGTTTAAGCGTCCATATGCGAACGCCGGAGTTCGCGGACCAGTTTCAAGCCCGCAGCTATCTGATCAAGCGGCTTTACGACGGCTTTAATCGAGCCGGACTCGGCCCGATGGCGCAACGAGTACCGCGCAAGAGCGAGTTGGGACGCCTTTAAGCTTTACAACAGAAGTTGGTGACGGCCGATGTACGCCGATAGGCCTGGGAGCTGCGTGTCGCTTGCGATTGTAAACGGATCCTGAATTCGCAAGCCGGCGCGTAACGACGCTCTCGCGATTCGGCGGTTAGAACCTGGAACGAGCGCCGTGCACCAGGAGGCCCGGTGAACGCGTTGCAAGGTTACCAGCGAATAAGCAAAGATCTGCACCAGGTATGCTTCCGACGCGCATGCCGACGGCCCGACGCACCCATCAGGCCAAACGTACGCGTAGCCCACTATTTCACCGTTCAGGGAGAACGCATTTCCGGATGCTTCGCGCGCAAAGGACGCATGATCGGCGGGGCGGACCGTCCCTCGAGTCTGCCGGTCGAGCTCGTTGAGCGCCATGCGGTGCGCGACGGGGTCGATCGGCTCGACTCCAAACCGGTACTCGCCTGCAGCCATTTTCGCAAGCTCTTCTTCACGCGGAATCGAGCCGGCAAAACGCAGGATCGGCTGGCGCAGCGCCATTCCGTAGCGATACGCCAATCGAGCCGCAGCCGGATCGGTTGAGTCGAGGAGCATCGTCCGGGCACGATCTTGCGCATCGTCGAGCGCCGCTGCCAACAAGCCGCTTCCGACACCTTGCGCGCGGTACGACGCTTCGACGTAACAATCGCCGATGTAGCGCTCATCTTCCGAATCGTGAGCGATCGCGATCCCGACGACCTCGCTCTGGTCGCGTGCTATCCAGGCGCGGCCCAGGTCTGCCGCGTTTATCGAGAGCCTCAGAGCAGTTTCGTCGAGCTTGCGTCGCCGCGCGATCGCTCGCACGCCGTCGATTGACGCGGCCGCGCCGGCGATCTCAACCACGCTCTTGCAGTGCGGCCAGCAGCGCATCGGCGGCGTTGCGCCGATGGCTGACGGCATTCTTCTCCTTTTCGGTGAGCGTCGCAAAGCTTCGCCCGAAGGGTGGATAGAGGAAGAGCGGATCGTACCCGAACCCGCCGCTGCCGGCCGGGATCTCCAGAACGTAGCCGCGGACCTCGCCGGTCGCGGTAAGCGGTTCGCGCCCCGGCTCGATCAGTACCAGCGCGCAGACGAAACGCGCGGCTCGCCGGTACGGCGGCACGCCGCGAAGCTCGGCCAGTAAAGCCGCACGCCGCGTCGGCCAATCGAGCTGCGGACCGCCGTAACGCGCCGAAAGTATGCCGGGCCTACCGGCTAGCGCGTCGACCTCCAAGCCGCTGTCGTCCGCCAGCACCGCTGCGGCCGTATGCCGCTCGCGCAGCGCCTCCGCGAGCGCCGTTGCCTTCAGCAGAGCGTTACCGGCATAGGTCGCGGCGTTCTCGATCACGTCGAGCTCGATCCGCTTGCGTGGCGTTACGATCTGTAAGGGCGAGCGCGCGAACATCGCTTTCAACTCGCGCAGTTTTCCAAGGTTGGTCGTGGCGACGTACGTCTTCAAGTTCCCAGCTTCAAGACCGCCATGAAAGCTTCCTGAGGCAACTCGACCTTGCCGACGCGCTTCATGCGCTCTTTTCCGACCTTTTGCTTTTCGAGCAGTTTGCGTTTACGCGTGATATCGCCGCCGTAGCACTTGGAGAGCACATTTTTGCGCATCGCGGTCACCGTCTCGCGGGCCACGACCTTGCCGCCGATAGTGGCTTGAATCGGAACCTCGAACATCTGACGAGGGATGAGCTCCTTGAGCTTTTCGGCCAGTGCGCGGCCCCGCTGGACTGCCTTGTCGCGCGCGACGATAAACGACAGGGCGTCGACCGGCTCGTTGTTGAGCAGTATCTCCAGCTTGGCGAGGTCGCCCTCGCGGTAGGCGATCACCTCGTAATCGAGCGAGGCATAGCCTTTGGTTCGTGACTTCAACGCGTCGAAGAAGTCGACGATCACCTCGATCAATGGCATCTCGTACGTCAGGATGACGCGCCCGTCGTGGAGATACTCCATGTTTGAAAGCGCGCCGCGACGGCTCTGCGTGATCTCCATGATCGCGCCCACATACTCGGGTGGCGAGATGATCGTTGCTTTGACGTACGGCTCCTCGATCGTCCGAATGACGTTTGGCGCCGGCAGCCTCGACGGATTGTCGACGGTCAGCGTCGTGCCGTCGGTACGCACGACCCGAAAAACGACCGACGGCGAGGTCGCGATCAGATCGAGTCCGTAGTCGCGCTCGAGCCGCTCCTGCACGATCTCCATGTGCAGCAGGCCTAAAAAGCCGCAGCGAAAGCCGAAGCCGAGCGCGATCGAGCTTTCAGGCTCGTAGACCAGCGCGGCGTCGTTGAGCTTGAGCTTTTCGAGCGCATCGCGCAGTCCGTCGTACTCCCCCTCATTGGGATAGAGTCCGCAATAGACCATCGGAACGGCCTTGCGATATCCGGCCAAGGCTACGTGCGCCGGATCGGTCGCCGAGGTGATCGTGTCGCCGACGTCGATTTCGCCCAACGATTTAATGTTGGCAATTACATAGCCGACGTCGCCGAGCTCGAGCGACTTCGTCGGCTGCATCTGCGGCGCAAAGATTCCGACCTCGGTACACTCGAAGACCCGCTCGTGCGCCATCGACATGAAACGCGTCCCCGGGGAGAGCGTACCGTCCACGACGCGCAGGTAGTTCACCACGCCGCGATACTGGTCGAACTGCGCGTTAAAGACGAGCGCGCGCAGGCGGTCGCGATGCCCTTTCGGCGCTGGGATGCGATGAACGATCGCTTCGAGGATGTCCTCGATTCCCACACCGTTCTTTGCGCTTGCCAGGATGCATTCGCTCTTCTCCATGACCAGCAGCTCTTCGATCTCACCCATCACGCGCGCCGGGTCGGCGGCGGGAAGATCGATCTTGTTGATCACGGGAATGATCGTGAGGTCGTGCTCTAACGCAAGGTGATAGTTGGCGAGCGTCTGCGCCTCGATCCCTTGCGCCGCGTCGATGATCAGCACCGCACCTTCGCATGCGGCAAGCGATCGGGAAACCTCGTACGAAAAGTCCACGTGGCCGGGTGTGTCGATCAGATTGAGCCGATAGAGCTCGCCGTCGTTTGCTCGATACTGAAGCGTCACCGGGTGCATCCGGATCGTTATGCCGCGTTCGCGCTCGAGGTCCATCGCGTCGAGCGCCTGTTCTTCGAGCTCGCGCGAATGGACGGTTCGAGTGATCTCGAGCAGCCGGTCCGAGAGCGTTGTCTTGCCGTGATCGATATGGGCGATGATGCAGAAGTTGCGGACGTTACCCGCGACGTCGATGCGGTGCGGCCGCTCCGATTTTAGCGCCAAATCACCAGCTACGAACCGAACATGCAGCTGTTGGCCAGCGACCAAAGAGCCGGCCGAACCAGCAGTTGCAGTACGAGCAGTACGATCAGGAAGGCGAGATCGAGGCCGCCGACCGGCGGAATGATGCGCCGAATCGGAATCAAGACGGGTTCGACCAGGGCTGCGAGCACGTTCGTCCACCGCCCCCGAAGGCTTGGAAACCACGAAACGATTGCATAGATCAAGAGTACGGCCGTGTACGCGTAGACGGCGTAGTAAAGAACGTTTGCGATCCCGCACATGAGCTGATTCACGCTTGCGCCCGTTCTACGATGCGGCTAGGCGCGCCCGCTCGATGGCCTCGAGCTCTTCGGCCGAAGCCCGCACTTTCGGTTCGAACGCCTCAACCGGCTTGCCGAACGTGCGAGCGTCCTCGCGCGAGTAGATGCTGTTGAGGACCACGCCGTCGCCCTGCCGGTTCAGCAGTGCCAGCGCGTATGAGAGCCCCGACCCACTGCCGGCAAAGGCGTCGTAGCGGACGAACCCAACCCGCGAGAGGTCGGTCGCGGCAAGCGCCTCCTGCGAGGCCAGCCGATCGCTGAGGTCTTCCAGCGCCGTTCGCGCCGAAGTGTGCAAATCTTCAAGCGCACCGAGCCGGTCCGCCGCGCTGCGCGGGTCCCCTGAAAGTAGATTGCCGTGCAGTTCGAGCAAGCGGTTCGTCCGCTGCAGCGCGGGGCGCGCGACGGCGGCGTGATAGATAAAGAGCGCCACGAGGGCGCCCACAAACGCGCCTGCGGCAGCGTAGAACGTTCCCAACTCGATCCTCCAACGAATAGGGCCACGACGAGAGCCAGGGGGTTCACGGCACCCGTAAGGGCTCGCTTACCGTTGCTACCTTCCGGTTCTGGCGGGGTTCACGGGGTTACGCCGCGTGAGGCCTAACTCCCATCATGGCCACGCCATGATACCATACGGCCATGCTCCGAGTTGCAGCGGCGCAGGCCATCCTTCTCGCGACCGCAACCGCCATGATGAAGCTGAGCAGCGGGGATTTCCCGGACGGAGGTGTCGTTCCGTCGGCATCCATGGCCACCGACTGCGGCGGGAAGAACCGCTCGCCCGCGCTGGCGTGGAGTGACCAACCCAAGGCGGCAAAGTCTTTCGCTTTGATCGTGCGGGATCCCGATGCGCCGATTCCCGGCGGCTTCTACCACTGGGTCGTCTACAATCTGCCGGCGACGACCCATGGACTCGCGGTGAACGTAGATCTTGCTCGCGATCAGCTTGGCGAGACATCGCTCGGCAAACCGGGATACTATGGCCCGTGTCCTCCGCCCGGACCCTCGCACCATTACGTTTTCACGCTGTACGCGCTTGACGTCGCGCACGTTGCGGCCGACGCCCCGTTGACGGCCTCGCAGTTGGAGGCGCGCGTCGCCGGTCACGTGCTGGCCCGCGCCGTTTTGCGGGGAACCGCGTCGCACCATTAGGAGCGCGTCGCGCGCACGTCGAAAGCCGCCTCCGATGAATGACATAACAATCAAAGCTCGCGAGAGCGGCCCCTACCTGATTCGCGGGAAGTTCACGCTGACCGATGCCGATGGCAACGGCTACACGTTAGAGAGCGAGAACGTGGCGCTCTGCCGTTGCGGTGGCTCGCAGACCAAGCCGTTCTGCGACGGATCGCATAAGGCAAACGGTTTCTCCGCGACCGAACGCGCGATCGTCGTTAGCGCCGAGAGCGTCTAGATGCCGTCCTACGTGCGCGAAGGCTCCGTTCCGCACAAGCGGCACATTCAGTTCCGCCGCCCGGACGGTGGACTCTACGCCGAGGAGCTCTTCTCGACGAAGGGGTTCGAGAGCGTCTACTCACTTCTCTACCACGCGCACCCGCCGACCGCGACGCTCGACGTTCGTCCGTGGCAGCGCCCCAACGTCACGTTTGCTGCCAACGAACCCTTACGCAATCGGCATTTGAAGACGGCGTCGCTCCACCTCGAGGGCGACGACCCGATCGAATCGCGAACGCCGTTACTCGGTAATGACGACGTCGTGATCTCGATCGCGCACGCCAATCGCCCGATGGAGTATTTCTACCGCAACACGGGCGGCGACGAGTTGATCTTCGTCCATCACGGCACCGGCGTTATCGAGTCACAGTTCGGTGAGCTGGCCTACCGCGACCACGACTATCTCGTGATACCCACCGGCACGGTCTTCCGCGTCTTGCCCTCGTCGCACACGCGTATGCTCGTTTATGAGTCCAAGGGCGCCGTGACGATCCCGCGCCGATACCGCAACGAGTTCGGACAACTCGAGGAGCACGCGCCGTACTACGAGCGCGACTTTCGGGCTCCGGTACTCAAAGCGCCGGTCACGGATCAAGGCGAATACGAGATTCGGCTCACAAACGCCGGCCGCGATGCGATTTATATCGTGCAGAATCATCCGTTCGACGTTGTCGGTTGGGATGGTTATTGCTATCCATACGCCTTCAACCTCGATGAGTTCGCACCGATCACGGGTAAACTTCATCAACCACCGCCCGCCCACGCGACCTTCGAAGCGCCGGGCGCCGCCTTCTGCGCGTTCGTGCCGCGGCTCTTCGACTATCATCCGCTCGCGATACCGGTGCCCTATAATCACTCCAGCGTCGATTGCGACGAAGTGCTCTACTACGTCAGCGGCAACTTCATGAGCCGCCGCGGGGTCGAAGAGGGCTCGATCACCTTACACGCCGCCGGCGCTCCGCACGGTCCCCAACCGGGTGCCGTCGAGCAAAGCCTCGGGAAGAAGTCGACCGACGAAATCGCGGTGATGATCGATACGTTCAAGCCGCTGCAGCTTGCGCAAGGCGCGCTCGAATGCGAAGACCCGCAGTACTTCCGCTCCTGGATCGAGGAGCCGGCTAGAACCTAAACGGCAGCTTCGATGCGGCCGCGCGCCGCGCCGAAACCGATGCGGCGCGCACCGGGCTTCTCGCACCAGCCGCGCAGCGTAATCTCGTCGCCGTCCTCAAGGAAGGCGCGTTTCTCGCGGTTGGTGAGCTCGAGCAGGCGTTCACCGTTCCACGTCAGCTCGATGAGGCTTCCCTGCGTTCCCTGCTCCGCGCCGCTGATGGTACCCGACGCAAAGAGATCGCCCGGACGGGCGATCGCGCCGTTAACCGTCGCGTGCGCGAGCTGTTGAGCGACGTTCCAATACATATTGCGAAACGTGGTCTGCGAAATCGCCTCGGGCGGGACGCCCTGCTCGCGCATGCGCGCCGTCTGGAGTTCGATTGCGAGCCGGATTGCGTATGCCCACGGTTCGCCGGTCCGTAAATATTCTAACGGTTCGGGATGCTGGTGCGGACCCTCGACGCGAAATGGCTCGAGCGCCTCGAGCGTCACTACCCACGGAGAGATCGTTGTTGCGAACGACTTACCCAAGAACGGTCCGAGCGGCTGGTACTCCCAGGCCTGAATATCGCGCGCGCTCCAATCGTTGACCAGGACGAGTCCGAAGATATGTTCGCGCGCATCCCCAACGTCGATCGGATCGCCCAACTCGTTTCCCGGGCCGGTGACGAAGCCCATCTCAAGCTCGATGTCGAGCCGCCGGCTCGGCCCGAACTGCGGAGCCGGCGCGTCGGCCGGCTTGCGTTGACCGGATGGGCGTCGCACCGGCGTGCCGTCAATTACAACGGTGCTCGAGCGCCCGTGATAGCCGACCGGAATCCAACGCCAGTTCGGCAGCAACGCCTCAGCATTGGGGCGAAAGAGCCGGCCAAGATTCGTTGCGTGCTCCATCGAGGAGTAGAAGTCCACGTAATCGCCGATCTCCATCGGCACTCGCATCTCGACTGCGCCTCGCTCGAGCAAAAAGCGATCGGCGCCGGCCTCGCGCAATCGGGGATCGCCGTCGCTGCGCAGCAGTTGCGAAAGACGTTCGCGCAGTGCGGCCCAGACGGAGCGACCCGCTGCGAGCAGCGGATTGAGCGTCGTCGCTTGCAGCAGTTCGGGCTCGCAGCACTCATCGAAAAGCCCGGCTTGCGCCGTTGCGTAACAGTCGATCAGTTTCTCGCCGATCGCTACTCCGATACGCGGCAGCCGGCCGTCGGCAACAAAGACGCCGAAGGGCAGGTTTTGAATCGGAAAGTCGCTAGCCGCCGCAACCGGTACCCACGATTCGAGACGAGGGTCGGTCGTATCGCGCCGCCCGGTCACTGGACGGGAAGCAATCTCAGCGCGGATAGATCCGCAACCGGCTCGGAAAAACTGCAACTCCCATAAGCGACGAATGCATCGTTACGCGTTCGCGTCAGCTCCGCGATGTCAATGCGTTCGTTTCTCCACGAAAAGGACGCGTCGTCAAACGCGAATGCGAGCGGTTCTTCTTCTGCTACGATACGCTGGAGCGTCTCTGAGTCCACGCGCGGAGCGAGCGCCGCAGCGGCAATTAGGTTGAGAAAGCCGTGCATCATAAAACCGCTCGCCGGATCGCGGTGCCTGATCGGATGGTGCAACCCCGCAGTCGCTTTAAACGCGACGTTTGCATCGGTCGCCGCGAGGATGAAGGCCGCGACCTCGGCAACGCTCGGGAATGCCTCGACGGTCACTCCGCCGCAACGTAGTTTCCCGCCAAGCTCGGCCTGCGCGAGCGAGTTCATCGCGACCGGCAATGAGCCGAGCCAGTGCTCGCCACGCGGAAGCTCGACGAAAACCGGGACGTCGCCCAGGCCGGCAATCGCTATATCCGCACCGAGTCTGCCGATACTGCGGGGAACGTCGCCGGTCGAGATGTTTTTGGGCAGTGGAATCTCGAGCGATTCGATCTGCGCGTTTTTGGCGGCCGGCGTCGCGAGGCGCTCGAGCGCATTGGGCTCGGAGTCGACGATCACCGAGAACGGCAGCTTGACGCCCGACCACGTAGCGATGAGCGGCGCGGAGACGATAAATCGACCCAGCATCCAGGCGTACGGGCCGCGGCGCGCCGCTTCGTACTCGGCTTGCGCCGCGTCGATCGAAAGCTGCGCGGGTGGAAAGAGGCCGGCATAGTCGATCAGCCCTGCGAATGCTGCGCGAACGGATGCCCGCAGCGCCGTTGAGGTGGCCATGGACGGCTGCTTTGACAGGGCCCGCCACGAGCCTTCGCCAAGACCGGGCGCCATGAGTACCGCGACCGAAGCGCGCAGCAATCCGCTCGCACAGATCGACTGGGACCACGTCGAGTTCTACGTCGGCAATGCCAAACAAGCTGCGCACTATTACATGTCGGCCTTCGGCTTCGATCAACTTGCGTACGCCGGACCTGAAACCGGAGTACGCAACCGGGTAAGCTATCTACTGGAGCAGAATAAGCTGCGCTTCGTCCTTACCGCCAGCCTCGTGCCCGACGACCCGATCGCACGCCACGTAACGCTTCACGGTGACGGCATCAAAGATATTGCGATCCTCGTCGAGGACGCGCAAGCCGCATTCGAGATGGCGGTCCGGGGCGGAGCCAGCGTCGTGCTCGAACCGACGATGCTCGAAGATCCCTCTGGCCGCCTCGTCAAAGCGACGATCGCGACGTATGGCGATACCGTCCATTCCTTCATTCAGCGCGACGGCTACGCCGGAATCTTTGCGCCGGGTTTCGTCGAGGATCGCAAAACGATCGCACGCGTCGCCAAACCAGGTTTGCAGTTCATCGATCATTGCGTCGGAAACGTTGGCTGGGGCGAGATGGACCGATGGGGCGACTTCTACGGTCGCGTCTTCGGCTTCTCGCAGCTCGTATCGTTCGACGACAAGGACATTTCGACCGAGTATACCGCGCTGCGCTCCAAGGTCATGACCGATCCGCGTCATCGCGTGAAGTTTCCAATCAACGAGCCGGCACAAGGTAAAAAGAAATCGCAGATCGAGGAGTACCTCGACTTTTACCGGGGCGCGGGCGTACAACACATGGCGATCAGGACCGACGATATCGCGGCGACGATCCGGGCGCTAAAAGCCAACGGCGTCGAGTTCCTCGATACGCCCGACTCATATTATGAGATGCTGGGAGAGCGGGTGGGTCGGATCGACGAGGCGCTCGAAACTCTTCGCGAGCTTAGAATCCTCGTCGACCGCGACGACATGGGTTACATGCTTCAGATCTTTACCAAGCCGCTGCAAGACCGCCCGACCCTGTTCTTCGAGATTATTCAGCGCAAAGGCAGCCTCTCATTCGGCAAAGGCAACTTCAAGGCGCTCTTCGTCTCGATCGAGCGCGAACAAGAAAGGCGAGGAACGCTGTAGTTACGGGAACCGATATCGATCGCGCTGCTCTACTGGAGCGGTACCGTCGCAATCGCGAGCAAACCGCGGCCATCTTCGGTTTGGTCGATCCAGACGCGTTTTACGACCGCCCGATACCGTTGCGGCATCCGTTCGCGTTCTACGAAGGTCACATCCCTGATTTCAGTTTCTTAACGCTCAACGAACGCGGTTTGGGAGAGAATCCGTTCGACCCCACGCTCGAGCGTCTCTTCGAACGCGGGATCGATCCGGGAAGCCTCGACGATGCTCGTCGTCACGATCGCTCGGACTGGCCCGACCGGCAAGCCGTCGCTGCATTTGCGGCCCGTTGCGACGAGCACGTCATCAGCGCGCTGGCTTCGGGGCAAATCGAAAATCCCAAGGTTCCGCGGCTGGTTCGGGCCCAAGCGGCGTATACGATCCTCGAGCATGAGGAGATGCACCAGGAGACGCTGACGTATATCATTCATCAGCTCGCGGACGACCGCAAGCACGCGGTCTCGAGCAAACACCAAGATCACCAGATTCCGCCGGCACCGATGCGTCGCGTCGGGGCCGGCACCGCGACCCTCGGCGTCGAGCTCGACGAGATACCGTTCGGGTGGGACAACGAGTTCCGGCGCACGGAAGTCGACGTTGCCGCCTTCGAGATCGAGACGTATGCCGTGACCAACGGGCAATGGTTGCGCTTCGTCAAAGCCGGTGGCCCGGTTCCGGCCTTCTGGCGTGCGCGCGATGGAACTTGGATGCTAAAGACCGTCTTTGAGGAGATCCCGCTCCCGCACTCTTGGCCCGTCTACGTCTCGCATCAGCAGGCGAGGGCATATGCGACGTGGGCAGGCAAGCGATTACCGTCGGAGGCGGAGTATCATCGCGCCGCGTTCGGCACACCCGCCGGCGGCGAGCGCCCATTTCCGTGGGGTGCTGATTCGCCGGCGCCGCGCTACGGCAACTTCGGATTCGAGCGCTTCGACCCCGAACCGGTCGACGCACATCCGGAAGGCGCCAGCGCCTGGGGCGTCGTGGAGCTGATCGGCAACGGCTGGGAGTGGACCTCAACGCCGTTTGCCCCACTGCCTGGTTTCGAGCCGATGGCTTCCTATCCGCAATACTCGGCCGATTTCTTCGACGGCAAACACTACGTCATGAAGGGCGCATCCCCGGTTACCCCGCGCGAGCTGATCCGTCGCTCGTTCCGCAATTGGTTCTACGACGACTATCCCTACATGTACGCAAAGTTCCGCTGCGTAGCCGCATAACAGCTTGATGCAGCAGACGCCCATCACGGTCGCGTACGGCGACGGCATCGGTCCAGAGATCATGACCGCGACGCTTCGCATCTTAGATGCGGCCGGCGCGCACCTCGAGCTCGAACGCATCGAAATCGGCGAGTCCGTCTACAACAAGGGCATATCCAACGGCATCGAGCCTTCCTCGTGGGAGTCGCTGCGCCGCACGAGGGTATTTCTCAAGGCGCCGATCACGACCCCACAGGGCGGCGGCTTCAAGAGTCTCAACGTCACCGTGCGCAAAACGCTGGGAATGTACGCGAACGTACGGCCCTGCATGTCGCTCCATCCGTACGTTGCGACCAAGCATCCGAACATGGATATCGTGATCGTGCGCGAGAACGAAGAGGACGTCTACGGCGGCATCGAGCATCGCCAGACGAACCAAGTTGCTCAGTGCCTAAAGTTGATCTCGCGGCCAGGCAGTAAGCGCATCATTCGTTACGCTTTCGAATACGCACATGCGAACAAGCGCAAGAAAGTCACCTGCTTTACCAAAGATAACATCATGAAGATCACCGATGGACTCTTCCACCGGACCTTCAACGAAATTGCCGCCGAGTATCCCGACATCGAGCACGAGCACTGGATCGTCGACATCGGCGCAGCCAAGATGGCCGACACGCCCGAAGCCTTCGACGTGATCGTAATGCCGAATCTTTATGGCGACGTGCTCTCGGACGTCGCGGCGCAGATCACCGGGTCGGTGGGTCTAGCGGGTTCGGCGAACATCGGGGATCACTGTTCGATGTTCGAAGCGATCCATGGATCGGCGCCGCGCCGCGCGGGTCAGAACCTCGCCAACCCATCGGGCCTGCTGCACGGAGCGATTTTGATGCTGGTGCACGTCGGGCAGGCCGGCGTCGCCGAGCGCGTCCATAACGCGTGGCTGCGCACCATCGAGGATGGGATTCACACCTATGACATCTACACGGAAGGTACGTCGCGCGAGAAGGTCGGCACCAAAGAGTTTGCCAGCGCCGTGATTTCGCGTCTCGGCCAAAAGCCGCAGCATCTCAAGGCCGTCGAGTACGACAAAGAGTCACAGATGAACCTCGCGATTCGGCCGGCCGGTAAGCCGCCGATGAAGCTGCGCGCGGGTGTCGATCTCTTCATCGACCGCCGCGACGGTAACCCGGATCAGATCGCCTCGGTGATGAACCGATTCGGTGTCGACGGCGTCAGGCTGACGACGATCAGCAATCGCGGCACCAAAGTCTGGCCCGACGGGAATCCCGACACATATTGGAGCGACCACTGGTGCTGCCGCTTTGAGGCCGACGGCAAGCCTTTCTCCTCTGAGAACGTCATCGACTTGCTCAAGGCGGCGGGTCGAGCCGGCTTCGACGTCATCAAGACCGAGGGGCTGTACACGTTCAACGGCGAGCGCGGTTACTCGCTCGCTCAGGGTGAGTGATCCCTAAGTGCTCGAGTGATCTCGCGCGTCGCGTGCGTGACCAGTTCCACTTGCGTCAGGACCCAGGAACTCATCTCGTAGGCCTCGGCTCCCCCGGCAGCACCGGCCCCGGCTGCAACTAGCGAGGACCTGCGGCTGCTAAGATCGAGCGCGCGCGAGGCCTCGATGATCTCGTTGAGATCGCTTGTTGGAAACTCCTCGAACCTCGTGACTACTTGCGAGAACAGTCCGCTTGCCGCGGCAACCACCGGCTGCAAAAACTCAAATTGCAGACTCGCTTCCGCTCGCCGCCGGGCAACGCTCATCAAGTTCGCGACCACGTCGGTACCTACGGTCGCGAACGTATCGGCACTGACGATCGCGGCGACGATCCGTTGACGCTGTGCGTTATCGAGACCATCGCTCGAGCCGATACGCCCGAGATATTCGATGACGTCTCGGCGCCCCTGCTCGATCGGTGCGTGGTCTTCCGTTTGTGGAGCGGCGGCCACCGCTGCGCCGAGGGCTGCCGAAAGCGCCGCGCTCGACGTCTGGCCTAGTGCAGCGACGCTCTCCCATGCAACTCCAATTGCAAGCGCCGGCGTCTCGATTAGGTCCGGATCGAGTACCTGCACGTGTTCCTCGCCGGCCGTCCCCGGCAGGATCTTTCGCACGAGCCATGCGAGCTGATTCGTAAAGGGCAAGAATAACACGAGATTCACGGTGTTGAAGAACGTGTTCGCGAATGCAAGCTGCGCCGCAACGTTCGGTGTGATGCGTTGCGAAATCGAAGCCAAGACCGGAATCAAGAGCGTCCAGATTCCGACGCCGAGTACGTTGAAAATTACTTGGACGCCGGCCACGCGCTTGGCTTCCATTGACTTATCGAGCGAGACGATGACGGGCATCACTACCGACCCGACGTTTGCGCCCAACAAAATCGCGATGCCGCCATCCAGCCCGAGCAGGCCGGTCGCAGCGAGCGTCACCGCCATGCCGATGGTCGCCGTCGAAGACTGGACCAGCGCCGTCAGCCCAAAACCCAAAGCAATCCCGACGAGCGGATGCGACGCAGCTGCCATCAGCTCGACGAACGGCTCCCACGAACGTAGCGGAACCATCGACTCCTTCATCAACTCAAGACCCGCCAAGATCAGACCGAGCGCGATGACCGCCGAGCCGATATGATGGATCCGTTGCGCCTTTGCAAACTTGGTGATCAAGAACCCGATTGCGATCAGCAGATAGGCCCAGGGCCCAACCTGTACCGAAGCAAGGTAGGCGGTAGAGGTCGTCCCGACATTTGAGCCGAGCACGATCGGAATCGCCTGTTCAAGCGTCATGAGATTCGCCGAAACAAAACCGATCGCAATCGCAATCGTCACCGCCGACGCCTGTAGGATGGCCGTGACGACCACGCCCGTAATTGCGCCGGACACCGCATTTTTAGACAGGCGTTCAAGAATGTTGCGGATGCTGTCGCCGCCGATGGCCTGCACGGCGCGCGAGATTCGGTCGACACCGAACAAGAACAGCGCCAGACCGCCCAGCAGTCCCGCGACGATGGTGAAGACGTTCATGGCGGGCCTTTTGGCCCGATTCGTTGCATGCCCTTGCTAAGATGAGGATCGTCAGCCTGCTGCCGAGTGCGACCGAGATTCTCTTTGGAATCGGAGCGGGCGGCGACGTCGTGGGCGTTACGCACGAGTGCGACTTTCCTGCCGAGGCGCGGACGCGGCCGAAACTCACGGCAGCGGCGGGGCCGCAATTGCAAACGCCGGCAGGCATCGATCGCCACGTGCGCGCCGCCGTGCACGCGGGCTCGAGCCTCTATCATCTCGATGCTGAGCTGCTCGATCGGCTCGCGCCGGATTTGATCGTCACGCAGGAGCTCTGTCCAGTTTGCGCGGTTTCGTACGAAATCGTCACCGCCGCGGCAAAGCGACTGCGCTCGGATCCGCGGGTGGTTTCGCTGGAGCCTCGCTCGCTCGACGGCGTCTTTGCAAACATTGAGTTGCTCGGCGGAATTACCGGGCACACCGAGGGAGCGTCGCAACTCATCGCGGGCTTGACGTCTCGGGTGGTAGCGCTTCAGCGATGCAAGAGGCTGGTCGCAACGCCGCGCACACTCGTGCTGGAGTGGACCGATCCGCCGATGAGCGCGGGCCACTGGATTCCGGGGCTGATCGAGCTCGCCGGCGGAACGCCCATCTTGGCGCATCCTGGATCGAACTCGCAACGACTCGGCTGGGATGAAATTGCAGCAGCAGAGCCTGACGCGATCGTCATCGCGCCCTGCGGTATGGATCTGGCGGCGACGCAACGCGCCCTCGCGCTGCTCGACTCGGTCGCGCAGTGGAGAGCGCTGCACGCCCGGAACCGCGGGCGAGTGCTTCCAATGGACGGTAACGCGTACATGAGCCGGCCCGGACCTCGCTTGGTCGATTCTGCCGAGATCGTCGCTCGATGGTATACTACGCTCGCGGAGTACGCTGGATGACCGCCCCTTCCACAACCGAAGGGGAGGAAAGTCCGGGCTTCATACGGGCAGGGTGCAGGATAACGTCCTGTCGGGGCAACTCGAAGGAAAGTGCCACAGAAACATACCGCCGGCGCCTCGCGGCGCCGTGCAAGGGTGAAATTGTGAGGTAAGAGCTCACGGAGCGCCGCGGTGACGCGGGCTCGGGCAAACCCCACCCGAAGCAAGACAGCTCGATCGATGGACGGCCCGTCCTAACGAGCTACGTCGCACCGAGGCACTCGGTAACGAGTGTCCCAGAGAGATGGTCATCACCCACGAAGGTGGGAACAGAATCCGGCTTACAGGCGTACTCCGCCAAAGAACGCAACCAGTGGGGCGAGGATGGCGTTCTACCGAAGGAATGCATGTGATGAACGACCAGCGCTTCACCCCCGAGATGACCGTCGACGAGGCTTTCAAACTGCACGCCGGCGCGCGCCGCGTCTTTGCGGGCTTCCATTTAGGCGGTTGCTCGAACTGCGCAATCAGCGAAACGCATACGATTGGAGCGATCAGCGGCGACTACGGTATCCCACTGCCGATGCTGCTGGATAGCCTCAATGCGCTCTTCGATCAGGGCACGCTTGCAGTCGGCGACCGCGTCCGGATTCCGGATGAGATTCGCGCGAGAATTCCGCAGTTGGCAAACGTCCCCGAGGTCGGGGAAATTACGGCCGCCGAGAGCGGCGCCTACACCGCCGATTTCGGCGACGTACGTCTGCAGGGGCTCGCCGAAGATTTCGTCGCCGTCGCGCCGGAATCGGCAGCGACCTAGCTAAAGCAGCGGCTTGCGGGTTGCGAAACCCTCGTCGGTGCCGTGCCAGTACGCCACCGAGGGCTCGCCCAGCTTCCAACAAAGATTGATTTCCTCGTCATCGAGTATCGCCGGGAAGTCGACGAGCCCTAGGTCGATATCTTTAACGACGCACCCCAACGATTCGATTCGGTAGATTAACCGGCCGATTTCGTGCTTTAACTCCCCAAAGCGCGGCGGGGGCAGTGCCGAACGTGCCGAGGCAATCCGTGGACGGCGAGGCGGCGCTTGATGCAACGCGGGATCCGACTCGAGCAGCCGAATGGCTAACTCACGGCGGCGCCTCAGGAGCTCCTCCATTAGCGGCTCGAGCTTTGAAATGAGGGCGTTGGCGCGCTCAGGCGAAAAGAGCTTCATATGAGTTCGCTGCGCATCGTCTTCGTGACGGGCCTCTCCGGTGCCGGCTTGAGTCAGGCGATAAAGTCCTTCGAAGATTTGGGCTTCTACTGCATCGAACACCTGCCTCCGGCCGTCCTCGACGGTGCAATCGAGGCGCTCGAGCGCTCCCAGGCCCGGGACGTCGCGATTGCGCTCGACATGCGCAGCGGCGCCGAGCTGGGAGACCCAGGCGCGGCGATCGATCGCATCGCGCAAACCCACGACACGCGGCTGCTCTTTTTAGATGCCGCGGACGATCTGCTCGTCCGACGCTTCAGCGAGACGCGCCGCCGCCATCCTTTTTGGCCGGAAGGCTCGCTGCGCGAAGCGATCGATGCCGATCGGCGAGTACTCGCTCCGTTGCGCGAGCGGGCAGACGTCATCATCGATACTACCAGCCTCACGGCCGGCGCGCTCAAAGAACGAATAGCAACCGCCTTTCTGGCCGATCGGCCGGTGCGCTTAACGATGACGTTCGTTGCCTTCGGCTTCAAGTTCGGTCTGCCGACCGATCTCGATCTCCTATTCGACGTCCGCTTCCTGCGCAACCCGAACTACGAAGAGCGGCTCGCGCCGCAGACGGGTGAGGACGCGCCGGTCGGCGCATTTATCGAGAGCGATCCGTCGCTCGCGCCGTTTCTCACGAAGGTAACCGATCTGCTCGATTTTCTGATCCCGCGATACTTGGCCGAAGGAAAGACGCAACTGACGATTGGGATCGGATGCACCGGAGGCCGTCATCGCTCCGTCTACGTCGCACGGCGCCTGATGCAACGATTCGCCGAAAATCCTCGCCTCGACGTCGCCTGGGAGGCGCGCGACCTGGCGCGAGCAGCGTAATGCGAGAACGATTTACCCGATCGCTCCAATGGCTTCTGCCCGGTGTCGGCGTCAAGCGTTGGATTTTCGTTGCCGCGTTCGGCATCATCGTGCTGCTCGATGCGGCGACACGATGGCTCACCGCACAGGGCACGGGAATTCACGTCAACGAGATCCTCGATGGTATCGTGGACGATTATTTTCCGCCCGCGTATCTAACGTGGATTCTTGGGGTCGTGGGCATTGCGCTGGTCGCGGCCGGAATTTGGATGTGGATTCGCGCGGTCGTTCGAGTCGCGCGCGGCCGCAGCCCAAAAGGCTTTCGCGACGCATTGGCCGGAAGGCGGCTTCAGCAGGGTTATAAGATCGTCGCAATCGGCGGCGGAACCGGCCTCTCGACGCTGCTTCGCGGGCTCAAGCGCCGAACGAGCAATCTCACCGCGATCGTAACCGTCAGCGACGATGGCGGCTCCTCCGGCCGGCTTCAAAAGGAGCTCGGCGTCTTGCCGCCGGGCGACGTTCGCAACTGTCTCGTGGCGCTGGCCGACGACGAAGCGATGGTGACGGATCTCTTTCGCTACCGCTTCACCGAGGGTGAGGGTCTGAGCGGTCATTCCTTTGGCAACCTTTTCTTGGCCGCGATGTCGGGAATCACCGGGAACTTCGATCAGGCCATCAAGGAATCGAGCCGCGTGCTCAACGTTGTGGGGCGCGTCCTTCCCGCGACGCTCGGTTTCGTTCGCCTCTGCGCCGAGCTCGACGACGGCACGATCGTGGAAGGCGAATCGAAGATCTCGGCGGCGAAACGCCCGATCAAGCGCGTCTTCTTCGATCCGCCTGCAGCCGCGCCGCTCGACGAAGTGATTGCGGCGATTCGCGAAGCCGACGCAATCGTTCTCGGCCCCGGATCGCTCTTCACGTCGGTCGCGCCGAATTTTTTGGTAAGCCGAATCGCGCGTGAAGTCGCGCACGCGCATGCGGTCAAGATGTACGTCTGTAACGTCATGACCCAGCCGGGAGAGACCGATGGTATGACCGCAGCCGACCATGTGAAGGCGTTGCTAGCCAACGCGGGCGAGCAAATCTGCGATTACGTGATCGTCAACGACGAGCCGCCGTCGCGTCTGCTCGGGGCCTACGCGCAGGAAGGTCAAGTGCCGGTCGAACCGGATATCGATCGAATCGCGGCACTCGGAATCGAACCCGTTCGCGCGGCGGTGATCGGTGAAACCGAGATGGTCCGCCACGATCCGGAGAAGCTCGCGATGGTCGTTCTGGGAATCGTCGACCGGACCGTCGCCGATCGCGCTACACTGGTAAAACCAGCTAGCGCGTACCGCCGCTCGACCGCGGTCGGTTAAAGACGAGGCGCTTAGTGCGCCGTCGCTTGCGCGAGCGTGAGATTCAGTTGGAAGGGCTTACCGGGTTCGATGTTCGTGGTGGACGCAAGCGTCTGGTAGCCCTTTGCCTGCACGGCGTAATCTGCAATCCCGCTCGGAACTTTTTCGATCGAGAACTTCCCGGACGCGTCGGTCGTTGCGGTAAGCACGGTATCGATCGTGATAACCGCACCGGCGACCGGGGCATTTGTCGCGGCATCCACGATGATGCCGGTCACGCTGGCAAACCCCGCGGCCGGCGGAAGCTGATCGGAGTTGCAGCCCGCGGTTGCAATTAGGAACAGCGTCATTACAGCGTAGAACGCGCCGGCGTACCTTTTCATAGGCGAACTTCTTCGGCACGCCGAAGGCGCGGCTCCTATGGCAAGCCCCGCTACCTCCTCCCGGACGGCGCACCTCGCCTATTGCGAGAACGCGCTCGAGGCGATCGGCCACACGCCGCTCGTCCGGCTGAACAAGGTCGTCAACGGAGCGCCCTGCCTCGTGCTTGCCAAGGTCGAGTACGTGAACCCGGGCGGCAGCGTCAAGGACCGTCCAGCCGTTGCGATGCTCGATGCCGCCGAAGGCCAGGGGCTGCTCAAGCCCGGCGGGACGATCGTCGAGCCGACCAGCGGCAACACCGGCACCGGTTTGGCGATGGCGGCGGCGATTCGAGGTTACCGTTGCATTCTCGTCATGCCCGACAAGATGTCGCGCGAAAAGATCGACCTTTTGCGGGCCTACGGCGCGGACGTCGTGATAACGCCTACCAACGTGCCGCCCGACTCACCCGAGTCGTACTATGGCGTCGCAAATCGTCTCGCATCTGAGATCCCGGGCGCGTTCCAACCGAATCAGTTTCACAATCACTTCAATCCCGACGCGCATTACCATACGACCGGCCCGGAGATTTGGGAACAAACGCGTGGCGAGATTACGCACTTCGTTGCCGGAATCGGCACCGGCGGAACGATCTCAGGTTCGGCCCGCTATCTCAAGGAACAAAATCCGGCGATTCACGTGGTGGGCGCCGATCCCGAAGGCTCGATTTACTCGGGCGACATTCCGCGCTCGTACGCGGTCGAAGGAATCGGGATGAACTATCTCCCTGAAACCGTCGATCTTCGCGTAATTGATGAGATGGTACGAGTGTCGGATCGCGATTCATTTTTGATGGCGCGCCGGATCGCTCGCGAGGAGGGACTGCTCGTCGGCGGCTCCTCCGGAACCGCGGCGGTGGCGGCGGTCAAGCTGGCCATGACGCTGCCGGCGGACGCGATCGTCGTCGTAATACTCCCCGATTCGGGGCGCGGATACATGTCAAAGATCTTCAACGACGACTGGATGATTGCAAACGGGTTTTTAGCCGATGCCAAGCGGCGCGCTACCGTCGGCGATGTCCTGCGCAGCAAGACGCCGGTGCCTCCGCTGATCACTGTGCAGCACGTCGACACCGTCAAGACTGCGCTCGACCTGCTGCGTCGCTACGAGATCTCGCAGCTGCCGGTGATGCGGGAGCGAGAGCAGGTTGGCAGTGTGAACGACATCGGCGTAATGCAGAGCGTCTTCGATCACGCCGACATCATCCACCAAGCCGTGAGCGAAGTGATGGGTCGTCCGTTCCCGGTGCTCGAACAATCCGATGAGATCGAGCTTGCGTATAAGCTTTTGACGCTTGCGAACCCCGCGATCGTCGTAACCGACGAGTCAGAGCCCATCGGCGTGCTAACGCGTCAAGACATCATCAGCTTCCTTTCGACAAGCTCCGAAGTTGTGACGAAGTGACGCGATAGGACGCATGAGATTCTCCACAAAGGCGATTCACGTCGGCCAAGAGGCCGATCCGGCGACGGGCGCCACGATCGTTCCCATCTACCAAACCTCGACCTACACGCAAACGCGCGTCGGCGAACATAAAGGTTTCGACTACAGCCGCACGATCAACCCAACGCGGCTGGCGCTAGAGCGCCAGCTCGCCTCGCTCGAAGGTGCTCGGTTCGGTAGCGCGTTTGCAAGCGGAATGGCCGCCACCGCGGCGGTGATGGGCCTGCTATCCGCCGGCGATCACGTCGTGGTTGGCGAGGATCTTTACGGCGGAACGTATCGGCTTTTCACGCGCGTCTTGGAACGCTACGGTCTCACTTTTACCTACGTCGATACGACCGACCTCGAAGCGGTGCGCGCAGCGATCACGCCGGCGACGAAGCTCTTCTGGATCGAGACGCCGAGCAACCCGCTCCTCAAGCTCGCCGACATCGCGGAGATCGCCCGGCTGCGCCGTCCCGAGCAAGTCATTGCCGTGGATAACACGTTCGCGACGCCGTATTTTCAGCAGCCGCTCGAGCTCGGGGCACAGATCGTCGTGCATTCGACCACCAAATACATCGGCGGCCACAGCGACGTCGTCGGCGGCATCGTTATCACCGACGATCAGGCGCTGCACGAACAAATTCGCTTTCTACAGAATGCAGTCGGCGGCGTACCCGGACCGCACGATGCCTGGCTGACCATGCGCGGGGCGAAGACGTTGGCGCTGCGCATGCGCGAGCACACCCGTAACGCGCAGGCGGTGGCTGAGTATTTGGAATCTCGCGACGATGTCGCCCGCGTTTACTACCCGGGCTTGCCCTCGCATCCTCAACACGAGCTAGCGAAGCGGCAGATGAGCGGGTTCGGCGGCATGCTCTCCTTCGAGCTCGAAGGGCCTCCCCAGCGGGCGCACGACTTCGCGAGGCGCTTGAAATACTTCAGTCTCGCCGAAAGTCTCGGCGGAGTTGAATCGCTGATCTGTCACCCGGGGCGCATGACGCACGGTTCGATACCGGCCGCCGAGCGCGAACGGCGCGGCGTCAGCGACGGCCTCCTTCGCTTGTCGGTCGGGATCGAAGACTCCGTGGATCTCATCGACGACCTCCGCGACGCGCTCGAGGCTACGGCTGGTATGAAGGATACCGAACTGCCGTCACCTGTTTGAGAGCTGCTTTCGCTTCGTCGGCCGATGCATCGCCCAAGCGCGAGGTTTCGGAGAGCACGATGCCGCGCTGGCCGTCAGCCCAGACTATCGCATACTCCTTTTTTGCGTCGAAGCCGCTGCCGTAGGCAACCTCCACGAAATACGCCGGCATTCCGTTGAGCAGCGACATCGGCGTCTTGTTGCGTATGAGCGTTCCGTCCTGCGAGCTGTGGGTCTGGCTCTCGAACTGCGCTTCCCACTGGTCGGGCGGTCCCTCGAACGCCTCCATCGAAAGCTGAATCGTTCGCGCGTCCTCTTTGCCGGGGTTTAACACCCAGGCGGCAACCGGTTGAAGATCCTGGCTAAGGTCAGCGGGCGATAGAAATTGGCGCGCTACCAGGTACGCGTTCGGCGGCGCCGTGTAGCTCATCGCCGGATCGGTGTAGGTGTTCGGATCGGGCGTCGGCGTCGGCTCGGCAACTTGCGCGCGCACCGAAGTTGCGCAACTCAAGGCGAGTAACGCGGTCAACAGCAGGCTATATCGTCTTGTCATTCGTTGTCCAAAACGGCGGCAAGCGCCGGCAGCGAGATTTCGTACCGGTAACCGACGTTGCGATGGTCGTCATCGAATTCCTCGTGCCGGACCGAAAGCCCTAGCTCGCGGATCCGTTCGGCCACGACCCGCGCGCCGATGTCGAGATTGTACTCGTCGCGCCGCCCGCAGTCGAGGTAGCGCAGCCGCAACCGGGCCAACGGCGCGCGGTGCGTCGCGATTCTCTCCGCCGGATCGAAGGCCAGCCAACGCGCGAAAACGTCGTCGCGTAAGGCTCCGCTCGCTCGTTCGAACGGCAGATCGAGATCGAAAGCGGTTGCGCTTACGGGCGAGTAGGCGGCCGTGTATGCAAGCATCTCCATCGTTGTGTACTCCGTCATGGCGCGCTTATGCTTGCGCTCGAATGCTTCGACGAACGCGGCAAGATCGAAGCCATATGCCTCGAGCGTGCGATGGACCGTCGCAAACGCAGGCAGATGAGCGTAACGGAAATACGAATCGCCGCTGTGCGAGGCAAAAGCCGCAAAGCTACCCGGGTGCTCCAAGACGAGGTGCATCGCGCCGAAGCCACCCGACGATTTTCCAACCACGGCGCGTCCGCCCTCGGACGGAATCGTGCGATAAGTGCGGTCTACGTGGCCGATCACGTCGCGCACCACGTAGGTTGCATACCGCCCGTTATGCACCGAATCGACGTATTGCGAGCCGCCCAGCCGCGTAAACCCATCGACCAGTACGATCACCGCCGGTCGCATCCGCGCTTCGCGCATCAGACGATCGGCCCATTGAAAAACGTTCGTCTCCCAAGGCCGCGACGAGAGCAGCGCCGTCACATCGCCGGTATACCCGTGCAAGACGTAGAGTGCCGGATAGCGGCGCGAAGCTTGCGTGTCGTAACCGGCCGGCAGATAGACCGCGACGGGCCGCGTCGCCGGATCGCCGAGCGGATTGTGCGCGAGCGCCTCGCTTTCGACGAAGTCGACGCGCACGTCGCCCTCGAGGCTAAGAAGCCGTGCGATATTGGAGCGATCCTGCATGGCGACGGGCTTCGTCGCACGAAATGGCGGCGCCTAGTGGTCTGTAGATGAGCGGCCTGAAACGAGCGATCGACCTGCGCGGCGCAATTTCGATCAACGTCATTACGATGATCGGAATTGGTCCCCTGGTGACAATTCCGCTCGTCATCGCAGCGCTTGGGGGTCCGCTGGCGCTGCTTGGCTGGATCGCCGGCGCCGTAGTCGCGCTCTGCGACGGCTTGGTTTGGGCCGAGCTCTCCTCACGCTATCCAGGCTCTGGCGGTACCTACGTCTATCTGCGCGAGGTTTTTGGCGACCGGCGACTCGGTAAGATGCTCGCCTTTCTTTTCAATTGGCAGTTCCTGCTGTACGCGCCGTGCTTACTGGCCAGCGGGTACATCGGCTTCGCCAACTATGCCGCATACTTCTATCCTCCGCTAGCGACGCATCCTGCGGCACACGACGCACTTGCAATCGGCATCGGGTTGGTGACGCTGATCGTGCTCTATCGCCGCACGTCGAAGGTCGCATCGCTCGGAGCGGCGCTGGCGGTTGCGGCAACGCTTACGATCGCGCTCGTCGCGATCGCCGGCCTTTCGCACGCGAACTTCGCGCAAGCTTTCCATCTTGCGCGCCCGTTACAGCTAGGCGCCGGATTCCTGGCAGGATTTGGCAGCGCGCTCTACATCACGCTCTACGATTACTCGGGCTACGCCGACGCGGCGCTCTTAGGCGACGAAGTGCTGCGCCCCGAGCGGACGATCCCGCGCGCGATCCTGCTCTCCGTGGCGATCGTCGCATTCCTTTACGTTCTGCTGCAGATTGGAGTGCTCAGCGCAGTGCCGTGGCAATCACTGCTCGACGCACACGGCCAGCCGACCGCTCAGGCGCAGTACGTCGGCGCCCTGGTGGTAGAAAGCCGTTGGGGACACGGCGCTGCGACCGTCGTGACGTTGCTGGTTCTCGTGACGGCGTTTGCATCACTCTACGGGAACCTGCTGGGTTTTTCACGCATCTCGTTTGCGGCCGCGCGGGACGGGGCGTTTCTGCCGGCCTTCGCGAAGCTTCATCCGCGCAATGACTTCCCGCACGTCGCGCTGCTGGCAGTCGGAGCGCTTTCGCTAATCGCGAGCTTCTTCAGCCTCGATCAGGTCATCGCGTTCCTCACCGCCGGAATCGTGCTGATCCAAGGCATCGCACAGATCGTCGCGTTGGCGCTGTTGCGCGCGCGCCGAGCGAGCGGTGCATTCAAGATGCCGCTTTACCCGCTACCCGCGCTGGTGGCCCTGGCGGGGTGGGCGTTGGCGTTCGTTGCTTCCGGCCTTTTGGCAATCTCGCTCGGGATCGGCTGGTTAATCTGTGGCACGATCGTTTATGTCGTTACCGCTCGCGTGCAGCGGTGGTGGCCGTTCCTGGCGGCGGTACTCCTTGCCCTCGTCGTGCCGGTAGCCGCGCGCGCCGAGACGACCGCTGGATGGCCGGGCTGGAACGTTTCTCGGGTGGTTCAAGATCGCGGCTATCCCGTGTTCAACGTGAACGGAAAGCCGTTCTTTCTATATGGTGCCGCGTTTTTTTACGAACGCATACCTCGCGACCGATGGTACTCGACGCTGCTGGCGTACAAGAGCCTGGGCATCAACACGATCGATTTGTATCTTATTTGGAACTGGCACGAGCCTTCCGAGGGCACCACCGACTTCACCGGAAGCACCGATCCGCGGCGCGATCTCATGGCCCTCTTGAAACTCACGCACGCACTTGGATTTAAGCTCGTGCTGCGACCGGGGCCCGTCATTCGCAACGAGTGGCGCAACGGCGGGTACCCAGCGTGGCTGCTGGAGCGCCCGGAGTACAAAATGCCGCTTCACGACGTACTCGAAGGACGGTATCCTGCAACGGCAACGTTTCAGAACGCACACGCCGACGCCGCGGCCGCAGAGTGGCTCGCGAACGGGACGCACCTTCAGGCCGCCGCGCAGTGGCTACGCGACGCATTGCGGGCAGTCGAGCCGTACTGCGGCGACGTCATCGCAATCGCGCTCGACGACGATCAAGGCGCATATCTCGACAACGACACCTGGCCGGCTCCGCACTGGCACGCGTACGTCGGCTGGCTGCGGTCAACGGTCGCAGCGGTTGTTGGGACGAGGGTTCCACTTTTCATCAACACTTACGAGATGAAGGTGCCGAGCACGTCGCCGGCTTGGGCCTGGGGAAACTGGTATCAAAGCAACTCGTACCGGTTGACCGAGCACGATCTCGCCGATGTCGACTTTGCCACCGGTCTATTGCAAACTCAGCGGCAGCTGCCGGTGATGCAGTCGGAGTTTCAAGCTGGTTGGCTGCAGGCTGCCGACGAAGCCGCTCCACGCCCGAGCGATCCGGTAAGCACGTCGCTCGCGCTTGGCGAACTGCTTCGCTTCGGCGCGCACGGGGTAGTAAATTTTCCGGTTCAAGACACCATCTATCCGCACGGCTGGGAAGCGCCGTGGGCGAACTGGTCGTACGCCTGGGACGCAGCTCTGACGGTGGATCTGCGCGCATCTTCGCGGTACGCGCCGACGCGCGCGATCGGCGATATCATTCGCAAGTACGGGGCATGGCTCGCAAAGACACATATTGCCGCGGATGCATCGATCGTTTGGCCTCCGAGCCTTTTCACGCCCGGAACGTTGAGCACCGGCGACTTCGCTGCGCTGGCCGACGCCACGGTCGCGATGCAGCGCGCCTGCAACGCTCGCGGGCTGAGCTGTACCCTCGTCGACCTTGCGACGGACAAGCGCCTGAGTTCGCATCTGCTTCTTCTGCCGCTCTCGCCGGCTTCGGCGCTCATGCGCAGGATCGAACCCTCGGCTGCTGCGATGCTTCGCAGGCTGCGCGCATCGGGGCAGCTTGTCGCGGAGCCGGCCTCGATCCGCACGGAGTCGCGGCGTAAGCGGATCTCGAATGTGACGCTGCTCGTTGCCGATGATTCTTCTTATGGATTTATCGTTGCGACCAATCCGAGCGGCGCGCGGCGCCGCGTCGCGGTCGGGAAGGTCGAGCTGGCGCATCGCACGCTCGCGGTTGCGCCCTTCTACATCGCGCCCGGAGACGTGCGTGTCGTTCCGGTCGGTCTTTCGCTGCGTGACGTCGTGGCGGCGCCCCCGCTGCGGCGCGGTACGCCGCCGCCATTTCGCGACCCTGACGGGATGGTGATCGCGAACGCAAATCTGCGAGTGGTTTTTGCGCCGTTCGCCGGCGCTCGGATTGCCGAGCTCGATAGCGGGCCGGAAAACGCGGCTACGAGTATTGGGCTGCTGAGAGACGCGACCGACCCTCAGCCGGTCGTCTCTTCGCGCGACTACATCGCGGCATACACCCACCCGCTTCCCGCCGGTACCTTTAATCGCGCGTATTCATGCAGCAGACTCGACCTTCTGACGTCGACGCGCTTTACATGCTCGTACGACGCGCCCGACGTTCCCGAGGGTGGTGCGCTCTTTCGCCGGACGCTGACATCGAGCGGCCAAAGCGCTTTTCTGACCGTCACTGAAGACTTCGAACCGCACCATCCAGGCTCGACCGCGCGTCTGGTCAGCGTCTCCGGTTTTGCCTTCGCGCCCGGCGACTCGCTTCTCAATGCTGTCGATCGCAACGGCTTAGGCATTTTCCACGGCCAGCGGCTAACGATACTTCGCTGGCACGCGGGAGACGTTGCGCACCTGGACGTGCGAAGGACCCGCGGCACCTTGCTCGTGACACTGACGTTCGCGCGAAGGTCCGCGGAGCTGCAACTCGGCGTCGAGACCGCGAGGAGTTCCGCCGAGGCGCAACGCGCCCTCGACGCGAAAAGGCCGTAGCTTCGCGGGGAAGTGGCGGAATGGCAGACGCAGCCGCCTCAAAAGCGGCCGAGGCAACTCATGTGGGTTCGACTCCCACCCTCCCCAGCACGAATCGCGTTCGTACTGTAACAATTTGTTACAGTACACGGCTTTACCGTCCTCGGATGTGCCGATCTAGTGCCTCGGCTGCGTCCTTGTGGAGCGCCGGGCTGATGTGGCTGTAGGTGTCCGCCGCCCAAGGTTCGAGCGCGAGATCGCACCGAAGCTGCATTTCGCTCAACGCGATTGCTCGGGCGACGGGGCCATCACTCGCAGCGTGCACCCGCATGAACGCTGCAGCAAAGGTTCCGCATCCGCGCCACTGGGAATCCCTTCTCAAAATGTTCAAGAAAATTGATCTCTTAAGGGATATTTAAGATACCCCTTGCATTCCTGGAATAACCGCGCGCCGGGGTCGCCGCATAACTTTCCTTCATATTTGGGACCGATGAGATGATATTCGCGCTTTGGGCGAAACGAGGGTCTTCCTCTGTTTAGCAGGTTCACGCAAAAGGAGATCTATCAGATGGCAGAGTCCAAGCCAAACATTCTTTTTATCATGGCTGACGATATCGGTTGGATGCAGCCGAGCATCTATCATCGCGGTTTGATGGTTGGGGAGACGCCAAACATCGACCGCATCGGGAATGAAGGCGCAATCTTCATGGACTATATGGGTATGCAAAGCTGCACTTCCGGGCGAAATGCCTTCATCACCGGCATGCTTCCGTTGCGTACGGGCATGATACCGCCGCAACTGCCGGGGAGCCCGTCTTGGCTGCGGCCGGGCACTCCGGGCCTTGCACGGTTCTTGCTCGATCTGGGATATACCACGGGCCAGTTCGGCAAAAATCACCTCGGCGACCACCCCGAGTCGCTGCCGACGGCGCACGGCTTCCAAGAGTATTGGGGCTACCTCTATCACCTTGACGCGATGCAGCAAGTGAGCTTCCCCGACATCAACAGCAGCGAGACTGTGCAAGGGATCGCGCCGGTCTGCAAGACCACGCCGCTTCCCGGCATTGCTGAAGATCCCAACGCGGTGGATCCCGCAACCACAACATGCCTCACTCCTCCGCGCCCTGTCCTCTGGTGCCACTCACCGGACGGCACACAGAAGAACCAAACGTGTAAGGACGAGGGCCCGCTGTCGCTGGAGCGGTCGAAAACGATTGACGAGGAGATCTCCGCTAAGGTCATTGACTTCCTCGATCGCAACGACCCGAAGAAGACGAACAAGCCGTTCTTCTGCTGGTACAACCCGGCGCGCATGCACATCACCACCATGTTGTCGGACAAGTACATGGACATGGTGGGTACGAAGGGCGGCAAGGACTGGGGTGTCAACGAAGCCGGCATGAAGCAGCTGGATGACAACATCGGATACGTGCTCAAAAAGCTTGAGGACATGGGACAGCTGGATAACACGATCGTCGTCTTCACCACGGACAACGGTGCCGAGACGATTACGTACCCAGACGGTGGCATCACGCCCTTCAGGGGTCAGAAAGGCGAGGCCTGGGAAGGCGGCTACCGTTGTCCGATGGTGGTCCGCTGGCCGGGTCACATCAAACCGGGAACGGTAAAGAACCAGATGTTCGCGGCACTCGACTGGATGCCGACATTGGTCGACATCGCCGGCGGAGCCAAGGGCGATGACTTACGGAAACAGATCGAGGCCGGCAAGTACCCCGGCATAGTCAAAACCACGCTCGATGGCTTCAACCAGCGAACCTATCTGGAAGGAACGTCGGAGAAGTCTGCGCGTGAGGTCTTCTACTACTTCTCGGGTTCAACACCGTCTGCGGTCCGCTACAAGAACTGGAAGATGTATTACACCATGTCACCATCGGGGGCGACCGGCTGGCTCCAACCACTCGTCCCGTTCCACTGGACCCTCGTCCAGAACATCAAGCGTGATCCCTTCGAGCAGGCTGTCGGCGACGCTCAAAAGACGGCCACCGGCCTCGGAGGCCAACTTGCGGGACCGGTGGGCGCCTATCTCTACGACTGGAATATGCTGCCCATCGGCCAGCAGCTCTGGTACAAGAAGCTCATGAGCTTCAAAGAGTTCCCGCCGCTCCAGGCGCCGGAGACCTATGATCTGACAGGCATCCTGAAGCAAGTCGAGGCAGCTGGCCACGGCGACTAGTCGTGAAAGACCAAAAGTCCTAGGGCTAAATCCTAGGGCTAAGAGGAGTAGCGGGGCGACGTGACACGCCCCGCTCCCCGTCGGGACGCGCCGTCTAGGGGAGATTCATAACGTCATCAGCGAGGCATTTGATCGTCTTTAAGGTTACTCGCGTCTCCTCGCTAATAGCTGGTTCTGATTCAACTGCTTCGGCCTGTTGTCTCACAAACGCGGCTAGGCGTTTTGCCTGCACGTAGCTGCCAATCGCTACGGGCAAAAGCGCTTTCGATTCCCGTTGGCGCTTAAGATCAAAACGCTGCGCCGACTGGTTCTTTTCCGAAGTGTGCTGTAACAAAATACCGCGTGCTGTAACAATAGGCCGACTGAGCACCTCGACAGACCACGACAGAACGCAACGGAACGCACCGCACCCTCACAGCTCGAGAGGAAAGCTCCACGGAACGCGACAGAACGCGACGAGTCAGACACGTTGAGATGCATTCGACTCCCACCTTCCCCACCAAACCTGAGCACGAAGCAGCATCAAAATGGAGTTATTGGTAGCGGATTGGTAACGCGAGTTTCGCGTTGAAGCTACCTGTCGACGCTGCGGTGGCTTTGAGAAGGGCAATGCGGTGGACCCGCAAACCATGCTTTTGCCGAAGGCCCTCTCTCTCTATCTCGAGTGCGGCTGAGCTCTACGATGTGTTAACGTCGGCTAAAAATTGACCCGCTTTAGGCCCGAGTCGCCGGTTTAATTTTGACCCACCTTGGGTGCAGTTTTTGCGGCGGGAAGTTTGATTCCCGCCTTCTTGCGCTCGCGCAGCCGATAGCTCTCGCCGGTGATCATCGCGATATGCGCATGGTGCAGCAGGCGATCGAGCATTGCCGCGGTCATCGTCGCGTCGCCGGCAAAGGCGGTATCCCACTGTGCGAACGGAAGATTACTAGTGATGATTACCGAGCCGTGTTCGTAGCGTTGGGCGATCACTTGGAAGAAATGGTTGGCCTCCTCGCGCGAAAATGGCAGATAGCCAACCTCGTCGATGATGAGCAGCCGTGGAGCTTGGATTGCGCGTCGTAGGTATTGCTTCAGTCGCGCCTGCCGATACGCTGCCGAGAGCTGCAGCATGAGGTCGGCGGCGGAAACGAAGCGGGTCTTGATGCCGGATTGCGTGGCCTTGTATCCGAGCGCAATCGCAAGATGCGTCTTGCCGACGCCGCTCGGACCGAGCAGCACAACGTTCTCGGCTCGTTCGATGAAAGTCAGCGAAGCCAGCTCATTGAGCAGCGATTTGGGCGCGCCGGTTGCGAAGGTGAAATCGTATTGGTCCAGCGTCTTGATCGCGGGAAAGCCAGCAGTCTTGGTAAGCAGAACGCGGCTGCGCTCTTGCCGCTCGCGAAACTCGGCTTGAAGCAGCCGCTCGAAGAACTCCTGGTAGCTCCATTCTCGGCGGACCGCCTCTTCGGCAACGTGTGGCAGCTGCGTTGCCATCGTTCCCAGAGCGAGCCGCTGACAGAGATTGTCGATGCGCTCAAGATCAATCATAGGGCGATCTCCTTAGCCGCCAGCTCGTAGACCGAGAGCGGATGCTGAAATGATTCGATCGGCATCGGTACGATAATCTGCGGCGGTTCCTTGGTCGTGAACTTCTGGCTGGCGTGCGGCAACGGCAACGCCCGCAACGCATCACGTTCGGTCGCGAATCGGTCGATTGGGCGCTCCTTGAGCGTGGCGTGGATGCGAAAGTTGGCAACATCCGTCAGCCAGTCGCGCACCTCGCGTTGAGCAGCGCAACGTCGAGCGGCTCAGATTGCATGGTTTGCAGCGGATTGAAGAACGACGCCCGCAGGTAGCGATGGAACCGCTCGATCTTGCCCTTGGTCTGGGCTCGATATGGTGAGCAGAGCTTTACGCCTAAGCCGTAGTGCTTGACGAAATCGAGCCATCCGGCGTGGAAGCGGTGCCGCCCTTCGCCGTAGGCGTTTCGTTCGATAACGATCGTCTTGGGATTGTCGCAGAGCACATGGCTGGGAACGCCGCCAAAGTAGTGAAGCGCGTTCTCGAGACACGCGATCAGCGTCGAGCTGCGTTCGTTATCGGTGAACTCGACGTAGGCGTATCGTGAGTAGCCCAACTCCGCCGTGAACGCTCGCAGTGGCAGCGCGCCGCGCCGGAGCACGACAAAATCGATCTGCAGCTGCGATCCGGGCTTGGTCTCAAAGCGCACGATCGGCTCAGGCGGCCGCGCCGGCCGAACCTCGCGAAGATATTCCTTGAGCTGCGTGATGCCGCCCTCGTAACCTTGAGCACGGATCTCCCGCAACAGCACCGTTGCCGGTAATTGCACCTTGCCGGCGGCGTCTAATCGCTCTTGCAGATAGCTCTTAAACGGCCCGACCTTCGTCGGTCGCGGCGTCCTTGGGCCGTAGCGCCCGTCGTACTGACCGCGCAAGATCGCGCGAATCGTGTTCCGAGCAAGACCCGTCTCCCGCTCGATGGCCCTGATTCCCTTGCCCTGTCGATGCAGGACGTCGACTTCCACCTGAATCTCCTTGCTTAGCATCGCGAACATGGGTTCGCGATCGGATCAGGTGGGTCAATTTTCAACCGGCGGGGTGGGTCAATTTTACTCCGGCGCTAACACGATGCGACGCGTCACGGTCAGTGGCGGTCCCCCAGCGTCGAAAACTTTCCCGCCTGGCATAGCAGCTTCACGTTGAGCTTATCTCCATGGAGCGTCGTTGCCGCGCAGATTCGCTAAAGCGAGATTCAAAACGGGCGCTGTGGTCGTAGATCGATTTATTATACGTATCTCGCCGACGATGAGCTCGCCGGCTTCGTCTGGGTCACGCCGACGCAGCAAGCTTCGGACGATCCTAAGGTCAACAACGGCTTAGGCCTTCATGGGTTCGCCGCGGCCAACGCAATCGGCGACAGCAAGTACTGGAACAACACGGCCATCTATAACTCGTTTGAGCTGAAGTTTCATGTCCCGCTCATTCATCGTCTCGCCGTACGCGAGGCAGGGCTACGTATCGCCTGTTGAACACGATTTGGAAGCATCTTGACGTTCACCGGGGAGACGTTTCGCTCGCCGCCGTAGGGAACGACCACCAACGCGCTGATGACCTCTCCGACTATTTGAAGTTTTCGAAGGAACCGAAGCATTTTGAACGGGTTCCGACGAAATACCCCGATTACGTCTTTCATTCAATTCCGTCTGAATCAGACGACTAGGAGTACGCTTGCCATGAAGAACCCCCACTTCATTAGGCTCGCTCTCATCGGGGCGCTTTCCGGTTGCGCTCAAAGCCCTTCCTTTTCTGCGAGTGTGCCGCCGCCGAGCGACGCGTCTACGACCGCGCTCCCTTCAGCTGCGCAATTCTTTGTTCCGAGGGCCGGCGCGCTCTCGAAGATTCAGCATATCGTGGTCATAGTTCAAGAGAACCGTAGCGTCGACAATCTCTTTCAGTTTCTTCCAGGCGCGAACACGCGGTCGTACGGATTCGACTCGCAAGGACAAAAGGTTCCTTTGCGGCCGGAGAGGCTCACCGCGCGTTATGGATTAGGACACCATCACGACAATTGGGAAATCGAGTACAATCGGCGCAAAATGAATGGCTTTGATCGCGAAAGCTGCGGAGGGAAATGTCCGCATGACGCAGCCTACGCATACGTCCCGCAGGCGGAGGTTCAACCGTATTATACGATGGCCGAAACCTACACTTTTGCCGACAAGATGTTCCAGTCGAATCAGGGCCCAAGCTTTCCGGCGCACCAGTATTTGATCAGCGGAACCTCCACAATCAGCGACGGTTCGTCGCTTCGCGCAGCGGAGAATCCGGTCACACCTTTTGGCGGAAAGGTCGGCGGCTGCGATTCGCCGACCGGTTCAACGGTTAACCTCATCGATGCAAACGGGCATGAGAATAGCTGGACGTTTCCCTGCTTCAAGAGAAAGTCGATCATGAACGAGCTCGACACCGCAGGAATCAGCTGGAGCTATTACCAGGCTACGACCGGTCCCGGTCTTTGGCATGCAGTCGACGCGATCGAGGAGCTTTGGCGGGGCCGCGCCCTTTATGACTCACACGTGTTTGCGCCGTCTTCACGAGTGCTCACAGATATCGCAAACAAGAAGCTTGCCGACGTCGTCTGGGTCACACCTACGGCACTGGCCTCCGATCACTCGATGCGCACGAACGGTTCGGGGCCATCCTGGGTCGCGTCCGTCGTCAATGCGATCGGTGGCTCGAGCTACTGGCGTAATACAGTAATTTTAGTTACCTGGGACGACTGGGGCGGGTGGTACGACCATGTGGCGCCGCCGATGTACAACTCGTATGAGCTCGGCTTCCGCGTGCCGTTGATCGTAATCTCGCCTTACGCGAAGCTGCAATATATCTCGCGCCGTCACTATGAGTTCGGAAGCATTTTGAAATTTATCGAAACGATCTTTCGGCTGCGATCATTGGGCACGACCGATGTGCGTGCGGAATCGCTCTTCGACTGCTTCGATTTTAGTCAGACGCCGACGAAGTTTAAGCAGATCACTTCGCACTATCCTGAGAAGTACTTCTTCGGTTTGCCTGCTGCCGAGCCCGACGACGATTAGCCCTAAAGGACCTTTTGGGCTATGATGCCGCGGGCACCTCGCCTTCGCCGCCCCGCGCCGCGCGCTGCGAGGCGTGGAGCTGCTGATCCGCTTTGCTGCGCGCTGCGAGGCTAAAGCTATGCGCCTAGCACGATGCGGCCTCGCGGGGCGGGCGAGGGCAGCCTGGAAACCTCAGTAGCCCAACTGGAAGACCGTGCCAGCATTTCGGTAGCCGCCTAATTCCGTCGCGCCGTAAAGAACGCTTTCGCTCGTCGATCTCAATAAGTTCGAAGATGGAAACGCGCCGCGAACAGCGCCACTAAAGCGGTACAGCACCGTCTCCTTCCCCGTACTTGCCGAGATCGCAAAAACCACGCCGCAGCCTTCGCTGTGCCCGTCACATTTGTTTCCTCCCCGTTCGGTATATCCGTACAGCGCGCCGTTCTTATACGCCGAAACGCCAGGTGACCAGCCATCGGCGCCCGGTGAGAATCGATGCAAGACTCGCTCCGTGTATTTACCGGCCGCCGCTACCAGTTCGTAGACAAGGCCGCAACTTTGGTGGAGTTTGCCGTTGACGCAGCGAGTGATCCCGCCCCCTGCCGCGCCGTAGAGGTTTCCCGCCGGATCGTGGACCGTCAGGGCCGCGTCCGTGCCATTCCTTGCATCGGACCGGCGAAACTTGTGCAGCACCGTCATGCGACCGGAATCGAACCGGTAAGCGTAGCTGTCAACGTCACCGGCCCCGTACCGCGTGCCGTAAATCTTGCCATTGACGACCATCGCGGGCCCGCCCCCGAGGCCACCGCCGAAGTTCCAGAGCACACGCTTGGTATACTTGCTGCCAGACCGAACCAACTCGAAAAGGATTCCGCAGCTGCAGTTTTTCCGTGCGCCGCCGCCCGCTATACCGACGATTTGGTCGCCGTCGGAGAGTCTCTGGCCATTCAGTAATCCAGGGCCGTATCCGCCCGCGTCGTTCTTGAAGCGGTAGAGAATGCTGTACGCGTATCCCGAGCCCGACGGCGTCAGCTTGAAGACGGTGCCGCACCCCACCGGACCCGAATAGCAGCCGGTGCCCCCACCCTGTCCCGTTGCACCATACAGTGCGCCGCTCGAAGCTGCGATCAGCGAAGTCGGCTCTGCACCATCGTTACTGCCACCGGTAAAGGCGTGTAAGATTGTGAACTCGTAGTGCGAGCCTGATGGCGAAAGTTTGAACACGACGCCGCAGTCACACGTTTTACTGCCTCCAATTAGCGTCTCACCAAAGATGTTGCCATTATGCTGAATTAGCGTCTGCGGCCAAGTACCGTCGGAAGTTCGAAAGGCATGAATTATTGAGTACTTTCCGGCGTCATCCACGACACCCAAGAGATGCAATGACAGGGGTAGATTAACACCTTGGGGCGTGGCGATCGGCAGCTGTGATCTCCCGCCACATCCTGCAAGTAATGCTGCAGCCACGCCGATGCTGAGCATGAAGCGACTCGCGAGTACGGTCCTCATCTGATTTCCTCCCTTGAAGCCGAAGGGATTGGCGGCTGCGTAGGTTCGCCGCGCCCTTTGCAGTCTCCCAGCCCTTTGCGGCGCCTCCGTGAACGGCCCCATACGTTGGAGGTACGGTGCCCGTTCGCCGCACTCGCGAGGCCGCATCGCGTTGAGGTGTTTGGCGCTTTGCGCGTAAGCCCCGATGCGCAGCAGTGCAGCACGTTAGCGCCCGGCCAAGGGTGCCTCGTTTTGACAGGCCCTAGCTCTTACTCTACGGTTTGGCTTGCTTCCGACTCTAGCAGTTTTCGCCATCGAAAATATGCGTCGGCATCTCGCGAACATCGGGTCTGAGCCAGCATCGCATTACCGAAGGCGCGAAAGTGGCTGCCAAATTGGCCCTCCGACAGCTTCCACGCCGCGCGCATTCCCGGCATCGACAAATAGAATGTGACACCCGCGACATAGCTATCGAACGCAGCGTCAGAAAGCATCCCAGCCTCATGCTGAAGAAACGAGTCCTCGGCACTGAGAAATAGCGCGCGACACATCAACATCCACTGGGTAAACTCCTCGCGCGTTAACTCGGCGTCTCCCGCTACGCCTTTTTGGAAAACGCGCGCGAGCTCAGGGCTCGCAGTCGCCAAAGAGGCTTGAGAGGTCCGGTCCGCTCGTCCCTGCTGCATCGTCGCGCGCTGAACACGCTCCGCTTGACGCACTTACTAGCCCAATACAGAAGGGAGGCGATCCCCGCCACCGCAGCGATCGACTGACTGAGGTAAAAAATGTGCTCAAACGACATGACTGCGCGCCAGGCATGCTGCGGGTCCTGTCGCTCTTCCTCCTGGGTGCGGACGTTTCACGGAGCCGGCACCCCAGTTGGAGATCCCGATTGCGTTGCACCTCGAAGCCGGCCTGGTGGCGATGCCGGCTCAGCCGATCGACAGCGGGGCTAGCAAAGCCCAGCTAGCGGTGCCGCGATCACGGCCTGCGGCGCAGCGGCGAGCGCGGCGCGGACGCCCGAGTCCATCTTATTCCTTTAACGAGTCCATCTTATTGCTTTGAACTGATGGCTACACCAAAAGCCCCAAGGGCTTGTACTTAAGTCCTATGTTAACGGCGTCGAACCACGACCACGTGGATCGATTAAGCTTCCGTTGATCGCTTACCGGTGTTAGAATCGAGGTACGCGCGGTTACGTGCGCGTTTTCGGAGGTGACCATCATGAAGCGTCTAACAATGCGTGCATGCACAATTCTTTGCAGCGCGCTTTTAGCTGCGTGTGGAAGCAATAGTTCCTCGTCGCTGACCTCACTTGTACCGTCGGCTGCAAGGCCGCTGGCTCCCGTGCAGAGGTCTGCCTCGGGCAAACCGGCCGCATCAAGCGAAAATGTGCTTTACCGGTTTAAAGGCGGGATGGACGGCTCCAGCCCTCAAGCCGCGCTGACCGAGGTGAACGGCACGCTTTTCGGCACAACAGAAGACGGAGGTGGCTCGTACTGCATCTTAAAGAGCGTGCAGTCTGGCTGTGGCACCATCTTCTCAATCGATGCGTTGGGTTCGGAATACACTGTCGTTCACCGTTACCCGGACACCGGCACCGGCGGCGCCGGGCCCTTAACACTGACCTACTCAGGCGGCCAATTTTACGGAACAACGGTGGTTGGCGGAAACTTGAGCTGTGGCTTCGGCGGCGGTTGCGGAACCGTCTTCACGATGGATCCGTCCGGCGCGTCATACAACGTTCTCTACAGCTTTGCTTCTTTGCAGGACGGGCAGCGCCCGGAGACCTCGCTTCTCGACCTAAAAGGCACGCTTTACGGAACGACAAGCTTGGGTGGCAGCGGAAAGTGTTACTTCACGAGCGGCCTGGTCGGATGCGGAACTCTCTACAAAGTGAACGTTTCATCGGGCAAAAAGCGTATTCTTTACAACTTTCAGGGCGGCAAAGACGGCTACTTTCCTCGCTCGTATGGTTTGATCGATCTGCACGGCATGTTGTATGGCACAGCGGTCGCAGGCGGGGTGCTGAACTGCGTCGGCGACAGCGCTCTGGTCGGTTGTGGGACGATCTTTAAAATACGTCCGTCGGGGGACGGCTACCGCGTCGTCTATCGCTTTAAAGGGCCTAATGGAAGCGGCCGACCCAACAACATACTCGATGTGAACGGTACGCTCTACGGCACGACTGCAAATGGCGGAATGACCTTCGGGCAGTGTGTCTCAGTCGGGTGCGGGACCCTCTTCAAGTTTGACATCACGTCACGCCGATTGACCGTCCTCTATAGGTTTAGGGGCGGCAAGGACGGCGAAGACCCGAACAGTCTGCTGGCGTACTCGAACGGCGCGCTCTACTCGACCACGGTCGCCGGGGGAGAGTCGAGCTGCCAAGGTTCCTCCTATGGCAACGGGTGCGGCACCGTCTTCAAGTTCGATCTTGCGTCAGGTCGCGAGACCATTCTTTACCGCTTTAAGGGCGGAAGAGACGGCGCAGTGCCTCGCAGCGGTGTTATCGAAGTAAACGGCGTGCTCTACGGCACTACAGCCAAGGGCGGTAAAAACGACAACGGAACGGTGTTTTCGCTGTCGCCTTCACGCACGTAAGGAACAGAAAATGCAAATACTGGCGATCCTGCGTCGAGGGTGCAACCGATACGTGGAAGATCACGGCCTTGATCTCGTCGACCGGCACGGGACGCGCCGGTGCATCGCTAGATAAATTTCGAAGTCGCTCTCACTGTCGCGAGCGGACACGGAACCATTTCGAATTGAGGCCGTAACGGCTGGTTTATCAAGGACTGGTCAATCGCATATACTTGAACAAGATGCCGACCAGAGCCAAACTCGAGACGGCAGTTCGATTCGTCCAGTCCCACATATAGGGACCGAAGTTAAACCAAGGTTTCGCGCCGCACGCGAACCTTCGCCCGTTTCCGTCGGCAAACTCCACGCCGCTATGCCATGCCTGGATGCGACAAGAACGTCACGATCACCACTCCCAGCGCCGTGACGACTGTCCACAATGTAATTGTCCGTTTCCTCGCTGCGGGCTGCTTTAACCACAACAGCCCAAACACGGCAGCCGGAAGGATGAGCGCCATCATGTAGTCCATGAAGCTCCACTGCGTGATTGACTTCGCGTTGGTAAAATGCGCGTGCATAAACGCATATATCAGTACCACAGCGAGAGCAACCCATTCCACGACTTGCACGTATCGCGATTTGGCCCATGGTACTTTACGCAGCCTCAATATCGAGGTAACGAGGGCGGCGAGGGCGACGAGGACCGGCGCGATCACAAAGGGCGGCACGTCGAAGAGAGATTTGTCCATATCGAGAGTTATCAATACGCTTTCTTGCAGTTGGTGGCACGAATCCGCTGCCTCGATTCGATTTCGCCTTACGCCCTTATCTCGAACGGAGTTCCTTGCCCCTTCGCGCTCCCGCTGCTGGCAGTGCCATAATCGGTCATATCTAATTCGTGGAGCACGCGCTCGGAACCGCCTTGAGATGGGCGTCCGCTTCCGAATGCGCTGCAGCAGTGACGGCTGTCGGCTACGTCAAAGATCGGCATAAACACTCTCTATCCGAATTGGAGACGTCTACGAGCGAAGCACAAGGCGAGCAGACGAGCTATCAGATGCCGCCCCAGAAGTTGGGCAAAGCAAGCCGGATCTCACCTATGGTTAGGCGTCTAGAGCTTTTCGGCAATTTCTGATGCCTTGACGCATCTACGGTTGGAGCGGTCAGACGAGCGTCCCGGCGACCCTTGGTCGCTCGTTATGTCCGTTCTTTTCGTGATCGGGCTGCTAATAAGAGGGGCGCTCTATTTCCCCCTCGCGATGTTCCAGATCGACTCCGACGCGGTGCTGTCGGGATTATGTGCGTTCCGGGTCGATGACGGGCTGCATCCGATATTCTTCCCTGGTGGTACTCGCCTTAGCGCGGCTAGTTGCTACGTCGCGGCAGGCTACTTCCATCTGGTCGGGCCCGGACGGGTTGCGCTAGCCCTGACCGGGCTGACGTGGGGAGCGCTCTATCTTCTGTTTACGCTGTTGTTCCTACGAGCCACTCTCGGCCGCAAGGCGGCATGCCTAGCATTTCTTTTTGCAATCGTACCGTCCGAACAATTCATGACCGTCAGCTATGCTCCCTGGGCGTACGGCGAGATCATAGCATCTTGTGCGGCGACGATATGGCTAGCGAGCCTTTGGCGTGACAAAGGTATGCTGTGGCAGCGGTTCTTTTTCGGCTTTAGCGTTGGGCTAGGCATCTGGTTTTCGCTGGAAACGCTGATGATCGCGCTGCCGGCGATCGCATGGATCGCCCTCAAGCGCCGCGCTGTCGCGCTAGGTGAATCCGTCCCCGCTGCGCTCGGCGCGATTGTGGGCGCGTTGCCATTCGTGATCGGAAACGTGGCAACTGGTTTTCCGTCGTTGGCTCACAACTGGGCCTCACGACCGGCTTCCGACGTGGGGCAAGCGTTTTCGAATTTCCTTTGGCTCTTGACGTACATGCTCCCCAAGCTGCTCTTCCGCTCGTCTGGTTGGTGGTCGGAGACAACGCTGCTCATGGCAGCGTACGCAGTTGTGGCCGTCGGGTTTGCCGTTGCGATCCGGCGAAACGCGGCAAGCGGCAGTAGTCCTGACAGCCCGCGCGAAATCGGGGCGCTGCTGCTACTCGTGACGATAAGCTGCATTACCATCTTTAGCTTCTCCGCCGCGGGGTCGAGTCGCGGTTGGACGGTTCGATATATCGCGCCGCTCTACATCGTCGTGCCACTCTTCTTGGCCGTCGGAATCGAAATCATCTGGTCCTGGAGTAAGGCGCTCTCGCTCGCGACGGTCGTGGCACTGCTCGTCCCAAACCTGCTGGTCTATGGCCTGCCCGGAAGTCGTCTACGCGCCAACCTTACGGCTGAACTGTCAAATGACGTGCGCATGCGCCACGTGCTCGCCGTGCATCACGTTCAAATGGTGTACGGCGACTACTTTTGGGTTTATCACCTCAACTTCGATAGCCGCGAGCATGTCGCCGGAGTTCCTTCAGCATGGATTGTCGACTATTTGGACTACGGCGGCCGCCTTGGCACATCGCCGGTCCGCTGGGCGCTCCTCGGGGGCTTAGACGAGGTTCGGCGATTGGCCGGTTCCGTACATGCGCAGGGGACCTTGACCCCGGATGGCGACCTGTGGCTCTTTATCGCCGACCAACCCGCGCAAAACGCTGCAACGCTGATAGCAACACTTCGAAGCAGTAATGGCTAGATAGCGTTCGACGTGCACGATGCTTGTCGATGTGATAATGCCCATCGAGAGTGCATTTGGGCCGTCGATCGGCGTGCAGGAGTCATAATCGCCGCGATTTGGCCCCGGGCCGTGGCAATCAAAAACCGTCGCCGCTTTCGGCGCGCCATCCGAGCCGGGGTACCGAAAGCGCACCGTCTCGTGTTCGTCTGTAAAGTGAAGCCAACGGTCCACGAGCTTCGGGTCGGCCTTGCCGGCGCTTTCGGTTTCAACAAGGTTTTCGAGGAATTGCAGTCGCTTTTCGGGCGCCAGCGTTCCCTGAACGTAGCTGCCGTGAAAGCCGAGCGAGGTCGCATCGACCGACTCGCCGTCGCTAAAGTAGCGTTGGCTACCGCTGAGAAAGACCATCGCGCAAGCCGAAACGCAATATCCTGCGACCGCGGTGTTCAGTTTCCGGTCTTGGATTATCTGCGTCAACCCGGCATTGGCCCTAGCCGAGCCGCCGGGCGAGTTCCACAGCACGACGGTTGCGATAGCTGGATTTGCCTGCACGAGCTGGGCAAACTGCTCCTCGTCGGAAGGGACGAGCTGTCCGCTGAGGATGGCCTGATTGCCGGCAACGCGCATCGTCATTGCAGCCGCGTTGCCACTCGCAGCAACGATAAAAATGGCGACGATCCAGCTGCTTCGCAGCGCCGCGCGCATCACAGCGCACAGGTTTCGGTTTTCCGAACGTTCGCCCTGTTCGGGGGCCAAGCTCCTTGGGGAGGGGGTGACCGGACGGCGCGGTGAAAAACCGCGCCAGTTCTGATGACCTAGATCCTGGTCTTTCAGGAAAGGAGCATGGCAAACATGACCGGTTTCCTCGTGAGGTGGCTGCTCAACGCAATAGCATTTGCGATCCTTGTATACTGGATCGCGCCGCTCTTTCACATCGGCGTCTATGCGAACACGTGGGCTGCCGTCATCATCGCGGCCCTCGCTTTCGGCGTCATCAACGCGGTGGTTCGTCCGATCGCGACGATCATCTCGATTCCGCTCATCGTGGTCACGCTCGGGCTCTTTCTCTTCGTTCTCAACGCGCTTCTGCTGTGGCTCGTTGGAGCGATCGTCCCCGGCTTTCACGTAGATGGCTTTTGGGCCGCGTTCTGGGGCGCCATCTGGCTCGGCATCATCTCGTGGGTGATTAACGCAATCGGTCTGACCTCCGCTGTGGAAAAGCGCGTGTAACTTAGGTGCGCCTCCCCCTACTCTTCGACGCGACGCCTGCCCATGTATCGGAGCGCCTTGCGACGTACTCCTAAACAATAGAGCTCGATCTGAGTAAAGACTCAGACCGCAGGTGCTCGGCTGGCATCACCGCGCGATGGCCGGCCAAACGATTCCTGCACCGTCGGCAAAAGTCAGTACTGGAATTCCACCGCGATCATCGTGGTCTGGGAGGACTGGGGTGGCTGGTACGATCACGTTGCGCCGCCGCAGCTCGACTACGCCGGTCTGGGATTCCGCGTTCCGATGATCGTCGTTTCGCCGTACGCTAAGGCCGGTTACGTCTCGCACACTCAGTACGAGTTCGGCAGCATTATTCGCTTCGTCGAGGATACGTGGAATCTCGGACGCCTCGGAACGACCGACACGCGGGCAGCCAGCATGGACGACGTCTTCGACTTCTCGCAAAAGCCTCGTAAGTTTTCCGCTATACCACTGAACTAGTTTTCGGGCGCTTGCTCAAGTGTAGCATCGAGTGTAGCGACAGGCGTAGGTTGTCCATGGCCGCTTAAGCGCCATATAATGTCCTGATGAAGAACGCCTGTTGCTACGCTCTTGTAGTGCTCTTTGGAGTCTCGGCGTGTTCCCAAGCCGCTTCGATCGGAACGCCACTCGCGGGCTCGCAACTTATTCCAACCGAGCGCTCGCTGAGTCTGTCGCATCGGGCGCACCGTGGTCGCTACGCGCAGTCACCAATCCAGCACGTTGTTATCATCGTTCAAGAGAATCGCAGCGTTGACGATCTCTTTCAGTTTCTTCCTGGCGCAAACACTCAACGGTACGGCTTTAAGCCACACGGGAACCAACGCGTACAGTTACAGTCGCAGTCTCTCGCCGCCGACTTCGACCTAGCTCACACGCACGAGGCCTGGACGACCGAGTACAACGACGGCCGGATGAACGGCTTCGAGAATGAAACGTGCAAGGGAAGCTGCCCGCGGAATGCTGCGTTCTCCTACGTTCCTCAAAGTCAAGTCCAGCCATACTACTCGCTGGCGCAGAGCTTCACGTTCGCCGACAACATGTACGAGACCGACGAAGGGCCGAGCTTCCCTTCGCACCAGTACCTCGTGAGCGGCACATCGACGGTGAGCGACGGCTCTCCGAACAAGGCCTCGAACAACCCCGAAGATTCGAGCGGCAAGCTGGTAGGTGGTTGCGACTCCCCGCGCGGCACGCTCGTCGGCGTCATCACCCCGCAAGGCAAAGAGCCTGCGGCACTCAAAACGTTTCCATGCTTCCAGCGCCGGTCGCTCATGAACGAGCTGGACGACGCCGGAGTCTCTTGGAAATACTATCAAGCCAACCAGGGGGCCGGGCTCTTTAACGCCGTGGATGCAATCTACTCGATTTGGTCCGACCCGTACGAGATGGCGGCCAACGTTATCGCGCCCCCCTCGCTAGTCCTCAACGACATCGGCAACGGCCGGCTGGCGAACGTGGTCTGGGTGACACCGACCCAAGCCGCTTCCGACCATCCCAAAGTCAACAATGGCTCCGGGCCTTCGTGGGTCGGTTCAGTCGTAAATGCGATCGGAAATAGCCAATACTGGCACAACACGGCCATCTTCATTACTTGGGATGACTGGGGCGGCTTCTACGACCACGTTCCGCCGACCATCTACAACTCGTTTGAGTTGGGCTTCCGGGTACCGCTGATCGTGGTCTCGCCGTACGCAAAAGAGGACTACGTATCTCATGCCCAGCATGAGTTCGGCAGCATACTGAAGTTCACCGAGGAGACCTTTGGCTTGCCGTCGCTGGGCACGACCGATCAGCGCGCCGACGATCTCTCCGACTGTTTCGATTTCTCGAAACCCCCAAAAGCCTTCAAACGCGTGAAGACGAAATATCCAGCCAGCTACTTCTTCCACCTGCCCTCAGTGGAGCCGAACGACTAGGAGTACGTCTACCATGAAGAGTCCGGGTTTCATCGGCCTCATCCTCATCGCGATGCTTTCGGGCTGCGCGCAGAGCGCTTCGGTAGGAAGCATGCCAGTCGCGACGGGGGCGGCGCAATCGCTCGTTCGGAGTGCTGCTCCTTCGTCGAAGATTCAGCACGTCGTGATCATCATCCAAGAGAACCGCAGCGTCGACAACCTCTTCCAGTTTCTGCGCGGCGCCAACACGCAATCCTACGGGCTCAACTCACAAGGACAAGAGGTCCCGCTGCAGCGGATCTCGCTGACTGCCCCATATAATATCGGCCACGTCCACGCCAGCTGGTTGGCCGAATACAACAACGGAGCGATGAACGGCTTCGATCTCGATACGTGCCGCGGAACGTGCCCGGTCAACGCAGCCTACGGATACGTCCCCAAAAGCGAGGTCGCGCCATATTACACCATGGCAGAGGCCTATACGTTTGCGGACGAGATGTTCCAAACGAACCAAGGCCCGAGTTTCCCCGCGCATCAGTACCTCATTAGCGGCACCTCGACGATCAACAACGGCTCCACCGATCGTGCGGCGTCCAATCCGCTAACGCCGGACGCGAAGTTGACGGGTGGCTGCGATTCGCCCGCCGGTTCGCTCGTTGCCGTTATCAACACGCAAGGAGGCGAACCCGAAGCGCTAAGAGCCTTCCCTTGCTTTAAGCGCAAGGCATTGATGAACGAGCTCGATCGAGCCGGATTGAGCTGGCGCTACTATCAAGCCACGCAAGGTCCCGGACTCTGGAACGCCGTCGATGCGATTCACTCTATCTGGTCGAACCAAACCGAGTATAATGCGGACGTCATCGTGCCTTCGTCTGGGGTCCTCACCGATATCGCCGAGCATCGGCTTGCCGACGTCGTCTGGGTGACCCCAACCAAGGCCGCGTCGGATCACCCCAAAGACAACAACGGCTCGGGCCCATCTTGGGTCGCGTCCGTCGTCAATGCGATCGGCCAATCGCAATATTGGAACACGACCGCGATCTTCGTCACCTGGGACGACTGGGGAGGCTGGTACGATCACGTCACACCGCAGATCTTTAACTCCTACGAACTAGGCTTCCGGGTGCCTTTGATCGTCATATCGCCGTATGCGCGAGTCCACTACGTCTCCCACACGCCGCACGAGTTCGGCAGCATCCTAAAATTTACCGAAAAGATATTCGGTCTTGGCTCGTTGGGAACGACCGACGAGCGTTCGGACGACCTCTTCGATTGCTTCGACTTTAATAAACAGCCGATGCCGTTCACACCGATTTCGGCGAAGTACCCGCCGAGCTACTTCTTTAGGCTGCCGTCCGTAGAGCCGGACGACTAGACCGCGCCGAGGGCACCCGCCCCTCGGCACGCTCGCATCACTGGATCGTTACGCTCACCGGCGCCGACGCGATTCCGTTCGTCACCACCTCTAAGCTGCTCGCACCCGTTTCGATTTTCGAGGGTACGTCGAACTGGGTCGAGACGTTCTTCCGTCCTGTGGCGACGCCCATGTAGCTAAAGTTGTGCGTGCGGCAATAGAAGACGTGGCCGGTCGAGCCGTTGGTGATCCGCAGGAGCGGATAGTTCGAGGCCTGCTGAACGTCGTCGCCGTACATGTTGTCCTGTGTGGCGCCGTTGAAGCGCTTTCCGCTGATCGTGTACGTGTTGCCATGGGTTAGCGTCGTAGGCACCGACGAGATTATCGGACCGATCCCGCTCTCGGGTCGACCGCCGGTATAGATCTCGATGTCCGGCGATCCGTCATCCTCCATGACCTGTCCGGTTGGCAGCATCAGGAGCCGAATGTTGTATGAGGAGTCGTTCGGGGCGTCCGGCGGCGCCGCGATGCTCTTGAGCTTCTTACCGTTGAAGATGTAGAAGTAGGCCGGCGCGTTGTACAGACCCGGGCTCGCCGGAATCATAACCTGGCCGTTTGTCAAGACGGTGGATGGACCGTCGGCAACGTCGAGCTGTTCGCTTGCAACGACGGGGAACGTCGGTCCCTGCGTCCAGGCGCCGCTGCTGCTGTTATAGATTGCGCTATTTCCCGAGGCCCCGGCGACCCAGACCGTCCCGTCCGGACGCAGCGTCTGCGGACCGATCTCCGAGCCGCTAATCAGATTGACCGGAACCTGGCCTGCCGCTCCCCATGCATTCGCCTTCGGACTGTAAGCCTGCGCGTCCGGAGGGTCGAGGACGTTCACCTCGAGCAGCGTCCCGTTTTTGAGAAGCGTCCAGCCCTCTTCGCTGTTCGCGTCCTGCTTGCCGTTTCCGATGATGGTCCACGTCATCGCGGATTCGTTGAGCAGAGCTTGCGTGTTGGTGCAGCAATTCCCCAGCATATACGTGCCGTTGGGCAACACCGCGCTCTGCCCGTCGCCGAGCCGGCTCCATCCGGTTGGCGGGGTTACGGACGTCCAGCTGTTAGCAATCGGATCGTAGATTGCGCCGTTGGTCTGCTCCTGACCGACGCAGGCCTGATACTCGCCGCCGTTCATGATCAGCTTGCCGTCTGGGAGGATGGCAGAAGCGAAGTAGAGCGGCGCGTAGTTGGCCGGCAATGACGGCACCGACGACCATTTTCCGGTGAGATAGTTACCGCTCTTGTCCGGCGTCAATCGAAATATGGTCGAACTGCAGGAGTCGAAGACCATGACCGTTCCGTCGGTCATCAGCATCTCGGTCTGCGGACCGTTGGGCCACGCAGGAGCGCTTGTGACTTCTTGCCAACCGCCCGCGCGTGACCGCGCGCGCTGCGCGGCGGTTATAGTATGCCGATGCGGCGGTGGATGAGCCGGCGTGCGTAACAAACGCAGAAAACGCGGCCTCGTTTGATCGGTAGCTAGAACGCTCGTATTTATGGCGTTTCCACCGCCGACGCCGGTGCTCGGCGTCGTTGCGCTACCCCCGCTACATGCAGCGGAGAGAAGCAGCGTGGCAAGCGTCGAGAGAGCAAGGGAAAAGCGTTGCATCATACCTCCTAGTAGGGAAGAACGCCGTACTATTGGCGTTCGAGCCTCATACTCCGTTCGCGATTGGTCCGCATCGAGTAGAATGACAGCAAACGCGGTCACTTGAGCCCAGCGCAACTCCGAACGCGCCCGAACTCGCCGTCCTCGAGGATCACGGTACCGTCGGCACTAGGTGCCGCGGAAAGGCTCTCGCGAAGGAGAACGAGGCCCTGTTGTCAGCGCTTCTTCCGGCTACTCGTCTTTCGAGCCGGCGCCTTGCGCGCGGGGGCTTTCGCTCCAGCCTTCTTGCGCGCGGTTCCACCGCGGCTCCCACGCTTGGACATCACGGCTTCCTTCAGCGCCTTCGCCGCCAGGAACTTGAAGACGCGCTTGGCAGGGACTTTGACCTGTTCGCCCGTCGCCGGATTGCGCGCCATTCTGGCTGCGCGATCGCGGACTTTAAACTGTCCGAAGCCCGGAATTTTTACCGCCTCGCCCGCGACCACCGCGGATTGAATATCATCGAAGACGCCATCGACGAGGATGATGGCATCCTTGCGCGAGATCTCCAGGCGATCGATCGCCGAGCGCACCAAATCTACTTTATTCATCGGTTCCTTTCGTGTGGAAAAGCAGCCGCCGTACAACGAAATACTTCGCGCTGCATCCTACGAAATGATGATGGACTCCTTGTCTGAAATCAGGTGTCTATGGCCGGCAAGGTGGTAACTTTTCATCCGGGCCCGCTGCGCGGCTCAGCTTACGTTCCCGGCGACAAGTCGATCTCGCACCGCGCACTGATCGCGGGCGCCTATTGCCGCGAGCCATTGCGTGTCGCACATCTGAACCCGGGACGCGACGTCCGAGCTACCCGCGAGGCACTAAACGCGCTCGGAACGCAGATTCGCACCGACGAGAGCGACGCGATCGTAAGCGGATCGCCTCTGCGCTCGCCCGCGGCTACGATCGACTGCATGAACTCGGGGTCAACGGTCAGGATGCTTCTAGGCGCCTGCGCGGGCACCGGCGTGCGCGCTCGCTTCGACGGGGACGCCTCGCTGCGGCGCCGGCCAATGGAGCCGGTCGCGGCGCAGTTGCGCGCCTTTGGCGCGCGGATCGAAACCGCCGAAGGTCATCTTCCGCTGGAGCTTCGGGGGCGATCGGCCGTTGAGACGCGCGACTTCATACTCCTTTCGCCGTCGGCGCAGGTGAAGTCGGCGTTGCTGTTTGCCGGTCTTTTTGCGGGTGTCCCGGTCAGCATCACGGGAGACCGCGGTTCGCGCGATCACACGGAACGGCTGCTCGGCTACCTCGGCGCCGATATTGAGTGGACCGAACGCTCCGTGCGGCTCACCCGCGGGTCGCTCGTATCGAGGCCTGTCGAGATCGCCGGCGACTTCTCCGCCGCGGCATTCTTTATCACCGCCGCGGCTACTACGCCGGGCAGCGCGCTCGTCGTGCGCGACGTCGGCGTGAATCTGACGCGAATCGGCTTGCTCGACGCTCTCCGGGCGATGGGAGCGGCGATCGAGTTGCGAAACCCGCGCAGCCGGTGCGGCGAGCCGCTGGCGGACGTGGAGGTGAAGTACCGCCCACTTAGCGCGACGGCTTTGGGAGCGGACCTAGCACTGCGAGCGATCGACGAAATCCCGTTGGTCGCGATTGCCGCCGCGTTTGCCTCGGGCACGACCACCATTGCCGGCATTGCCGAGCTCCGCACGAAAGAGTCCGACCGGATCGCGGCGATCGAACGGCTGCTTACCGCGGTCGGCTCGGAGACGAGCTACGAGCGCGGAGTCCTGCGAATCGTAGGCGGCACGCCGCAGAGCCGTCACTCGATTGTCGAGACTTCGCACGACCACCGGACCGCGATGGCTGCAGCGGTGCTGGGCTGTGCAGCGGGACCGATTGCGATCGATAGCGACGAAAGCCTGGACGTGAGCTTTCCCGGCTTTCTCGCCTCGCTGGAGGCCTTACGCTCGGCCTAGGCGGCCGAGTCGGAGCTCTTGGAAGCGCTCTTTGGTTCGCTCGAGGCCGCGGCGTCGGCTTTAGCCGGTCCGCTCGAGTCGGCACCCTCTTTGGACTTTTCAGCCTTTCCTGAGGCCGCCGGCCGGCGCGAATCCGTTACGTAGAAGCCCGACCCTTTAAAGAGCACCGGCGCCGGGTTAAAGACCCGCCGCAGGGCCCCTCCACAAGCCTCGCACGGCTCGTTGAAGGTCTCTCCGAAACCGTGCCGGACTTCGCGTACTCGCCCGCACTTGCTGCAGGCATAATCATAGAGCGGCATGGATGAAAGTATAGCCCGCGTTAGCAGTCCTGGTCAATGACTGCTAGCAAGGCCTAGAAGTCGGCCAGGATCGGCTCATCGCGCTTGTACTCGACCAGGCCCTTGAAGTGGAGCAGCGAGTCGTCCAAGGCGTTCGCGACCCGGCGCCCGTGTTTCCAGCGGTCGAGCACGCTGCCCAATCGGCCGTGATAGGCGGGATAGGCGAGGCGAGCGTGGAGCTTCGAGCACGAGGTCCGATTTTCGATCCGAAACTCCAAGCGGCGCCGTAAAGAATAGGCGCCGACTAAAGCGAGCCGATGGTTCGTAATCAAACCATCGACTTCGTAGAGCTCTTCTTCATCGCCCGGCAGCCACGATCGAATCGCGATCTCGCTGCCGACGCCGAGCTGCCCGGCCGGATTCGTCCTACGCACGCTGCGCAGAAAAGAGAGCCAGACGGGCCACTTTTCAACCGCACACAGCAAAGCGAAGGCTTCTTCTGCCGAACAATCCAGGTCGAGACTCGCGTCGTGCGATCGCAGCCCCCGCACGATTGCATCATCGCCGACGATCATGTATCCGATTATTCTGCGCGTTGCGCCGCGCTATCCTCTGCGATGCTATCCACAAAGCATGTGAATAGTTATAAACCTATTTCACCGCCGGCGAGCGCGGTCGCAAAAAGCACGAGCGTTTGCACGCCCAGCGGCAAGGCAGCTTCATCAATACGAAAGAGCGCGCTATGTCCGGGATGGATCGCCCCAGACGAATCGCTGCGAACGCCAAGTCGAATCAAAACTCCCGGCACGCGCTCGGCAAAGTATGCAAAATCTTCAGCACCCATTGTCGGCGATGACTCCTCGACCCGAATTGGCGTGCGAGCCTGTATGTAGCGCGCGAAATCTCGCGCCAGCTTCGCGTCGTTGCGGACCGACGGGTAGCCCCGTACGACCCGCACGTCGGCGCGGACATTATATGCTGCGGCGACGCCGTCGACGATTCGCCGAACGCGCGCCTCCAGCTCGTCGCGGACGGCCGGGTCACGCGCGCGCAGCGTTGCGCTCATCTCGACCACATCGGCAATGATGTTGTTACGGTAGCCGCCTGCGATCGTTCCAACCGTCACGACCGCGCTATCCAGCGGATCGGTTTCCCGCGCGACAACGTTCTGCAAGGCGAGAACGATCGCCGCGGAGGCCGGAATCGCGTCGATGGCGGTGTGCGGATACGCGCCATGCCCGCCGCTCCCTCGAACCGTGAGGTAAAGCTCGTCGGCCGACGCGCTGACCATGCCCGGCGTGATTCCTAACGAGCCGACGTTCAAATGCGAATCGACGTGCAGCATTGCGATTGCATCGACGCGGGGATCCTCAAGAACGCCCTCCTCGATCATCGGCAGCGCTCCGCCGGGACCCTCTTCGGCCGGCTGAAAGAGCAGCACGACGCTGCCGCGCAGCTGCTTTTTCATCCCAACGAGCACGTGCGCCGCACCGAGCAGCATCGCAGTGTGTGCATCGTGCCCGCAGGCGTGCATTCTTCCTTCGATTTCCGACGCGAACGGAAGCCCGCTTCTTTCCCCGACCGGCAGCGCGTCCATATCGGCTCGGAGCGCCGCCACGCGCCCCGGCACGCTTCCATCAATGCGTGAGACGACTCCAGTCTTCGCCACGCGCCGGTGCGCGATCCCCAACGTGTCAAGCTCCCGCTCGACCAGCGCGGCCGTCTCGTGCTCGTCGAAACCGAGCTCCGGCCGGCGGTGAATTGCTCTGCGCAGCTCGACCACTCGCGCAGATAGCGGTTCGTTTACTTCGACCGTCATTTCAAGCGGGAGTTAACGGACCGGTACTTTCGTTCCCGCCGGCGAAGTCAGATAGCGGAATGATGACCGCAGACCTCGCCTTTGCCATGCTGATCAACCGGACCAGCGAGTTCTATCAAGCCAACGCGCCGCTCTACATGACCTACGTGGAGCACACCCACGTCAGTGCGCCGACGCTGGGGCGAGCGCAGGACATCGATCGCGCGGTAATGGTGCGCGTCAGCGACAACCTCGCGGTCATGAAGGACCTGCCGAATGGAGGACAACGTGTAGGGCAGGCATTTCCGATAATCCCGATCTTCGACCCGCTCTCGAACTTCAAGTTTAGTTACTTTGCCAACCTCAAGCGCGTCGACATCATGCTCGAACGCGGGGGAGCCTTCTTTGTTCCGATCCCGCCGCCCGATCCAAGCGTCAACGTCGTCGTTCCCTACTTCAGTTATTGGGCTGCCCGTTACGCAAGCGACTCGACCGACGCGGCGGTCCACCTCTTGATCGAACCCACGGTGCGGGTTCAGCAAGGGCTCTACCCAGCCGAGATCGCCGAGGACGCTTCGTCGCAGCTTCCGTCGCATATAGAAATGCGCGTCGCCGGGGGAAACGACGAGGTCATCTCGCTGGACTATTCGCTCCTCCAAGGCCACTGGGTCATCGTGCACGGAACCTTTACTGAAACCATGCACGTTGCATTCGTCACCTATAAGATCATCGCTGACGTTACTTTTAGCGACATTACGTTCCCAACCGAGGCGCCCGACCCGCGCTTAGCCGGAACGCCCGTCCCGACGACTTCGCCCTAGCGGTTGCTACGCGGGTAGCGCTTCCCGAACCGGCTCCGTTTGCAGTGACAACTCCTCCGGGCCGGGGTGCGCCGCACCGTTGGGTGATGGATGATCCTTGGGAGCCACCCACATATAGACGTTGGGAATGAGCAGCAGCGTGAGCACCAGCGAGCTGAAGACGCCGCCGATTACTACGATACCCAAACTCGAGCGCGATGCCGAGCCGGGGTCGAGCGCGAGCGCGAGCGGCAGGTTGCCGGCCATTACCGAGAAGCTCGTCATGATGATCGGACGGAATCGGGTCTGAGCGCTTTCCTTGATCGCCGAGAGTTTATCCAAGCCGCGAGATCGCAACGTGTTCGCATAGTCAACCAACAGGATGCCGTTCTTGGATGCAATGCCGATCAGCAATATCGTCCCGATGAGCGAGAAGAGGTTAAGCGTTCGATGCGTCAGGAAGAGGGCGCCGATTGCTCCGATCGCTGCGACCGGGACGGAAAATAAGATGATGAATGGGGAGACGTAACTATTATACAGCGCAACCATCAGCAGGTAGACGAGGATGACGGAAACGATCATCGCGAGCCCCATACCCACGAGCGTCTGATGCATGAAGTCCTGTTGTCCAAGCGGCGCGGGGCGCACGACGACGTTGGGCGGGAGATGCAGCGACGGTATTCGCTTCATCAGGCCGTTCTCGACTGCCGACAGCGAGGAGTTCGGCGCGTAGTTTGCGTTGACGTGAACGACGTTGCGGCGGTCGGTTCGCGTTACCAGCGGCGGGGTGGGCGTCGAGACGAACCGCGCGACGTCGCCGAGGTAGACGATGCCGCCGGTTGACGACCGAATCGCCACGGACTTGAGTTGCTCGATGCTCGCCCTGTCAGCCTGGGGGTAAATCACCTGCACCTGCTCTAGCCCGGCGGTCGTCTCGAACTGTGTGGCGAGGTTCCCGCCGAACGCCGCACCTGCGGCCTGCGCGGCCTGGCCGAGGTCGACGCCGAGCGCCTGTGCCTTGTTGCGGTCAAATTGAATGTCTATCTCTGGTGCCAGCTGGCTTCCCGTGCTGTTGACGCTCGTCGCCCCAGGAACGTGCTGCAGCAGAGTCTCCACTTTCTGCGCGTACGACGTAGGGTCGCCGCCGGTAAGATCGGTGACTAGCAGATCGACGGGCTGCGCGTTACCGCCCTGTGTCGAGGTCGCCGGCACGACCACCGCTTGTACGCTGCGGGGCAGCGTTTTCTGCGCGATTTGCGTTACCTGCGTAACCCAATAGCCGGTCGAGTGCTTGCGGTCGTCTTTCAACCAGAGGTGCACCTGGCCGACGTTGTTTTGGCTTACGAATCCGCCGAACGAAGCCGCGTAGGCACCCGCGACGGTCGTGATCGCAACCGCGTCGGGCGTATCGAGCACCTTGCGTTCGAGTGCGAACGTGCCCTTTTCGACGGTCGAGAGCGGGGTGCCGATGGGATACATGAGCTGGATGTAAATCTCGCCGCGGTCGACGGGTGGAATAAACTCTTCGCCGACGGCACCGAGCCCCACGAGCGCGAGCGCGAGTCCGAACGTGCCGGCGCAGAAGAGCGCGACCAGCCGGCCATGCGCGAAACTCCAGGGCAAGATGCGGTCGGTGTACCAGCTGCGCGTTCGATCGAACTTCTCGCCGAACCAATCGACGGCGCGCCAAGGCTTCCACTCCGAACGCAGCGCCCACAGCCCCGCCAGCGTCGGCGTAATTGTAAACGAGACAAAGAGCGACGTGAGGGTCGATATGACGACGACGATCGCAAACTCGGCGATCTGGCGCCCCACCTGTCCTTGAATGAACGCAATCGGAAAGAAAACGACCACGTCTACCAACGTAATGACGACGGCGGCGGCGCCAATCTCCTCGCGCCCGCGCACCGCCGCTTCCTTGGGAGGCTGCTTGAGCTCTCTAAAATGACGCTCGATGTTTTCGAGAACCACGGTCGAGTCGTCGACGAGTATTCCGATGACCAGCGACATCCCAAGCAATGAAATCGTGTCGATTGTCAGGTGCAGGAGGTTCATCGCCGTAATGGCGATGGCAAGCGACGTGGGGATCGAGACGCAGACGACGATCGCGCTTCGCCACGAACGTAGGAAGAAAAGCATCGCGACGCACGTACAGAGGACCGCGAGCGCTAAAGTCCGCATGACGATGACGATCTGCTGCTCGGTGAACCTGGACTGCACGTTGATGACGTGGAAGCTGATCTCCGGGAATTGTTTCTCGATCTGTGGAAGCGCTCGCAGCGCGTTGTTGGAAGCGTCGACCTCGCTGGCCGCGGACGATTTTTGCACCTGTAGGAAGAGGCCCGGGCGCCCGTTGATGTGCGCGGATTGCAGTGCCGGCTCGTAGCTCTCCGTAACGGTGGCGACGTCCCCAACGTGCACGACCGCGTTGCTGGCGCTCCACGGGTTGACGACCCCGGGCAACGCCGACATCCCGCCGCCCATGTTTTCGACCTGCGCGCCGGTGGAGTTCACGCTCGCGGCCGTGTTGCCGGTCGGGATGATCGCCAAATTACGCACCGAGTCGAGGTTCTGGATGTCTCCCCGCACGTCGATGGTGGTCTGGCGGTTGGGCTCGTAGGCAAAGCCGCCCGGGACGCGCTGATTGTCGGCCGTCAGCGTGTTGATGACGTCGTTGATGGTAAGGTTCGCGGCCGCAAGCCGGTTCGGATCGACGACAACTTCATACGCGGGCGTGACGACGCCGCCCACGTTGACGAACGAAACGCCGGGAATTTGCTCGAACTGCGGTGCGATGACGTTGACGGCGTAGAGCGCAAGGCGCGAAAGCGAAAGCTTCCGCGAAAAGAGCGCGAGGGTGACGACGTTGGACTGGGATGGGTCGCGAAGATTGACCGTTGGCGGGCTGATGTTCGTCGGCAGGTACTTCTCGGCGGCCTGAATGGCCTTATTGGTCAGCGCGAGGTCGGTCGCCGTATCGGACGTTATGTCAAAAATACCGGTGATCGTCGCCTGCCCTTGCTGAACGACCGAGTTGAAGGTTTGTAGATCGGGCGTCCCTGCCAAGTTCTGCTCGATGGGCTGGACGATGTTATCGCGCATCTCGGCTACCGACGCGCCGTTGAACTGGACCGAGATGGTCACGGTCGGCTGGCTGACGTTGGGGTAGAGCTCCTTCACGATCGTAGCCGCCGAGAGGATACCGGCGAACATCATCAGCGCGACGATCACGAAAACCAGCGTCGGCCGATCGATGAACAGCCGGGTCAGGCTAAAGTTCATTGCCGGTAGGAGACCTTTTCGCCGTCGCCTAGACTCATTTGGCCGTTGCTGACGAGGCGAGTCCCGGCGGAAACGCCGGCAACCACCGACGTCGTGCCGTCACTCCCGAGTTCCGCGACCTTTGCGGTTTTGATCGTATTATCGGGCTGAATTACCATCACCGCGTCGTGGTTGTCGTCGGTAAAGGCCGTGACCGGGACCCGAATGCCCCTGATCGGAATCGCCGCGATCGCGCCTTGAACGACCATGCCGGGACGTAATCGCTGGCCGGGATTCGAGAGCAGCACCTTCACCTGAAAGTCCGTCGAGCCTGGGTTGATCTGATTGAGGACGCCGACGACGCGACCGTTAAACCGTCCGTTGTTTACCAGATCGGGCGCGGTGACCGTGGCCGGAGAGCCATTGATGATGCGCGCGATCTCTTCGCTCGAAGCGTGAAGCACGGCGTAGATCGGGTCGACTTGTTGGAGCGTGAAGATCTCTCGATTGCCGGGATACTCGCCCGGGTTGATATTTCGGTTTACGACCACCCCGTTGATCGGCGAAACGATCGCGGCCTTAGCGATCTGTACGCGCACCTGATCCGCCTGAGAGATCGCCACTTGCTCTTGCGCGGCCGACTGCTGCACGGCCGACGACTGCAGACCCGCTCCCGAAAGCGTTCCATTGGCGGCAACCGTCGAACGAGCCGACGCCAAGTTCGCGTTCACGGTGTTCAGCGCTTGTTGATCGTTCTTGACGAGCGTCTCTTGCGCGTCGACCGACTGTTGCGAGATATAGCCCTGCGCGAGCAGATTCTGATCGCGGCCGAGATTGGCTTGGTCGTTCTTTAGTGTCTGCTGCGCCTGTTGCACCGCGGCCTGATCGGTCCGAAGTGTATCCACCCCTTGCTCGATCGTGAGCGAACCTTGAAAGGTCGTGTGCACGGTGCTGGCGTGGTTGCTGTTGGCGGTGGCAAGATCGGATTGCAGTTGGGCCTTCAGATCGGACGTGTCGAGCTGAGCCAGCAGCTGGCCGGCTCGCACCACGTCACCTTCGCGAACGTAAACGGTGTCGGCGGCCTCTGCAAGGGTGCTCTGGATCGCGACGTTTTGGTATGGGGCCACGACGCCGGCCAACCGTCGTGCGGGCTCGATTGAGCCAAAGCTCGTAACGCTCGAGTCGACATAGGGAGTTTGGGCGGCTGGGGGCGTACGACGTCCTCCGCAGCCGCTCGCGGCTAGAATCGCGAAGACGGCACAGAAGAGTCGTCGCGAGGGCCGGCGGCTGAGTCTCATCGTTGGTCCGATTGTAACTAAAGCAGGGGTGCGTGATCCTGGAGCGAGTCTGAGAATGGCTTCGGCCGGCGAATCGGCAAGGGTGCTCGTCGTGGACGACGAGCGGGCCTTGCGGGAATTGCTCGAATATGGACTGGAGCAAGCGGGCTTCTCGGTTCGCAGCGTCACCGAGGGCTCGGCCGCATTCGCCCTGCTCCAAGCGTGGTCTCCTGATGTCATCGTGTTAGACGTTATGTTACCCGGCAGAGACGGCCTCACGCTTCTGCCCGAGATTCGGCGCTTGACGACCGCTCCGGTCGTTATGCTTACCGCGCGGACCGAGATCGCGGAGAAGCTCGCCGGCTTCTCGGCCGGCGCGGATGACTACGTCGGCAAGCCATTCGACATCGAGGAGCTCGTCGCGCGCCTTCGGACGTTGCTACGGCGGCCGCGAATCGAAGAACACGAGACGCTTACCTACGCCGACCTCACGCTCGACGCGTCCAGCCGAACCGTCTATCGTGGGAACCGCCGCATCGAGCTAACTCCTCGTGAGTTCGACCTATTGCGCGTCTTCGCCGAGCACGCCGAAGAGGTTCTGACGCGCTCCGAGCTTCTCGATCTAGTGTGGGGCATCGATCGCGACGTGATCCCGAACACCGTCGAGACGTTCGTCTCGTTCCTGCGCGCAAAGATTGACAGCGGAGAACCCGTCAAATTGATTCAGACGTTGCGCGGCGCCGGCTACTCCTTACGAGCGACAAACCCTTGACGACTCGACTCGCACGCCGAATTCAAAGCCTTGCCGCCGTCGAGATCTCGCTCGTGCTGGTTGCGGTGCTCGTCGTCGGTGCGCTGCTCGCCTTCGGCTTCTACATCCGCGCGCTCTCGAACGAGTTAAGCGGGACGATGGCGCAGCTCGAAGGGGCGCTCGCGCACAAGCCGATCTCCGATGCGCGCGCCGGGGGCGCCTTTGCCGCTTCCCTTCTGCTAGGCACCGGCAGCGAGATCGTTTTTCTAGACGCCAATAACCGCGTGACCGTTTACCGCCTGCATCGAACCGACGCCCGGCCCACCGTGACCGAGCACGTTCGCGGCGATCTTTCCGGGGATCCGCGCGCCTCCGGCCCACTCGCGCGAGTCGTGCTCGGGCTCGCGACGGCCTTCGGACTCCAGTCGCTCTTCGCCCACGTCGGAAATCTTTACATTATCGTCAAAAGTAACGACGCGACGCTCGTCGCGACGGTGCGCGCTTTTATTCTGCCCTTGGCGATTGCGTTGATCGTTGCGATCGCCTGCGGAATTCTCATCGCGCGCGTCCTGACACGACAAGTCGTCCGTCCGCTCGACGACGTAACGGCGGCACTGCAGCGCTTCGCTTCGGGCGACCTCACACCGAAAATGATCGCGGCCGACGAACGGCACGAGCTCGGAGCGTTAGCGGTTGCGTACAACGGCGCGATCGAGCAGATGGAGCGCGCCTTCGCGGGGCGCGATCGCGCGAACGCTTCGATGCGGCAGTTCATTGCCGACGCCGGCCATCAACTGCGAACGCCGCTCACCGTCGTGCAGGGCTTCATCGCAATCCTTCGGCGCGGTGGTTTCGAGAGCCCCGGCGATCGCGAACACATCCTCGACACGATGAACGATCAGAGCCGTATCATGGGCTCGCTGATCGACAAACTGATCTTACTCGAGCGTTGGGAGGGCCCCGAAGCGACGGCTTCGGTCGCGGCCATTGACGTCGGAACGCTCGTCGCCGATCTGGTCGCGCCCATCGCCGACGCGCATCCCGACCGCCAATTCGCGCTCACGACGCCCTCTGGAATTCTCGCAGCGATCGATCCGACCGAGCTCGGCTACGTCGTCACCAACTTGACCGACAACGCCGTGAAGTACGGCGAAGGTGAGATCGAAGTGCGCGTAGCGGCCCGCGACTCGACGGCGGTCATCGAAGTCGCGGATCACGGCCCGGGAATACCGTCGACCGACGCTACGCGCGTCTTCGACCGCTTCTATCGCGGCGCGCAGCGCGACGTGCCCGGCTCGGGCCTCGGTCTGGCGATCGTCAAGCGCGCGGTCGAACGCGCGCGCGGCTCGATATCGCTCGAGAGCAGCCCGCGCGGCTCCCGCTTCACCGTAAAACTCCCCCTCGCCGCGTAACGCGCTGCATCTAACTCGCAGCAAGTTAAACTCAGCTCTTGCGACTGCGAATTGAACCGCAGCGAGTGCGCTACGTGGTATAGAGGGGCTTCCGACGCGAGCGAAGATGGCGGAGAGGGTGAGATTCGAACTCACGAAACGCTCAACACGTTCGCCCGCTTTCGAGGCGGGTGCCTTCAACCACTCGACCACCTCTCCGAGGCTGTGGGTTGGGACGACCCCCGGGTTATACCTTCTTACGATTGCATGCGCCGCTCCCGGAAGAAACGCGCGAGCTGCTCGCCGGCTTGCGCCTCCAAAACCCCGGCAATAACCTCAAGCCGGTGGTTGGTTTTCGGTGACCGCAACAGGTCGAACGCGCCGCCGTCGGCGCCCCCTTTTGGATCGCGCGCCGCGTAGACGAGCCGCTTGATTCGTGCCGCGATCATCGCGCCAGCGCACATAACGCAGGGTTCCTTCGTCACGTAGATCGTCGCGTCGGAGAGCCGCCATGCGCCGAGCCGGTGCGCCGCTTCGCGCAGCAACATGATCTCCGCGTGTGCGGTCGGATCGCGGCGGGCTTCCTTTTCGTTCTTGGCCTCGAGCACGAGCTCGCCGCTAACGAGCACCGCGCCGATCGGTACGTCGCCCGCGCGCTCGGCCTGCGCCGCTAGCTCGAGTGCCCGCCGCAGAAAGGCTTCGTCTTCATTCATACGCGATGCGCGCCCGGAGGGATTCGAACCCCCGATCCCAGCCTTCGGAGGGCTGTGCGTTATCCAGCTACGCTACGGGCGCAAGAAACAGAAGCTTCACCGAGGTGCGTCGGGCGGCAATCCGGCGCTCGGAATGTGCTTGAAGAGGTCGAGTTTGTGATCGACCAGCGTTCGATAGAACTTGCGCACGCAATCCGGATGGCCGAAAAAGTACGTGCGCGCGTATGCGAGATCTTCGCCGGAGCTGTCCGGCACGTAGTGCGAGATCTCGATCTCCTCCATTTGACCGCGATCGACCGGATGAGGGCAGAAATCGCATGGAATCGTTGACATTAGAAACCACCTGGCTTATTCGTTTTGGCTCGGGTAGGACTTGAACCTACGACGGAGGGCTTATGAGGCTTTACTCGGCAGGCGAAAGTCATATAAAATAAGGGGTTTTAGTGACTCAGCGTGCCTCTACGTCCCCCTGATTATCAGTCCGGTAAGTATACAATCAGTATACGGTAAGTACACGATCAGGGGGTAAAGGTCAAGTACGGAAAGGGCGGGAGGGGGACCCGCGAGCGCCGGGGCACTGTCGGTTTTCAGGACCTATGCAATCGACCACTCTGCCACCTCTCCGGCCCGGTATGCTATCATGGGCTTGCTCGCGATGGGGGTAGGCAGCAGCCTATCCCAATCCATGCCGCAACGTTGGGGAGATTGCATCGGCCCCGTCCCCCTGGTCGGGGTCAAAACGCGGGGATCGACCGTCAACCCGAACCTCGCGTTCAGGGACCATCTTCCCCGATCTTTCACCAGCGTATGATAACGGTTCCGTCGCTGGTCGCGCCGCTATAGCCTTGCGTGAGCGTGACGTTCGTCGCGCTCGGCTCGGAACGACGAGCCGCCGCCACCGCCGCCACTAAAGCGGCGACCAAAGCGGCGACCTCCCAAGCCTCCCATGCTCCCGCCAGAAGCGCCGCCGCCACCGCCGCCGTAGTAGCCACCACCACCGCCGCCGCCGCAATGGCTATTGAACGACGGATTGCCAGGGCCACCGTCGCCGCCGACGCCTAACGTGCCGGCGCTGCCAACCACGCCGTAAGGCGAACCAGCGTTACCGCCTGCGCCGCCTGCGCTTTGC
>JBAUMX010000185.1:0-2634 GCA_049578945.1 Candidatus Cybelea sp. | reverse complement strand
TCGCAGACCTCACGCGCGACGGCGTCCGCGTGCGGATTTGCGGAGATTCGGCCAAGCTCGCGGTGTCGGGCAATCGGGCCTGGCTCGGATCCGCGAACGCGACGTACGCCGATGGCAGATGGGCGATGCCCGATTGGGGCCTCTGCACCGGCGATGCGGCGATCGCGCGCACCGTGCGCCAACGTCTCGAGCGCGAATGGGCCGGTGCGCGCGAGTTTAAGGCAGCGCCGAAAAGCGCCGGTTCTGCTGCACCATAGCAAAGCTCCCTAGAACGGGAAAAGACGCCGCGCGTTCGCGTCCGTCGTCGCCACCAGATCATCGATCGGCAAAGCCAGCACGTCGCTTAGTTTTGCGGCCGTATGCGTGACGAAGGCGGGCTCGTTGCGTTTGCCGCGCATCGGCACGGGTGCGAGATAGGGGCAATCGGTTTCGAGCACGAGGCTGCGGGCACCGACTGCGCGGACTGCGTCGCGCAGATCCGCTGCATTCGGAAAGGTCAACACGCCGCCGATTCCGAGCAAGAGACCGAACTCGCCGACGAGCGCCCGCGCTTGCGGCTCGTTCCCGGTGAAGCAGTGCACGACTCCCCGCATCTCCGCTCGCCATTCTTCGCGCAGGATGGCCGTGAAATCGTCGAACGCATCGCGCTGGTGGAAGACAACCGGGAGCCCGGCCTCGCGCGCGAGCCGGAGTTGCGCGCGCAGTACGTTTTGCTGGGACTCGCGCGGACTGTGGCCGTAATAGTAATCGAGTCCGGTCTCGCCGATCGCAACGACGCCCGGCGCGTCCAACAGGGGACGCAGCGCGCCGGCGATGTCGGCGGGAGCGTCTTTCGCTTCGTGCGGATGGATGCCGACCGCGGCGGTAAGACCGTAGCGTTGCGCGGTCGCGATCGCGCGTCGACTATCGGCAATATCTTCGCCGACGGTCAGCATTGCGTTGACGCCCGCCGCACGCGCGCGCGCGATCGTTTCGGCGCGATCGTCGTCGAACTTTCGATCGTGAACGTGACAGTGGGTGTCGATCACGCTTGCGGCGCGGCTTCGAGCTTTGGAAAGAGGGATGGACCCGGCGCGGTCTGCGTGAGTGGCGGCAGGCCTCCCCACGCGCGCAGCGACGACGACCAATCCTCATCAATTCGTCCCGGGGCGCCGAGCTGCTGCCACATCTCGCCCATCCGCTCCGGCATCACCGGGTTCAACAGAATCGCCAGCCAGCGCAGCCCTTCGGCAAGATCGTAGAGCACGGCGTCGAGCTCTTTCGTCTGGCCGCGCTTCTGAAGCTCCCAGGGTTTGCGCTCGTCGATCGTCCGGTTGAGCGCGGTCACGAGCTCCCACACTTCTTCGAGCGCTTCGCGCAAACGAAGGGCGAAAATGCGCTCGCGTACGAGCGCCGGCAACGGCGCGAAACGCTGCGCGAGCTCACTGCGTGGCTGAGGCGGACGTTCGGGGACGATGCCGTCGCGGTAACGCGCCAACATCGCTAGCGTCCGTTGCAAGAGGTTGCCGAGGTCGTTGGCAAGATCGCTGTTGCGCCGCTGGGCGATCTTCTCTTCGGAGTACGAGAAGTCGCTTCCGAGGGGTGCCTCGCGCAACAGAAAGTAGCGAATCGCATCGGCGCCGAAACGTTCGGCGAGCAGAAAGGGATCGACCGTGTTGCCAAGGCTCTTGCTCATCTTTTGACCGTCGATCGTAATCCAGCCGTGCGCGAAGACGAGATCGGGGGCGGCCTCGCCGAGCGCCCACAGGATCGCAGGCCAAATGATCGTGTGAAAGCGCGCAATGTCCTTGGCCATCAGCTGAAGCCGTGCCGGCCAATACGCGTGAAAACGCGTCTCGTCTTTGCCCCAGCCGATCGCCGTGATGTAGTTGAGCAGCGCGTCCAGCCAGACATAGACCACGCCGCCGTCCGGAATCGGCACGCCCCACTCCAAGTTCGTTCGCGAGACCGAGAGATCGTCGAGCCCGTCGCGCAAAAAGGCCATCATCTCGTTATAGACGCCGCGCGGCTGCACCCAGTCCGGAAAGCGTTCGTAGTGTTCGATCAGGCGATCGCGGTAAGCGGAAAGCCGAAAGAACCAATCTTCTTCCGAGATCCATTCCAGCGGGCGCCCGCAGGTCGGGCAACGGCCTTCCACGATCTTTTTTTCCGGCCAAAAAGTCTCGTCGTCGACGCAGTACCAGCCTTCGTATCGGCCGCGATAAACGTCGCCGGTTTCTCGCAGCCGTTCGAAGACGCGCTCGACTATTTCCATATGACGAGGCTCGGTTGTTCGAATGAAGTCGTCGTACTCGACGTGATAGGCTTTCAGGAGCGCTTTCCAGCGCGGGACCAACTCGTCACACCACTGCTGCGGCGTCTTGCCGGCCGCGGCGGCCGCGTTGGCTACTTTTTGCCCGTGTTCGTCGCTTCCGGTCAAGAAGAAGGCCGGGCGAAACGTGCGCGCCGTGCGCGCAACCACGTCGGCGACGACCGAGGTATAGGCGTGACCGATGTGCGGATTGCCGTTGATGTAGTAGATCGGCGTGGTGACGTAATAAGCGCGCTCCATGGGCTAGCGTTCTTTAATCGAGGTTTTCAGCCGCGCCTTCCGCGCCGCCGCACGCGCGTAAAGTTGCTGCCGGTCGCCGAAGC
>JBAUMX010000184.1:0-12902 GCA_049578945.1 Candidatus Cybelea sp. | reverse complement strand
CGACGCGATCGCGGACGGCGCGACCGGCTGCAATCCGAACGACGATTCGTACGCGTAGCGTCCGGCATGAAAGAGCTGCAGCGCGATCAGGCCGCCGGCAGCGTGCACCGCTGCCGCGGCTTGGCGAAGCGACGGCGCGCCGGCGGGTTCGTTGACGAAGCTATAGTTTCTACCGCCCGCGCCTTCGCGGTTAACGCAGGAGCCGCCGGTCACGATTAAGCCGGCTCCGCCTCGCGCGCGTTCGGCGTAGAATGCGGCCAGCGCGTCGCCGTTGGACTCGATGCCCAAATGCATCGAGCCCATGACGATGCGATTGGGAAGGCGCAGGCCGCCGATCGAACCGGCCGCGAGCGCGCGCTCGAACATTGGTCTGCTACGTCAGCGAAAGCGGCGGCGACGTGTCGGAGTAGAAGGGTGGCGCGATCACGCTCAGGCCGCCGTCGACGGCGATCGTTTGCCCGGTGATGTACTCCGATTCGGGCGCCAGCAGGAAGGCAATCGTCTCGGCGACCTCCTGCGCGGTTCCCATCCGCCCCTTCGGAATCTTGGAAAGCACCGATTCGATCGGTGCCATACCGGCAACCCGTTCGTAGAAATAGGCGCACGATTCGGTGTCGATCAGCCCGCCGTTGACGGCGTTGACGTTGATGCGCAGCGGCGCGAACTCGACCGCCATGTAGCGCACCCAGGCCTCGACCGCCGCCTTGTTCGATCCCAGATTGGCGTACGTCGGATAGGCGCGGATGCTTCCGTAGCTGGAGAGGACTGCGATCCGGCCGCCGTCCTTCATGAGCTTAACGGCGCGCTGCGCGCCCAGGACGAAGGCTCGCACGTTGAGGTTGAACGAACGGTCGAGATTGTGCGCCTTGAGATTGGCGATCTTCTTGAAGGCGCTGGCCGCGGCATTCGAAACGAAGTGATCGAGACGCCCGAACTCGGTCGCGACTCGGTCGAAGAGCAGGTCGATCTCGTCGACGTTCTCCATGTCGGCTTGCACGGCGATCGCGCGCGTACCGAGTGCCTCGATCTCGCGTACCGTCGCGGCCGCGAGGTCGGCATTGCGAACGTAGTTCACGACGATCTCGGCTCCCTCGCGGGCCAGCGTCAAGGCCAGCGCCCGGCCGATCCCGCGTGAGCTTCCGGTGATGAGCGAGACCTTCTTCTCAAAACGTCGCGTCATTCGCCTGCGGTCCCGTCGAGCAGCTCGCGCGCGATGACGGTCTTTTGAATCTCATTGGTTCCTTCTTCGAAGCGTTGCGCGCGCGCATCGCGGTAGACGCGCTCGATCGCGTTGGGCTGCCAAAACCCAATCCCGCCGTGTATCTGCAGTGCTTTATCGGTTACGCGGGTGAGCATCTCGACGGCCTGCAGTTTCGACATCGAGGAGAGCGCGGGCGCGTCGGAGCCGCCGGCCTCCCAGCGGCGAGCGGCGTATAGCACGAGCTGACGCGCCGCTTCGATCTCGGTTGCATTCTCGGCGATCATGAAGCGAATCGCCTGACGCTGCTCGAGCCGCTTCCCAAAGGTTTCGCGTTTGCGCGCATACTCGATTGCGAGCTCGTGCGCCCGCCGCGCCAATCCAACGCAGCTCATTGCGACCGAGATGCGGCTTGGCACCAAAAAGCCGCCGAGCGCGATCTCCAGCCCACGGCCTTCGTCGCCGAGGCGGTTTTCCACCGGAACCGGCGTTCGATCGAAACTCAGACGCGCGTGATCCGTTCCGCGCACGCCCATCGACTCGTCCATCTCGACGACGGTCGCGCCCGGTGAGTGACGGTCGACGAGCAGCGCGACCGTCCCGTCCGCGCCGCGCGTTCCCGCGAGCCGGGCGAAGAGCAGCCAGTAGTCGCAGATCGTCCCGAACGTGATGAGATGCTTCTCGCCGCTCAAGTAATACGTGTTGCCTTCACGAACGACGCTCGAGCGGAGGTCCGCGCCGGTGCCTGCGGTCGGCTCGGTGAGCGTGAACGCAACTTTGAGTTCGCCTCGGATCGATGGGATCACGAAACGCCGGCGCTGGTCGTCATTCGCGAAGCGGTCCATCGCGCGCCAGGTGCCGTTGACGACGTGAACGATCATGCGAATTGAGGCGTGCGACATCGAGAAGAGCTCGATCAGCTCGAGAAAACGCGCGAACGGAACCGCGGCTCCGCCGTATTGCGCAGGAGCGGCGAGCGAGAGATAGCCGCGCGCTCGCAGTTCCTCCCACAGTTCGTCTGGAACGCGCCGCTCGCGTTCGATGCGGCGCGCCCAGGCCTCAGCCGGTCCGGCAACGTAGGCCGCGATATCGGCCTTGCGCGCAGCGAACGACGCCTCGTCAAACTGCGCGCCGCGGTCGAGCTGTTTCACGAAATCGTCGCTTTGGCGGGAGCGTGCGGGCGCAGCTCGCGGGCGCGCTCGCGCAGCACGTACTTCTGTACCTTGCCCGACGGCGTGCGCGGAAGCTCGTCGACGATTTCCAAACGCTCGGGCCAGTAGTGCTTGGCGACTTGACAGGCATCGAGATAATGCTGCATCCGCTCGAAGTCGAGCCGCGCCCTCTCGCGCAGCACCACGAAGGCGCAGGCCCGCTCGCCCAGACGCGGATCCGGCATCGCGACGATCGCGATGTCCGCAATCGCCGGATGATCGCCCAGCAGTTGCTCCACCTCGGCGACCGGGACTTTCTCGCCGCCGCGATTGATGACGTCGCGCACCCGGCCGGTAATGCGAATGTAGCCCGACTCGTCCATAACGCCGAGATCGCCGGTACGGAACCAACCGTCGGCAGTGAACGCGGCGGCCGTCCATTCGGGATGATCGGCATATCCCTCAAACATCGTCGGCGATTGCACTTCGAAGTGCCCTTCCTCGCCGTTGGGGAGCACGCGTCCCTGCGAATCGGTGATTCGCAGATGGATTCCGCGCAACGCGCGGCCGTCCGTTCCCCAGACCTTGGCAGCCTCGTCGTGGGGAGCGGAGAGCGAGCCGAGGCACGATTCAGTCGTACCCCACGCGCCGCAAACCGCCGTGCCGAGTATTCGCGTCGCGCGTTCGGCCAAACCGCGCGGTACCGCGGCTCCGGTCGCGACAAATATTCGCAGCGCTGCCGGTGGGCGCGCGCCCTCCTCGACGGCCGTGACGAGGTCGGCCAAAAAGGGTGTCGCGGCCTGCACGAACGTTCCATCCCAGTCGTTGAGCGCGCGCAGCGCGCGCGATGCGTTCCAAACCGGCTGAACGATCTGCGGAACGCCCATCACGATCGCGAGCCACATACCGTACAGGAAGCCGGTCTGATGGGCGAGCGGCGACGGAACGAATATCCGGTCTTCGGCGCCGAGCCCCAAATGCTCGACCTCCATCGCGGCCGCGCGCATCAGGACGTCGTTGCGGTGAAGCACGCCCTTCGGCTCGCCCGAGGTTCCGGACGTGAAGAGTAGCTGTACGATCGCCGTTGCGTCGCTGCGGCGCAAATCGAGCGCTGCCGAGTCGACCTCGATCGCATCGAGCGACTCTTGAAAACGCAGCCACTGGACCGAGTTCTCGTTGTCGGGCGCCGGCAGTGGATGCACCTTGCGCCCGTGGGCCGAGACGATCACGTGTTCGAGCCGCAGCGGCAGGTCGCGGCCAAAGATTGACGCTTCTCGCAGCAGCGAGAGAATTTCGCCGGCATGATGGCGGCCGCGTGCTTCGTCGGGCACGAAGAGTACGCGCGCCCCGGAGCGACGCAGGCAGAACGCCACCTCGCGCTCGCGGAAGATCGGCATCAGGGGACAGCAGATCGCGCCGACGCGCAGCGTCGCGAGCGATACGATCACGAACTCGAGGCAGTTGGGAAGCTGATACGCCACGCGCTCGCCGCGCCGCACTCCGAGCGCAAGAAGAAGGGTTGCGGTGCGCTCGACCCGGTCGAGCAGCTCGTGCCACGTCAGCGTGGCGTCGCTCCCATCACGCGCCTCGACGACGGCGAGCTCGCGCGGCATCTCGTCTGCGTGTTTTTGTAGAAGCTCGCCGAGTGTGAGCCGCGCGGCGCGATCCGGCTTGAGCATTTGCCGGGCGGGCTTGGCGCTCGGGCGCCGCCCGTTTGACGGCGCGTCGGAGATCGACATCGGAACGCCGATGCTGCGCATGGCCTCGAGAAAACGGGGATAGGAGATCCGATAAGCGTGCGGATAGGTCAGCGTGCTCTGGCCTTCGGCCCGCGAGGCGGCGACCGCAAGCGACATCAAGATGCGGTGATCGTTAAACGACGACAGATGCGCGCCGCGCAGCTGGGAGACGCCGTGAGCGACGAGACGATCGTCGTGCAGTTCGAGGTGTCCGCCCATGCGGTTGAGCTGCAGCATCGCGGCGACGCGGTCCGACTCCTTGAGACGCACGTGTCGAATATTCTCCAGCACGGTCTCGCCCTTTGCGAAAGTGCCGAGCGTCGAAAGAATCGGCAGCATATCGGGGATGTCCCGGCAGTCGACGCGCACGCCGCGCAACTCGACTCCTTCGTGCTTCACGCGTAGGGCTCGCTCGCGCTCGTCGTAGGTCATCGGCACGCCCATTTCGCGCGCGATCTCCATGAAGGCGCCTTCGGGATGGTCGGGATGCTCGCCGGGCATCTTTTGCAAGCCGCGAAAGAGCACGTCCGAGGGATGGATCGCGGTGACGGCGATGCCGAAGGCGGCCGATCCGATGTCGGGCGGCAGCTCGACGGTTGCGGGACGGGCTTGCTGTCCCGGTTCGATTTCGAAACGGCGCCAGTCGGGCGAGATGTGCACGTGAAGATCGAAGGCGCGCATCATTTCGGCGGTCAGCGCGATGTACGGACGCTCGTTGAGTTCGCCTTCGACTTCGATAACGGTGCGCTCGCTCGCGAATGGAGCGAGGAGCAGAAGGCCCGAGATCCATTGGGAAAGCGTTCCGGGTATGACGATCCTCCCGCCCCGCGGGCGGCCCGGCGCGATCGCGATCGGCGGGCACCCGTTCGCCGATTCGAACCGCACGCCCATCTGTGCGAGCGCTTCGAGCAACGGTCCGACCGGCCGGCGGCGGAAATACTTTTGCGCGCTGAGCGCGATCGGCGCGTCGGCGAGCGACGCCAAGCCGATCATGAAGTAGAGCGTCGATCCCGAGCTGCCGACCGAGACGACCTTGCGCCGCACGTGGTACGGGCCACCCGTGACGAGCAGCGTTTGATCGTCGACTTCAATCTTCGTCCCAAGCGCGCGCAGCACGTCCATCGTATATTGCACGTGGCGCGCATCGGAGAGACCGAGAATCCTGCTCGTACCCGGCGCGAGCGACGCAAGAATTAGCGCGCGGTGCGCGTGGTACTTCGAGTTTGGGACCTGCACCTGACCGGTCAGCGGTCCGCTCGTTCCTTTGACGAGAAGATTCATCGGCGTCGCTTGAACCTTCCTAACAACCTGGTACCCGCCCTGCCGCCATCATCGCGAGAGAATCAGCGATGCGTTCTGTCCGCCGAAGCCGAACGCGTTGACCTGAAAGACCGAGTACGAGCACGCGCGCGGGCGCTCGGTCACGAGGTCGAAGCGCGTCCGAGGATCCACGCTTCGGGTTCCCATCGTCGCCGGAATCCGGCCTTCGTGCATGCCGACGATTCCCGCGATCGCAGACATCGCTCCGGCGCTCGCCATGCTATGCCCGACGTGACCTTTGATTGACGTGACGATCGCTTGGCCGTCGGTATAGACGTCGTCAACGGCCCGCGACTCCGCCGCGTCGCCGACGATCGTGCCCGTGGCGTGAGCGTAGACCACGTGGCATCGCTCGCCGGCCTCGCCGGAGGACTCGATCGCGTCGCGCATCGCGGAGACTTCGTACGTTGCCGAGGGATCGGGCGAGGTGATGTGATAGGCGTCGGCGACCGAACCATATCCCCGGATCCGCGCTAAAATGTGCGCGCCGCGCGCTTGCGCGCGTTCGGCCCGCTCGAGAACCAGGATACCTGCGCCGTCGCCCATCACGAACCCATCGCGATCGACGTCGAACGGACGCGACGCCTGGGCGACGTCGCGGTTTCGCGAGAGCGCGCCGGCGCGGACGAGACTTTCGTAAACGAGCGGACTAAGAAGCGTTTCGCTGCCGCCGGCGATCGCCGCCTCGATCTCGCCGCGTTCGATCATGCCAGCCGCCAATCCGATCGCGTCCAGCGACGACGCACACGCGGTGCTGATTGCAAGCTGCGGACCATGTAGTTTCCAATGCATCGCAATAAACGCGCTCGCCATGTTCGGAATCACCAGTGCCATCAATTTTGGCGTGACGTTGCGCGCGTCGTCGAGAAAGCGCGTCTGCGACTCGGCGACGAGCGGAAAACCGCCCATCGTGTTTCCGAGGATGACGGCAGTTTTCGGCGGCGGATCGAGCGCCGCGCGCGTAAACGCCTCTTGAGCCGCTACCATCGCGTACTGCGTGAAACGATCCGTGTTCCGAAACGCGCTCTGCGGCAGTGAGGTTTGCTGCAGGAAGTCGTCGGCGACCGCGGCCCAAAGTGCGTTCCCGGAGACGCGGGAAGCGTCGGGCATCGGCGCGATCGCGCGCTTTCCTTCAAGCAGATGCTGCCAGAACGACTCGGTTGTGCTGCCGATGGGCGAAACGACTCCCACTCCCGTAACGGCAACGTGCTCCATTGTGGGCTGATTCATACAATGCCACGCCTGCGGCCTGCTGCTGGTTCCCAGCGGAACGGAATGAGGCGTTCTGCGCGCGTCGAAGGCGGCTAGGTGGAGCGAGGCGTCAACGTACCGCAATCGTACCGCCTGGTCCGTCGCGACGCGCGGGCCGAGCGCACCGTCGTGCGGCTGCGAGGCGGTGCGACGTTTGGCGGCGACGAGATCGCAATCTGCGCGGGTCCATGCGGCGTCGAGTCGAGCGAGCAGATCGAAGAAGCGGCTCGCGCGGTCGCAGCGGCGGGCGCCAACGTATTGCGCGGAGGAGCCTACAAACCTCGCACCTCGCCCTATTCTTTTCAAGGTTTGGGCGAAAAGGCGCTCCAGATGCTTCGCGCGGCGGGCGATCGGCATGGTCTGGCGGTCGTCACCGAAGTGATGGATCCGCGCGACGTGGAGAAGGTCGCGCGATACGCCGATATGTTGCAGATCGGTGCGCGTAACATGCAGAACTTTCCGTTGCTTCGCGAAGTTGGCGCAACGCGAATGCCGGTCTTGCTTAAGCGAGGACTCTCCGCCACGGTACAAGAGTGGCTGCTCGCGGCCGAGTACGTCCTGCTCGGCGGTAACGAAAGCGTCGTCCTCTGCGAACGCGGGGTTCGATCCTTCGACGTCGCTACGCGTAACTTGCTCGACATATCGGTCGTTCCGCTGCTCGAAGAGATGACGCATCTGCCGGTGATCGTCGATCCGTCGCACGCGATGGGCATCGCGCGTCTCGTCCCGCCGATCGCAATGGCGAGCCTAGCGGCGGGCGCGCACGGGCTTCTGATCGAGGTGCATCCGGATCCGGCTAACGCCCTCTCCGACGGCGCGCAATCGCTCGATTGCGCTCAGTTCGCGGAACTTATGCGTCGCCTCGCACCGGTTGCGGAGATCGCGGGACGAAAGCTGCCGCGCCGTTATCGGGCGGTGAGTACCGAGAGCGCCTCCAACCCCGATTCGGCGGTACGGTCGAGCAATAGCGGCGTCAAGCTGGCATAACCCGCGTGCACCGCTCCGATGTCGGTGCCGAGCGTTTCGCGGTCGGTCGCGAACGGCGATTCCCAGGCGCGGTAATATCGTGTCGCCCCGTCGTGTTCTTGGCCGACCATGCGGCCACAGATTCGTTTGCGTCCCAGCCGCGTCACTGCGATGCCGGCGATGCGCTCCAACGGAACGTTCGGGACGTTCAAGTTCCAGTAACAGGCAGCGTCGCGCAAATTCTCGTAGGCCTGCGCGATACAGCGGCGGACGATCTCGGCCGCGCTCTCCCAGTAGCGACTGCCGAACGGGTCGTCGTGATCCAATGCCAGCGAGACGGCGAGCGCCGGAATCCCGAGAAGCGAAGCTTCCACCGCTCCCGCAACGGTTCCGGAGTAGTTGACGTCGTCTGCCAGATTCGGTCCGTGATTGATGCCGCTGATCACCAGTTGCGGACGCGGCGCAACCTCCGTCGCCCCGAGAAAGACGCAATCAGCTGGGGTACCCGAGCAGGCATACGAAGGTACGGCGTTGTCGTGGCGCCGCTCCAAGGTGATCGCTTCGTCCGCGGTGATCGCGTGTGAGACGCCGCTGCGATTTCCCGACGGAGCCACTACGACCAGGCTGTGCTCGTCCTGCAGCGAGGCGACGAGCGCGAGAATTCCCGGAGAGTCGATTCCGTCGTCGTTGGTGATGAGAACGCGCAACGAGTCCTACGCCGCGCCGGGCACGAAGCGCAGCGCTAGACCGTCGATGCAGTAGCGTAAATGCGTCGGCGGGGGACCATCGTCAAAGATGTGGCCGAGGTGGCCGCCGCAGCTTCGGCAGTGCACTTCGGTTCGCTGTTCGACGAGCGCGTAATCGGCCTGCGTTCGCGTTGCGTTCGGCAGCACGTTCCAGAAGGACGGCCAGCCGTCACCGCTATCGTATTTCGTCTTCGAGGAGAAGAGCGCTAGTCCACAACCGGCGCAACGATACGTGCCGGGTTCCGTCTGCTTGATGAGCGGGCTTGAGAAGGGTGGTTCGGTCCCACCCTCTCGCAGGATCTCGTAACGATCGGAGCCGAGCAGCGCGCGCCACTGCGCGTCGGTGTGCGTTACCGCGTATTGCTGTCCTGCAGCCGCGCGTTTGCTCGCGAACCCCAAAGCCGCTAGCGCGGCGGCGGCCGTTACGAACTCGGAGCGTCTCACCGTGCTGCACCCGGGATCACGTGACACGCCGCTCCGCCATTTTTTTCGAAGTAGCGCTGATGGTACTCTTCGGCCGGCCAAAAACGCGGTGCCGGGAGGATCTGCGTTACGATCGGTCGCGCGTGGTTGCGCTGCTCGCGCTCTTTAGACTCGACCGCGGCGCGTTCTTGCTCTTCACCGTGCGTGAAGATTGCGGACCGATACTGATCGCCGACGTCGGGGCCTTGACGGTTGAGCTGCGTCGGATCGTGAATCTGCCAAAAGACGTTCAGCAGACTCTCGTAATCGACTCGCTGCGGATCGAACGTCACCTCGACGGCCTCGGCATGACCGGTAGCGTGGCCGCAGACCTGACGGTAGGTAGGAGTATCGACGTGACCCCCGATGTAACCGGAAACGGCGTCGAGGACGCCGGGCACTTGCCGAAATGCCGCTTCGACCCCCCAGAAGCAGCCGGCTGCGAAGGTTGCAGTTTGCGTTGCCATACGTCTTTAGAACGCCGTACCGGCCTCGCTGGATGCATTCCCAACGGCGTCCCGGCGCAGGACGTCTTCGAGGCTCTCGCATCTAGCCAGCAGACGGTGCGTACCCTCGGCGATGCCGGCCACCGCGGGCCGGGGGAAGCGGTTGTAGTTGCCGGCCATGCTGTACGTGTATGCGCCGGTCGCGCACATCGCGAGCAGATCTCCGCGGCGCACGCTGCGCGGCAACCGGACGATTGCGAGCTCGTCGTTCTCGCACGAGCGCCCGCAAAGCGTCATCTCCTCCTCGCCATCGCGTCCGGATGCGGCCGGGATCACGTGATGACGAGCGCCGTAGAGCGCAGGACGAGGATTCTCCGCGATGCCGCCGTCGACGACGACGAAGGTTCGCCGCGATTGACGCTTGACCGCAACGACGCGATAGAGAGTGGTTCCGGCGAGCGCGACGATCGCGCGGCCAGGTTCGACACCCAGCCGCGTCACCGAGAGGTTGCGCTCGCGCACGCGGTCGAGAACGTACGCCTCGACTTCCCGCACCGTCGCGACGACGTCGAGCGAGTCGTCCTCCTGCGGCCGCGTCTTTACTCCGAATCCACCGCCGATCACGATCCGTTCGACGCGAAATCCAGCGCGTTCGAACCGCTCCGCGGCGTCGAGGAGCGACGCCGCGTTCTCCACGTAGGCCGGCGGCTGGCGAATCTGCGACCCAAGGTGCGCGTGCAGACCCGCAAAACGCAGCTGTGGGTTGGCGCTCAAGATGGCGATTGCAGCCGTTTCGTCGCGCTCGTGGATACCGAACTTCGTGTCATCTCCACCAGTGCGCACGAAGGCATGCGTCTGCGCCTCGATACCGACGTTCAAACGCAAGATGATCTGCACGCGGCTCGCGCCGCGCGAGAGTCTGGCGAGCGCTTCGAGCTCTTCGATGCCGTCCACGACGATGTAACCGACGCGACCGTCGCAAGCGGCTCGAAGCTCTTGTTCGGTCTTGCCGGCGCCGTGGAGCGTCAGCCGCTGCGCCGGAAATCCGGCGCGTTCGGCGGTGACGAGCTCGCCGAGCGAACAGACGTCAACACCGATCGAGCGCCCCGCCAAGTGCCGCACGAACTCTACGGTAGCGAAGGCTTTGGCAGCGTATGAGACCTCGAGGTTCAGGGTTGTCGCGCAACGCAGAAGCTCGTCGATTGCAGCGTCGACCACGCCGAGGTCGATCGCGACCAGCGGCGTTCCATAGATTCGTGCCAGCCGGTCGGCTGAGATCCCGCCCAGCAGCAGATTGCCGTTCCCGTCGCGCGTTTGGCCGTCCGCAAGACCGCTACGCCAACCCGGGAAAGGCGTCAGAACTGCTCCATGAAGGCATCGATTTGGCTTTGACCGACCCCGGCCGCGAGGAGTCGCGCCGGCAGCAGCTCGGCGTTCTCCGGCGGCGTAACGAACATGAAGGGTGCTTCGTTGGCGTCAGCCGCGCGCACGGTGCACCAGCGTGACGCTGCGGGAATTAGCGCGGTCTGATAGTGGGGGAGCGTTAACGTTTGGTCGCCGGCTCCTACCTCGAGCGATTCCCGCAGCGACATCACGATGAGCGGACGACCTTGCGTTTCGATCGAAGCCGGTTCGCCGCACGCAACGATTCGCTCGACGACGAAGTGATCGTCGGCGATCAGTGCGGTCCGTTCGATTCCCTCAAAGTCGTACGTAATTTGCGACAGAACGCCCGTCGTGGTGGCGCGATAGCCGAGAACGTCGGCGGCCTTCTGCACGTTAAGCTCCCGAGGCTTGCCGTCGAGGCCGAGGCGATTGTAGTCGAACATCCGGTAGGTCAGATCCGAAGCCTGCTGCGTTTCGAAGACGGTGACGCCGGGTCCGATCGCGTGAACCAATCCGTGCGGTATATAGACGCTGTCGCCTGTTTTTACCGTAATGTGGCGTAACAGCTCGCCGAGGGTGCCGTCGGCCACGCGTCGTTCGTATTCGTCGCGCGAAGTGTCGCGATTCCAGCCGTAGACGATCTCTGCGTTGGGTTGCGCGTCGAGCACGTACCAGCACTCCGTCTTGCCGAACGGTTGATGTTCGACCCGCTGCGCGTATGCGTCATCGGGGTGCACCTGCACCGAGAGCCAATCGTGTGCGGTGATGATCTTCGTCAGCACCGGAAAGATGCGCTTCGGATCGATATCGCCCAGGAGCTGCGGACCGAGCCGGCCGCGTAGGTCGGCAACCGTAGAGCCTGCGAGCTCACCGTTGGTGACGCGATCGGTGTCCCAGCATTCCCACGACTCGCCGAGCCGAGCGTTAGGATCTCCATGTTTGCCATAGATGCGCACCAGCTCGTCGCCACCCCATACCTGTGTCGTGAGCTTCGGATCGAGGACGTAGGGATAAATCGCGTCACCTTGCATTGCCCGGGTACGATACGAGGCGGTCGTGCGGAATTCCGGCCCGGCGGCTCGAAGGGTTAGTGGCCTGCAACGCCAGGATGCGTACCACCGCTGGCCGTTTGCAGGATGGGATGCGAGGAGCGATGAGCGACAAAAGCAGCGCTTTGCGAGCGAAGAGCGACAAAGTAAATCGCCTGCAAACGGCCGGCCCTTCGGGTTGCGCTCAGCACGATGCTGCCTGCAACGGCTGCACGCATTCTGGCGTTGTAGGCCATTAGTGCACGAGCTCTACGTCGGAATCGGCTCCAATCTGGGAGACCGGCAAAGCAATATCCTCGCCGCGCTTCAACGCTTGCGCGCGCGTACCCAGATCACCGCGGTTTCGGCGTTCTACGAGTCGGAAGCGGCACATGGTGCCGAAGGACCGGCCTATCTCAATATTGCGGCGGCACTGCGAACCGAGTTGGACGCCGAGGCTTTCAAGCGCTTTGCCGCTGACGTCGAGCGAGCGGTCGGGCGAGCGCGGGGAACGCGTTGGCTTGCGCCAAGGCCGATCGACGTCGACCTTCTGATTTACGACGCAACGGTGGTGCAGCCGCATCTCGACGCGCGGCCCTATAATCTCGTGCCGCTCGCGGAGATCGCGCCGCAATTCGTTACCGGACCGATCGACTCGAGCGTGCGCCGGCGCGAGCGCGGATTGCGTTTCGATACGGATCGTCAATCCGAAGCTCCGGAGATTCGGCTCGCGCTAAACCGGGCCGGCGTTTCCGGCGTTCGTCGAGTCGTTCATTTGGAGGTCGACGGGCGCGCGCGCGTCTACAACGGGGAGTTCACGATGGTCGCCGACGTGGCGGCCGACAAATCCGGCGTACACATGTCGCGCTTTACGGAGATCCTCGAAGAGGCGACCCTCGACGTGCTCGCGCGCGATACGCGGCCTGCGAGAGTCGAACGCCTTGCCGAAGCAATCGCTCGCGAGATCGTCACCAGCCAGCGCGCGGTCCGGGCCGACGTGCGTTTGCGCGCCGAGTTCGGATTGGAACGCTGGACTCCGGTCAGCGGCAAGCGCGGCGAAGAGACGTATACGCTCGTCGGCATCGCCCACGCCGACGCGGATGGTACGCGGCGTGTCGTCGGCGTTGAAGCGGAAGGAATGACTGCCTGCCCCTGCGCGCAGGCGATGATGCGCGAGCACGCGCTGCTCGAGCTGCGCGACGCCGGCTT
>JBAUMX010000183.1:0-18489 GCA_049578945.1 Candidatus Cybelea sp. | reverse complement strand
GCAGGACGGTGCAGCCGCGCACGACGGCGTCGTAACGGCGATAGAGCGGCTCGCGGGATGCCACGTCGCGGTGCCCAAGCACCTGCGGGAACAACGCTTCGACGTCGACCGCCAGAAGCTCGGCGCTCGATCCGGCGTGGCGAATGATCTCCGTATACGGCAGCTCGTCACGGATCGAGCCGGTGAGAAACTCGCTCTCGACGTCCATCACGACCTCACCGCGGTAGCGCATGACGTAGCGCCGTTCCGCGGTGACTCGCCCGATCACCGTCGCGCGGGCGTTGAAGGCGATTTCGGGCAGCGTGAACTCTTCGTTGTAGATTTGCACCACCTCGCGCGCGATGTCCGGCGGGAGAATCCATAGCAGGCGCTCCTGCGTCTCACCGACGGCAATTACTTCGGGCGGCATGCCGTCGACGGCAACGTTTACCGCATCGAGATCGATCTGCGCTCCGTACCCCCCTTGCGCGGTGATCTCGGCCGAGCAGCCCATGATTCCGCCGGCTCCGAGATCCTTAAAGGCGGCGGTAATCTTTCGCTCGCGCAACAGGGCAAAGACGCGATAGCCGGCACGCATCAAGACGTTTTTTAAGAATGGATCCGGCACTTGGACCGCGCCTTTGTTCAGGTCGGCCTCCTTCGCGTCGAGCGTTAGCGACGAGAACGAGGCTCCTCCGAATCCACTGGGATCGGTCGCCTTGCCGACGAGCACGATCGCCCAATCGTCGGCGCCCTTGGGGGCGTAGGAGTGAATGAGATCGGCCTCTTTGACGATCCCGAGCGCGACGACGTTGACGAGGCAATTTTCGTCGAAACCTTCTTCGAAATACACGTCGCCGGCGATGTTTGGAACGCCGATCGCGTTACCATACGCGCCGACGCCGTCGACGACGCCGCGCGCGACCTGACGCGCGTGTCCCGGTCGTTCGACTCGGCCGAAACGCAGCGGATCGGCGACTGCAATGACCTCGGCGCCCATGCAGAGCACGTCGCGCACGATTCCGCCGATGCCGGTCGCTGCGCCCTCGAAGGGCACCACCTGTGAAGGGTGATTGTGCGATTCGTGAGCGACCACGATCGAGTACCGGTCGCCGCCGTGCGCGCCGAGGTGGAGCGCGCCTGCGTCCTCACCGGGTCCCAGCACGACACCCGCGCCGCTGGTCGGAAGGCGCTTGAGATGGTGCCGGCTCGACTTATAGCTGCAATGCTCGCTCCACTGCGCGTCAAAAGCGTGCAACTCGACGATTGAGGGTTCGCGCCCGAGCCGCTGCACGATTCGCTGCAGCTCGTCGTCGCGCAGGGCGACGTTCGGAGCTCCGGAGAGCCCACTAACCAAGCGCGGCTCCATTCGGCATCGGTACCTGTTGCTGCAGCGATGCATCCGCGTGCAGAACGCTCGAGCGCGCGTTGGCTTGCATCAAGAGCGTCCGTCCATAGAGCACCGTATCTTCAAGACCCAACAGCTTGGCGCATTGCATCGCCAGCTGATGCGGCTCGACCGTCCCGTCGAGTACCGGCGCCGACGAGGTTGCATCGAGCATCGCGCGGAGCAGGTCGTTATCGCCGACCGCAACGAGGATCAAGCGCGCGAAGCTCGCCTCGAGCTGCTGCGTTAACTGCAGCACGAATCCGGGCGTCGCGGTCGGGCTTGCAACGTGCCGAACGGTCGGCAAGCCGAGCTGCCCCAGCACCTTCACGACTTCGCCGGCGCTCTCGACCTGGGCCGGCGAGTCGGCGATCACCGCCGCCATTCCAGGCCGCATTACGGGAAAGGTCCCCACCATGTCCGCAACCCGTTCGTAAGCTCGCTTCACTCGGTCTAATGCCGCGTCGTCGACCTTTTCGAAGTTACGGTACATCTGCTTGTCGAGCATCAGCTCTTCGCGCCCTTGCGGCCAAATTCGCCACGAATCGTTGTCGATCACGTCGGCGATCACCAGCTGACCCTGATTCTCCCCGCCGGCCAGACGGCCGAACTCTATTTTTAGGTCGACGAGCAGTACGTCGCGCTTTCGCCATGCGTGCGAGAGTATGTCGAAGGTCAAACGAGCCAGCTCGGTCATCACGCCGACTTCCTGCGGCGCCGCGATGTTCTGCGCGACGATTTGATCGGGTGTGATCAAGGGATCGTGTGCCGCGTCATCCTTGAAGAAGAATTCGATCACTCGCGGCACGAGCAGCGTCCCGCGCTGTAGACCCGGGTTGCGTTTGACGAACGAGCCCGCGGCGACGCCGCGGGTTACGACCTCCAGCGGAATCATGTTGCAACGGCGGACGACCGTCTCATTGTTGTCGTCGTCCTCGCCGCCGTTGAGATAGTGGGTCGGCAACCCACAAAGATTGAGCAAGCGAAATACGCGCGCAGTCGTCTGAGCTGCCAAGCGCCCTTTACCCTGGATCTCGTGACGTCGCGCGCCGTCGCCGGCCGAGATACTATCGGTCTGCGCGACCACGAGTTGATGTGGCTGTCCTGGATTCTCGTAAAGAATCTTCGTCTTGCCGCGCGCGATCTCGATGCCCTTATTCACTCGAGGCCTCCACTAAAGCCGTACCTCGATTTGGCGCGGAAACGACGCGAGCGTATCGATTCGGTCGGCGAGCAGCCGCGCACGCTGGGGCGCGGTGCCGACATACGTGCTGGGGTCGAGCAGTCGCCGAATCTCGGCGGGATCGATGAGCGCGGTCAACTCAGGCTCCTCGGTAAGTAGGCGCGAGAGCGGATTGTCCTCGCCACGCCCAACCGCGGCCCAAGCCTCCATCGATGCACTGCGTAGCATTTCGTGCAGGTGCTGACGGTCTCCGCCGGCGCGGACTGCCTCCAACATCACCGCCTGGGTACCGGCGAACGGCGCATAGGTGCGCAGGTTCGCCGCGATGCGTCGCTCGTCGACTCTCAACCCTTCGACGACCGTCCGAGCGATCGTCACGATTTCGTCGGCGCAGAGCAGCGCTTCGGGAAGAACGATGCGGCGGTTCGCGCTGTCGTCGAGCGTCCGCTCGAGAAAGTTCGTCGCCGCATTTTGCCACGTCACGCCGGCATAGGTCGGAAGCAGGCGCGCCAGCGAGCCGATTCGCTCGCAAAGGATCGGATTCTGCTTGAACGGCATCGACGAGCTTCCGACCTGTTCCTTAGCGAACGGCTCCGCCACTTCGCCGAAGCCGGGGCTGCTCAAAATCCGCACGTCGGCCGCGAACTTCGAGAGGGAGGTGCCAAGACCGGCGAGTGCGGTAAGCAAGAGGTAATCGAGCTTGCGCGGGTAGGTCTGAGTGCTGACTTCGCGCGCGAGCAATCCGAAGCGTTCGAGCACGTAGGCCTCGATCTCGCCGGAACGACCGCTATGGCGGATCAGACGTTCGTAGGAAGCGGCGGTGCCAACCGCACCGCGCAATCCTTTCGCCGTTAAGTTTTGGAAGACGAACCGCAGGTTTTCATCGTCAACGAGCAAGTCTTGGGCGTAGGCGGCGAGACGATAGCCCAGCGTGGTAGGCTCGGCCGGCTGCAGGTGCGTGTAAGCCATGCAGACGAGATCGGCATAGGTTCGAATTTTCTCGCGAAATGCAGCCAGCAGCTCGGAGAGGTTCTCGCCGATGTACGAAAGCGCCAGACGTAACCGGTACGTCTCGACGGTGTCCTCGACGTCCATCGAGGTCGCGCCAAGATGGAGCTTGCCGCCGCCGCGACGGGCTTGCTCCGCAAAGATCCGAATCTCGGCCATGAGATCGTGATGGATCTCACGTTCGACTTCGATCGCCGCCTCCACGTCGATTTCGCCCGCATGCGCGCGCAGGTCGGCGACTTCTTCCTCCTCGATCAGCCCATGCGCGGATTGTGCTTCGGCTAGCGCGACCCATACGGCACGCCAGAGCCGCCGCCGCATCCGCTCCGAGAAGAGCGAGCGCAACGCTGCGCGCCCGTACCTCCACGAGAATGGCGAGGCGTAGGATTCGTAATCCATGGATGAGGCTGCCCTTCGCCCCGCGGGAAGGCGCCGCCTCGTCACCGTACTGCCCTATCTAATGAAGACGCCGGCGGCGATACTGCTCGTTCTGGCCGTCGCGAGTTCCGGTTGCTCGAGACCAGGAACGTACCAAGGTACGCGCCATTCATGGACGCAGCCGGGCGTACTTCGCATCTCGATCGGCGAGGAGCCCAAGAACCTCAACCCGCTGCTTGCAGGAACGACCTACGAGGTTTTCATCGACCGGCTGCTCTTCGAGCCGCTCGTCTCTGCGAACCCGCGCGGCGATCCCGTGGCGATGCTCGCGAAGGTAGTGCCGACGCAGGCAAACGGCGGCATCAGCCCCGACGGTCTGACGATCGTCTATCATCTGCGGCGTAACGCGTCCTGGAGCGACGGCGTGCCGGTGACCTCCCGTGACGTGATTTGGTCGTGGCAAGCGATCGAGAATACCAACAACAACGTCGTCTCGCGTCACGGATACGACGACGTCGCCGCGATCGACGCACCCGATCCGCATACCGTCGCCGTTCACTTGAAGCGACGCTTCTCGCCGTTCGTAAACACCTTCTTCGCTGAGAGCGACCAACCGTACGACGTGGTTCCGGCGCACGTTCTCTCGCGGTACCCGAATATCAACGACGTGCCGTTCGACGCGATGCCGACCGTCTCAGACGGCCCGTTCCGCTTGGAACGGTGGCAGCGCGGCGACCGAATCGTGCTCGGCGCGAACCCCACCTTCTTCCAAGGGACGCCCGGCTTGAGCCGCATCGAAATCGAGTTCGTTCCCAACGAAGAGTCGGCGATCAATTTGCTGCGCACGCACGCAATCGATTATATCTTTCAGCCCTCGATCCAAATGTATCCCACGCTTCGCACCCTACCCGACGCGCAAATCATCTGGGTCAACATGAACGCTTACGAAGGCGTAGAGCTCAACCTCTCGCATCCGTTCCTGGCCGACCCCCGGGTGCGAACCGCAATCGCCGCTGCGATCGACAAGAACGCGCTGACTCGTCAGCTCACGTTCGGTCAGGTGACGACCGCGACCGAAGATATACCGGATTGGTTGTGGGCCTTCGACCCGGCAGTGAAATCGGTCCCATTCAATTCGGATGCCGCGAAGGTGATGCTCGAGGACGCCGGATGGATCGCCGGACCCGACGGTACGGTGCGAAAGAACGGACGGCCGATGGAGCTTCTGCTCGCGACGAACTCTACCTCGGCGACGGAACGATCGCTCAGCCTGCTGATTCAGGCCGCCCTGCGCCGGATCGGCATCGCGGTCAGCATCAAGTACTACCTGCCCGATATGCTGTACGCGCCGAAAGCAATGGGTGGGATTCAGCACGGCGGCAAGTTCGATCTCCTCGCCTATGGCTGGTACGCGGGAATCGATCCGGACAACTCGTCCCAGCTCACCTGCAATAATTTTCCACCGCACGGTTACAACGATCCGCGTTATTGCAGCCGCGCGATGGACGCCGCGCAAGAGCAGGCCTTGACCCACTACGACCGCGCAACGCGCAAACTTGCCTATTCAAAAATAGAGCGGCTGCTGGCGATCGACAATCCGATGGTCTTCTTCTGGTGGCAGCGCCAGCAAGAGGCGATCTCCGTTGATTTCCACGGCTTCGCACCCAACCCCGTCATCGAATCCTGGAACGCCTGGCAGTGGAGTATTTGAGGCAATGGCGGATACGGGCCAACTCGGACACATTCGTCGCGCGACCTGGCTCGGATTTAGCGGGTTTCGTTTCGGATGGCGGGCGTGCATAGAGTGACGAGTGCAATCACCATGATGCCCGCCGCGGAAATCGACATCGCGACGTGCGGCGAGCGGTGATCGGCGACCCAGCCAAAGAACAGGATCGCGGGCGCGATGCCGGCTAACACCAGCAGGCGCACCGCACCCATCACTCTCCCAACTAGCTCCGGCGGGGTCACGCGCATTCGGAAGCCGAGAATTTGCGCGATTTCGAAGCTTGCAAGCGCGCTCGACGTTCCCCAAAAGAACGCCGCCAGCCAAATGTTCGATACCAGCACGACGGGAAGAAAAAAGAGTCCGTCGAGCACGTAAGCGACGACGAGGGCGCGTCCAAATGGCCAGCGGTCGGGGTAACGCGCCGCGAGCGACGCGCCGGCGACCGCGCCAAGCGCCGAGATGCCGAAGAAAAATCCCGACCTGCTGATCGGTCGCATCGAAACCCTTCTTCAGAAAGGGAATCAAGATCGCGTAGCCGCCGAAGCCGAATATGTTGAACGAGAAGGCGACGAAGGCTTGCGCGCGCATGCCGAGATCGCCCCACAGGTGGCGATAGCCCAGCGCCACGTCGGCGATGAGGTTCCGCAACGTCGGCATCCCGACAACGCGATCGGGCCCAAGCGATGGAATCCAGACAAGTGAGAGCTGCGAGGCCAGATAGGTCAGCGCGTTGATCATGAGCGCCGGAAGCGGGCCGAAATAAGCAAAGAGCGCACCTCCGATCGCCGGCGTGATGAGATTCGACGTATTCTCGGCCGCGATCAGAACAGCGATCCCTTTGGTCGCCTGATCCTGGCCGAGCAGGTATGGTAGGCTCGAGGACTGCCCACGAGGAATCCGGCCGCGCAGATAGACACGATCACCAAGCCGCCATAGATCATCGGCAGCGTGAGCGCGTGAAACGCGTATCCGATCGCAAAGAGGCTCATGATGATGAAGCGCACCGCGTCGCAGCCGATCATTAGCCGGCGGCGGTCGAGCCGATCGGCCAGCGAGCCGCCGACGAGCGCGAAGAGCGAGAAAGGCACGACCTCGCAGATCAGCGCGGCGCCGGTTGAGAGCGCTGAATGCGTGAGGTGAAACGCAAGCAGCGGCACCGAGAGTATGCGCAAACCGTCGCCGATGTAGCTGAGCGACTGACCCGCAAAATATCGTCTAAAGGAACGCGAAGCAAATACGCTTCGCGCGCGACCTTCGGCGGCCACGCGCGCTACCGCCGCGAGAGGGCTGAAAGTTCGACGGTGATGCGGTCGACGAGCGCGCGATGATCGTCAGGGTCGTTTCCGGCTCGGCCGGTAACGATCGCTGCCAAGCCCCGAACGGCGCGCTCGTAGGCCGCTCGCGCCCGGCCTTCGCCGATGCGCTTCGCGAGCGGTCGTACGTACGGCTCGCGCCAGCGCCAACGCTCGGGCAGCCTCCCCTTGGGGCGGGTGAGCTCCCAGATGTACCCGCACTCGGTCGCGAGCGCCGAGAGCAGCGGCACGGCCGCATTACGCGGGTCGTTTGCGAAATACTCGTGTGCGATCGCCAGCGCATCCGCGATTTTGCCGGCGGTGAGCGCCTGCGCGTACTCGTAGATTTTCGGATCCTCGATCGTCAGCGCTTCGCGCTCCAAATCTTTGAGCGTAATCTTCTTGGCCGAGAGCGCGAGCTTCTCGAGATCGTTCCGAACCGCCGCAAGCTGCGCCTCACTGCGCGCCAGCTCGCCGATCACCCGCGGCTCGGCCTTCACGTCTAAACGGTCCAGCGTCTCTTGGACGAAGCGCGCGCGGCTCTCTTCACCGGCCGTCGTATCAATGCGCAAGGCTGCGCGACCCGCCGCCGCGCCAAAGGGCTGCGGGGTCCTGGCACGCGGTGAAAGAAGGTCGAGAAGCACGAGCGTATTACCCTCCGGCACCGTCTGCGCCACCGCAAAGAGCTGGCGCCGAGCATCGGCGCGCATCGTTTGCGTATCGGTCACGACCACGACCCGCCGATCGCTCAGAAACGGCATCGCCGCTATCGCCTCGGCAACGCACGTGGCGTCGGCGACGTCGTCGGCGGTAAACCGCGCCAGATTCAGATCCCGAACGTCGATCGGCAGAAGGCGATCGAGCAGCATTTCCAGCGCGCGATCCGCCAGTACGCGTTCGGTACCCTCGATGACGACGAGTTTGCCGATCGCCGGTTCCTTGTCGAGAAAGTCGTAAAACTTCACGGCCCGTCGTCCTTCGACAAGCTCAGGATGACATCGCTAAGGACACTACGTCAGCATCGCGAGGGACGGTCGAAACTCGAGGGAGGGAACCGAGTCGACATAGGGCGGGCGCAAAACACCGTATTCGGTCACGAAGGCCGTGACCAGATGACCCGGCGTGATGTCGAAGGCCGGATTATAGACGACGGCGTCTGCGGGTGCGGCGCGCGCCCCGGCAAATGAAGCGACCTCGCCTGCGGAGCGCTCCTCGATCGGGATTGCCGCACCGCTGCGCAGCGAGAGATCGAACGTCGAGCGGGGTGCGGCGACATAGAACGGGATGCCGTGGTGCGCGGCCAAAATGGCAAGCGCGTACGTGCCGATCTTGTTCGCGGTGTCGCCGTTGCCTGCGACCCGATCCGCTCCGACGATAACCAGATCGATGCCTCGCTCTTTCATCGTCACCGCCGCGGCCGAATCGACAATCAGCACCGCTTCGACGCCGGCTTGCTGCAGCTCGACGTAGGTCAGTCGCGAACCTTGGAGCAGCGGGCGGGCCTCACATGCAAAGACGAGCGGCTTCTTTCCGCCTCGCTGCGCCGCGATGATGACGCCGAGCGCAGTACCGCCGGCGGCAGTCGCGAGCGGCCCGGTATTGCAGTGCGTGAGTATGTGGGCCCCTTTCGGAATTAACTCGAGGCCATTACGTGCGATTGCCGCGTCGACGGCGATCTGCTCGTCGTGGATGGCCCGCGCCTCGCCGACGGGGTCCGTGGCAGCCAGGACGCGGTCGACCGCCCATCCCAAGTTGACGGCGGTCGGACGCGCTTCGCGCACGCGTTGTGCCCCCGCTACGAACTCCGCATCGTTTCGGATGGTCGTGCGAAGCAGCGCGACGCCGTAAGCGCCGAAGACCCCAATACAGGGCGCTCCGCGTACCGCGAGGCTTTGTATCGCGGCGACGATTTCGTCGACGGTACGCGCGCGTTCGTAGCGCACCTGATGCGGAAGCAGGCGTTGATCGAGATATCGCACCGCGTCGCCGTCCCAGGCAACGACCTCAAACGCGCTCACGTCGCAAAACTCTCCGTAGTTCGAACGTCGCTAGGTGCGACCAATCGCATTGAGTTCCTGCAGCAGTTGCGCAGCGGCGAGTGCGGCCGCGTAACCCTTATCTCCGCCCTTCGGCTCGGCGCGCTCGAGGGCTTGTGCGAGATTTTCGGTCGTCAGTACGCCGAAGCCGATCGGCGTGCCCGTTGCAAGCATAACGTCCATGAGCCCGCGCGCACACTCGCCCGCGATCAAATCGTAGTGTGAGGTCTCTCCGCGAACGACCGCACCAACCGCAACGAGCGCGTCAAAGCGCCGGCTCGCGATAGTAGTTCGGCAAGCCAGCGGGAGCTCGAAACAACCCGGAACCTCGAAAAGCTCGACGTCCTCGTCCTTGACATTGCAGCTGCGCAGCGCGCGCTTCGCGCCGTCGACGAGCAGGTCGGCAAGATCCGCGTGGAAGCGCGCCGCAACGATCGCGAAGCGCCGCTCCCTGCAATCGGGCGCCGGCAGGCGCGGCGCGCCGTCCCGCTTCATGAAGCGGCGACTTCGTCCAAGATATGACCGAGTTTCGAGCGTTTGGTATCGATGTAGTGCCTGTTATGCGCGGTCGGCGTCGTCTGGAGCGCGACGCGACCGACGATCTTGAGACCGTAGCCCTCCAGTCCGAAGATCTTCTTCGGATTATTCGTGACCAAGCGCATCTCGCGTACGCCGAGATCGGCCAGGATCTGCGATCCGATGCCGTAGTCGCGCTTGTCGATCGGCAACCCCAGCGCGAGATTCGCCTCAACCGTGTCGGCTCCGCGGTCCTGTAGTTCGTAAGCGCGCAACTTGTCCGCCAGTCCGATCCCGCGCCCTTCCTGTCGCAGGTAGAGAAAGACGCCGCGTCCCTCATTGGCGATCATCTCCATCGCGCCGTCGCGCTGGGCGGCGCAGTCGCAGCGAATGGAGTGTAGAGCGTCGCCGGTCATGCATTCGGAGTGGACGCGCACGAGAATCTCTTTGCCGTTGCCGATCTCTCCCATCACCAGCGCGACGTGAGTATTCGGATCGATCGTCGTGCCATACGCTATGCCTTTCCAATCGCCAAATGCGGTCGGAAGTTCGAACTCGGCGATCCTCTCGACCAGCTTCTCGGTGCGCATCCGATAGGCGATAAGATCCTTGACGGTAATCAGTTTGAGCGAGTGCCGGTCGGCGTAGCTGCGCAGCCCCTCGAGGCGTTCCATGCTGCCGTCATCGGCCATGATCTCGCAAATAACGCCGGCCGGATAGAGACCCGCAAGGCGAGCCAAATCGACGGCGGCTTCGGTCTGACCGGCGCGTACGAGCACGCCGCCGTCGCGGGCGCGCAGCGGAAAGGTGTGGCCCGGCCGCAAGAAGTCGGCGGCCCGAGCCTCAGGATCCAGCAGCTTCTTAATCGTTGCAGCTCGGTCGTGGGCCGAAATCCCCGTCGTGGTGACACCGCGCGCCTCGACCGAAACCGTAAAAGCCGTTTCATGCACGGCCGTGTTGTCGCGTACCATCGGCGGAATGTGAAGTTCGTCGAGCCGCGCTCCGACCAACGGCACGCAGATCAAACCGCCGGCGTGTTTGCGCATGAAGTTGATCGAGTCGGGCGTAGCCATCTGGGCCGCCATCACGAGGTCGCCCTCGTTCTCGCGGTCCTCGTCGTCGAGTACGACGACCATCTTGCCGGCACGGATATCCGAGATCGCATCCTCGATCGAATCGAACGGCCCCTCGCGCTCGCCCAACTGCTCGCGAAGGGTTGGAAAGACGTGTGCCAGCCGCGCCAGAGTCCGGTACGACGGCTCGCGTCGCCCGGCACGCAGCAAGGAGATCGCCGACTCAGTAAGGCCCGCGCTCTCGGCGACCTCGGCCGCCGTCAGGCCCGCCCCCTCCATCGCACCGTTGAGAAGATTGGCAAACCGGCTCATGCTGCAAGCGTAAAGCCTACTTTACAAATGTCAAGTCGGTGGTGCCCTGGGAAAGACGACCTACCGCATCTAGGAATGATGACCTGGGGCATCTAAGGCTTCGATCCCTCAAAGGAGAGAGCAAAACCCCATGCTCCATCATTTTCGATCTGTACGGCCAGGCTTAACGCTGGCCGTTTTTCTACTCGCCGGCTGCGGAGGGAATGCGGCAACGCCCAGCCTCTTTGGCACACCCTCGGGAACCCCGCAGGGACATAAAGCCGCAGCCGGCCTTATGAAGCCGGCGCTGATCACGTTCGACCCTCAAACCGGGGGTCTCGCCTACTTTCCGATCCAGCATAACGGCAGCCAGTCGCTCACGCCGTTTACGAGTTCCCTTGGGATCTCTGGCGCTTCTGCGCTCGCCGGCGACGGCGACGTCGTGATAATCGCAAGCTATTCGCCGGCCGAGATCGTTACATACAACGTCGACACGAAAGCTGAAACGACGATGAGCGATCCTTTCGGCAATCCGTACGACGTCGCCGTCGACAAACACGGCAACATTTATGCGATGAGTTCCGCTAACGTTGCCGTTTATAAAGCTGGATCCGCGACGCCATCCGAGTTGACGTGTTCGCACGTCGCTACAAGCGAAGCGATTGCCGTTAATAACGAGGGCAACGTTTTCGTTGATGGTTATGGATCGAAGTTCGAAGGCGTCATCGAGTACCCCGCGGGTTCGCAGCACTGTACGCAGCCGCACTTGCGCGCGACGCGCGGCTACATCGCAGGCGTCGGCGTCGATCCAAAGACCGACACTCTGATCGTTATCGACGATCCCGATGATTGCGCCGGCGGGATCGAAGGGCGAATGGTTATCTATCCGAAGCCCTACGAGCAACGGACCTCGATCCGGCGCGTTTTAAACGCGTTCTACTGCTCGGGCGCTTTCAGGCTCGACGCGAGCTCCACGCACATCTTCTACTCCGACGCCAGCGTCAGCGACGGCATCCCGATCATCGATGGCGCGCGATACCCAACCGCTAAGTTCGAAGGTCAGTATTGGCTCGGCTACTATTCGAATGAGAGCTTTTCCGGCATCACGACCATTCCAAACCGACTTCCGAACTAGCGGGGCCGCCGCTCGCCCTTCCCCGTTCGTCCTTTGCCCTTCGTCCTTCGACTGCGGTGCTTCGCGCCTTCGCTCAGGATGACAATGCTGGGGGCGCGCCTGCGCTCAGGATGGTAGGGCTGGCGGCGCGGCTTCGCTCAGGCCTTCGGCCTTCGTCTTTCCCATTTTGTCCTTCGACTGCGGCGCTTCGCGCCTTCGCTCAGGATGACAGGGGTGGAGGCGCCCTTCGCTCAGGCCTTCGGCCTTCGTCTTTCCCATTTCGTCCTTCGACTGCGGCGCTTCGCGCCTTCGCTCAGGATGACAGGGTCGAGGCGCGCTTCGCTCAGGCCTTCGGCCACGCTCAGGATGACAGGGTGAGGCTACTACGGTGGGATAGTTGAAACGAGCGTTTCAAGTATGCTAGGATAGCCCGTGTCACGAACCGCGGACGAGGCCCGGCGAGCCGAGCTGCTCGACCGAGCCGTCGATTACGTCTGCCGGCACGGGTTGGCCGAGCTTTCGCTTCGCCCGCTCGCCAAGGCCGTCGGCTCGAGTCCGCGAGTTCTGCTCTATTACTTCGAGTCGAAGGAGGCGTTGGTGGTCGAGATCGTTCGACGCGGGCGGGCCCGTCAGCGCACCATGATGGCGCACCTCGAGCTTGCCGACCTTTCCCCGCGCGAAATCTCGCGTACGCTTTGGCTGGAGTGGAGCAAACCCCAGTGGGAGCCGCTGACACGGCTCTCTTTCGAAGTCTATTCGCTCGCGCTGAGCGACCGCTCGCGTTTTCCTGGATTCCTCGACAGCTCCGTCAACGAATGGCTCGACGCTCTCGAAGCCTGCACGACGCTTCCCGGCTACACTCGAGCAGAGTCTCGCGCGCTCGGGACGCTCTTGATCGCCGGTTTCCGCGGCTTTCTACTCGATCTATTGGCAACCCACGACCGCGCGCGCATCGATCGGGCAGTCGAACTTTGGCTCTCGCTCCTGTACGAAGGACCGTCTGCGGTCAAGGGAGTTAAAGATGCAGGCTAACACGCGGCGCCGCGCGGCGACCATCTTCATCTTCATCACCGTGCTGATCGACATGCTCACGTTCGGCATGATCGGGCCGGTACTGCCGAAACTGATCGCGGGCTTCGTCGGCAATAACTACGGCCACGCCGCTGAAATTATCGGGCTGTTTGCGACGGCTTGGGCGCTCATGCAGTTCTTCTGTTCGCCGCTGCTCGGGATGCTGTCGGATCGGATCGGACGGCGGCCGGTCATCCTCGTGTCGAACGCGGTCTCGGTCGTCGACTACGCAATCATGGCGCTTGCGCCCAACTTGTGGTGGCTCTTTGCCGGACGCGTTCTCTCCGGAATCGCGACATCCAACATGAGCACCGCGACGGCTTACATCGCCGACGTTACCGCGCCTGAGAAGCGGGCCGCCGCTTTCGGGCTCATCGGCAGCGCTTTTGGACTCGGCTTCGTGCTCGGTCCGGCGATCGGCGGCTTGGTCGGAAACATCAACCCGCGCTTTACGTTTTGGGCCGCCGCCGCCTTCGCGCTGCTCAACACGCTGTACGGGCTCTTCGTTCTACCGGAATCGCTTGCGCGCGAGCGCCGCACGCCGCGGCTTGAGTGGCGACGAGCCAATCCGGTCGGCTCGCTGCGGCTGCTGCGCTCGCATCACGAGCTCTGGGGCCTCACGTGGGTCAACTTCATCACCTACGTCGCGCACGAAGTCTTTCCGAACGTCTGGGTGATCTATTGCATTGCGGCCTTTGGCTGGAGCACCGGAAGCGTCGGTTTGACGCTCGCGCTGGTCGGAATCGTCTCTGCCGTCAACCAAGCGACGATGGTCGGACCGATCGTTAAGCGGCTCGGCGAGCGCCGTACGCTGCTCGCAAGCCTCATCGTCGCCGTTTTCGGCCTTCTGCTGCTGGGTGCTAATCACGGCATCGTCTTCTTGGTCGGCGCGGTCCTCATTGCGTTGCCGATGTATCAAGCATCGTCGCAGGCGCTGATGACTCGCCACGTTAGCGCCGCCGAGCAAGGCGAACTGCAGGGCGCGCTCGGATCGGTGCGCGGCATCTCGATGCTGATCGGTCCGTCGCTCTTCACGCTCGTTTTCGCGCAGTTTGCGGGTCCCTGGCGATCGCTCGGCCTGATCGGCGCGCCGTGGTTTTTGGCCGCGTTGTTCTATGCGGTGTCGCTCTTTATTGCGTGGCGCGTAACGTCTCATACCGACGATGTCGTTCTACCAATGCCCGAACCCGCACCGCCGCTCTACGCCGAGAGCTAAAAAGTTAGCCGAAGGTGACAATCGGCTTGACGATCCGTGACTCGGCAAGCTCGCGGTAAGCGCGCGGAACCTCGTCGAGCGAAACGAGCGTGGCGCCGACCTTTTCGGCGGTAACGATTCCCTTGCCGATCAGCTCGAGCGCCGCGCGCGTGTCGTCGGGTCCGCACGAGTAGCTGGCGACGAGCCGCAAGTCGCTGAAATAGAAGCGCTCAGGATCGATCGTTATCGGAACGTCAGGCGAAAACGGCGTGAACATCACGACGGTGCCCGACGGCGCCGCGGCGGCGATCGCGCCGTGCATCGCTTGGGCGCTGCCGGGGCCGCAGATGACGACGTCGGCGCCGTCTGCGAGCACGCGGTCCGCGTCATCGGGATGAAAAGCGACGGCACCGTTGCCTTCGGCGATCGCGCGGCGCGCGGCGATGAAGTCGCTCGCATACACCGCGGCGCCCAGAGCGCCGGCCGCCAGGACGTGAAGCAGCCCCATGACGCCGAGACCGATCACGTAGAGACGGTCGCCGGCGCGCAAGCCGCTGCGACGAAGCGATTTGACGACGCAGGCCAGGGGCTCGATCAGCGATGCGTCGGAAAAGCCGACCCCGGGCGGAAGCGCGAGCGTGTCACGCTGATTTTCGCGCGCAACGCGAAAGTATTGCGCGATGCCGCCGGGATCGATCTTGCTCGCGCGCCAGGTCGCGCACTGCACGTACTCGCCGCGCGAGCACGCGCCGCATTCAAAGCACGGAGCGTGATGATGGACGAAGACCCGATCGCCGACCGAAAACCTGACCTCACCGCGCGTCTCGGCGACGATGCCGGCCGGCTCGTGACCGAGCACCAGCGGCGCCTTCCGCCGGATGTACCACGCCATGACGTCGCCGCTGCAGATGCCGCTCGCCATCGTGCGAACGAGCAGCTCGCCGTCGCGAAGCTCGGGGATCGCACACCGTTCGATCCGCACGTCGTCGACGTCGTAGAGCACGGCCGCCTGCATCGTCCGCTCGCTCACGGCTCGATCAAAACCTTGAGCCCCTCGCCCGCATCGAGCTTACCGAACGCCAAGGCAAGGTCGTCGAGCGAGTAGACGTTCGAGATCAGGCGCGCAAGCGGGAGCTGGTGCGCGACGATCGCATCGCGAGCCACCCGCACGTCGGCGGGCGAAAAGTGAAAGGGTGCGATGAGCTGCACTTCGTCGTAGTGCAGCCGCGCCGCGAGGAACGAGACGCGCGCGTCGGCTGGAAGGCCCGCAAAAAACGACACACGCCCGCCGCGGCGTACGAGCGACGGCGCGTTCTCCCACATCTCGACCGTGCCGGTGCATTCGATCACCGCGTCGGCGCCCCGCCCCAGCGTTGCCTCGAGTATTGCATCGCGGATCGGCACGGCCCGCGAATCCACGCTCCGCAAGCCGAGCGCACGGGCGAGCTCGAGCCGCTCCGGGTTTCTGCCAAAGAGCAGCGCGTCGACCCCGCCCTGACGCAGCATCAGTGCGTGCAAAATGCCGAAGCCGCCGTTGCCGAGAATTGCAACTGTCGAAGCCGGCTCGGGCGCCAGCAAAGCCACCGAGTGAACGACGCAGGCAAGCGGTTCGAGAAAAGCGGCTTCGGCGTAGCTCACGTGGCCCGGCTTGATGAAGCAGTTGCGTTCGACGATCCGCTCGGGAACGGCGATGAGATCCGAGTACGCTCCCAGCAGCATCGCCGGCATCAACTGCTCGCAGAGTTCCTCTTGCCCGTGAGCGCACCAAAAACAGTCGCCGCACGGCGCAGTGTGCACGCACATGACCGGGTCGCCCGGCGCAAACGAACTGACGCCTGCGCCGATCGCCGCGACGTCGCCCGAAAACTCGTGACCGAAGCGAGTCGGCATCGGCATCTTGGGATGCCCTCTGCGGTAAGTCTTCAGATCGGTTCCATCGGTCAGCGCGGCGCGGACCCGCACGACGATGCCGCCCGTCTCGGGCGGTGGGGCAGGTTCGTCTCGCAGCTCGATCTGCCGCGGCGCAACGAGCATCGCTACACGCATGCGAGCAATGCCGAGCGCAGGGGCTCAGGAATCGGCCGGCTCTTCTTCGTCTCGGCATCAATTGCCACGACGATAACGTTGATTTCCGCGCCCGTCTGGCCGCTGCGCTCGTTGACGAAGGTCGTCTTCCAACGCAAACTCGAATTGCCGACTCGTTCGACGTGGGTATGCATCCGCAGCCAGTCGCTCATCAGTGCGGGTGCACGGTACTTGGCTTCGACGTGGACGCGCGGCAGCCAGAAGCCGTACTCGGCAAAGACGCTCTCGTACGGGAAACCCAAGTCGCCGAAGAGCTGCATCTCGGCGTACTCGGCGAACCGCGAGTATGCCGCAAAATACATGATGCCGGCGACGTCGACGTCGGCCCACTGAACCTGCAGCCGTGCTTCGAAAACGCGCACTATCTACGAGCTCCTTGCGTATCTAGCTAAGGGATCGACTTCGAGATTGACGCGGCTTTCCGGCGCCCGCGTGCTCAACGTCGTGCGCGCGAGCGTCTCCGGAACGAGCGCCACTTCAAACCAATTACGGTTTGCGACCGCAACGGTGAGGCTGACGCCGTCGACGGCGACGAAACCCTTCCCGACGATCATCGGCTGCAGCTGCGGCGGCAGCTCGATTCGCAGGCGTGCGCCTTGGCCTTCGCTGGTACGCTCGAGCACGCGAGCGGCGGCGTCGACGTGCCCGTAGACGAGGTGCCCGCCGAGCCGTTCGCCCAGACGCAACGCGTACTCGACGTTCACGAGATCGCCGGGCGCGCGATCGCCTAACGTCGTGCGTGCCAGCGTCTCGGGAACGACGTCGAAGCGCACGACCTCGCCCTCAACCGACGTGGCAGTCAGACAGACGCCGTCGATTGCGATCGAGTCTTTCGGCTCGGGTCGCTCGCGTTCAACACCTTCACACCGGACTCGCAGCGTGATGCCGCCGGCCGGCGACGCCTCGAGCTCGCTGACGACACCCCGGTACGCAATTATTCCGCCGAACATACGGTTCCCGAAAGCACGATGTCGGGGCCGGCGCTCTCGATGCGATCGAAGCGCACGCGTACGCCGTTCAGATCCGCGCCCGAGAGGACCGGTACGCCTTCGCCGACGTTGCAAAAGCGCGGCGCGATTGCCCAGTAGACGCGATCGACCAGACCTGCTGCAAGAAGGCTCGCACCCAGTCGAGGGCCGCCCTCGCAAAGCACGCCCGCGATGCCGTGCGCGCGCAGGGCCTTCATCGCTTCTGCCAAGTCGAGCGAAGCGGCGTCCGAAGGGCCGATATCGAGCACCTCGGCGACGTCGCGCAGCGCCGCGAAACGATCCCTCGAGCCGGCCGGCACGAGCACGATCGTCTTGACGTAGCCGTCGGGTATCGACGTGAAGAGCCGGCTCTCCCCGGAGAGCGGCTCTCGTTGGCAGGCGATGACGCGAACGTACGGGCGATCGCGATCGTGCGGCGGACGCACGGTCAGCGCGGGATCGTCGATGCGGACGGTTCCGGCTCCGACCATGACCGCATCGAAAACGGTTCGCAGTTCGCGCACGTAACGTTCCTGCGCCGCTGAACCGATCCGCTCGCACACGCCCGAACGGCTCGCAACCACACCGTCGAGCGACATCGCCATCTTCAAGGCAACGTACGGCCGGTCGCGCAGGATCGAGCCTGCAAAGATTTCGATCAAATCGCGGGCGGCGGCGTCGCCGGCAACGACGACGTCAATCCCGTGCTCGCGCAGCTGCGCGGCGCCGCCGTGTTCGGTCGGATCGAGCGTTCCCGCGACCACGCGCGCGACGCCTGCCTCGATCAACGTGCGAGTGCAGGGCGGGGTGCGTCCAAAGTGGCGACAGGGCTCGAGCGAGATGTAGAGCGTCGCGCCGCGAGCACGCGTTCCCGCTTGCGCGATCGCAATCGACTCGGCGTGGGCATCGCCGGCGCGGCGATGATAGCCCTCGCCGACGAGCTGCTCGTCGCGCACGACAACGGCACCGACCGGCGGGTTCGGTGCGGTGCTGCCGACTCCACGCGCGGCGAGCTCGTACGCGCGCTGCAAGAAGAGCTCGTCGAGCGGCGTCAGTTTAAGATGGGAACTCTCCACGGCTGGTGGCTCTTCGTCACGGCCACGACGACGGCATCCTCGACGAGGCCACCGGCTCCCCGCACCGCATCGGCGCAGTCCCGGAGCGTCGAGCCGGTGGTGCAGACG
>JBAUMX010000182.1:0-16745 GCA_049578945.1 Candidatus Cybelea sp. | reverse complement strand
CCGCTGCGTTCGCCCAAGATGCGCCAGCGATCTGCGTCGCCGGTCGAGTCCGCGAGCAATTCGACGATGCTCTCGCCGTGTTGCAGGCGCAGCGGCACGCCGACCTCTCCGAGCCGCCACGGTGCGCGGCCGTCGACGAGCAGCGCCGCCGCGCAGAGTAAGACCGCTTCGGCCGGCGGCGGGGCGGGTTTGAAGATCGACTCGTCGAGACGCTGGGCGAGAAAGCTCGTGGTCGTCTCGCCGCGCGCAAACGCCTCGTCGCGCGCGATCCAGAGCAGCAGCGGCAAGTTCGTACGCACACCGTCGATCGTGAAGCTTTCGAGCGATTGCGTAAGGCGCGCGATCGCCGACGTTCGATCGCTGCCGTTGACGATGAGTTTGGCGAGCATCGGATCGTAGTAGTGACTCACCACGCTGCCGGTCGTGACGCCGGCGTCAAGACGCACGCCCGGGCCTTCCGGCGGCGACCAATGCGCGATCGTTCCGGTTGACGGCAGCATGTCGTTGGCCGGATCCTCAGCATAGATGCGCGCTTCGATCGCCCAGCCGCGCGGCTGCAGCTCGGTCTGCGACAGCGTCAAAGGCTCGCCGGCGGCGATCCGAAGCTGCCACTGCACGAGGTCGATGCCGTAGACGAGCTCGGTGACCGGATGCTCGACCTGCAAGCGCGCGTTCATCTCGAGAAAATAGAACGCTCCGCCGGGCTCGAGCATGAACTCGCAGGTTCCGGCGTTGGTGTACCCGACCGATTCGGCGGCCCGCACGGCGGCGGCGCCCATCTCGGCGCGCAGCTTCGGCGTCAGCGCGACCGACGGCGCCTCCTCGACGATCTTCTGATGGCGGCGTTGAATCGAACATTCGCGCTCGCCCAGATGAATCGTCGTGCCGTGGGCGTCGGCGAGAATTTGGAACTCGATGTGGCGCGGGTCGCGAAGATAGCGCTCGAGCAGGATGCTATCTTCGCCGAAGGCCGCGAGCGCTTCGCGTTTTGCGCTTTCGAGCGCTTCGTTAAAGTTCGCGAGCGACTCGACGACGCGCATGCCGCGGCCGCCGCCACCGGCGCTCGCCTTGATCAAGAGCGGAAAACCGATCTCGTGGGCTCGCGCGTGCAGCGTCGCTTGAGATTGATCGTCGCCGTCGTAACCGGGAACGGTCGGAACGTCGCACGCGCGCACGCGCCTTTTCGCTTCGATCTTGCTGCCCATCGCCGCCATTGCGGCGGGCGTCGGGCCGACGAAGATGATGCCCGCATCGGCAACGGCGCTTGCGAACGGCGCGCGCTCGGAGAGAAACCCGTAGCCGGGGTGTAACGCGTCGGCATCCATCGCGCGCGCGGCCGCAAGGATCGCGTCCGCATTGAGATAGGAATCGGCGGCCGCTGCGGGGCCGACGCAGCGCGAATCGGCCATGAACTCGAGATGGTACGCATTCGCGTCGGCTTCGGAGTAGATCCCGAGCGGAACGATGCCCATCTCACGGGTTGCGCGCGCGACGCGTACCGCGATCTCGCCGCGATTGGCGATCAGCAGCCGCTTAATCACTGAACTTTGCTGAGCGGCGTTCCAGGAAAGCGCGTAATCCCTCTTGCCCTTCGGGGGTGATGCGCTGACGCGCGATCGCTTCGGTTGTAATAGAACGCGACTCGTCGTACGAGCCGTCGAGAACTCGGCGCACCAGCAGCTTGGCTGCGGCGACGGCGCTCGGGCCCGCCGAGTGTAGCTCGGCGAGACGGCGCTCGACTGCGGCGTCGAGCTGCGCGGCCGGCACGACCTCGTGCACCAGACCGATCCTCTGCGCACGCGTAGCGTCGAAGCGTTCGCCCGTCAGAAAGAGCGCGCGAGCCTGCGACGCGCCGATCTTGGCAAGCACGAACGGTGAAATCACCGCCGGAATGATACCGAGCTTGACTTCGGTGAAACCGAAGATTGCGTCGTCGGTCGCGATGGCGATATCGCAGACCGCCGCGAGGCCGGCCCCTCCGCCCAGCGCGGCTCCGTGGATTTTGGCGATCACCGGTTTGGGTGAGTTGTCGATCGCGCGAAACATATCGCTCATGCGTTCGGCATCGGCGACGTTTGCTTCGAACGTCAGCTCGAGTGAGGAACGCATCCAGTTGATGTCGGCCCCGCCGCAGAAGACCTTGCCTTCGCCGGCCAAAACCACAGCGCGTACGTCGTCGGCCGCCGAGATGCGCCCGAAGAGATCGTGAAGCCGCTCGATTAGCTCGGCGTTAAAGGCGTTGCGGACCTCCGGGCGCGCAAGCGTGACGCGGGCAACGCCGTCGCTAACGGTGAACTGAACGCTCTCGGCCATGCCGCCGGGTTCGCGCCCTCATCCGTGCGGGCCTCGCAAGCGTTATACTCCAGGTATGAGAGATGCGCACCGGGCCACTTATCGCTACGCTCTGCTGACGCGCGCCAGCCACTGGGTCTGGGTCGTCGCGTTCTTCATTCTTGTCGGCAGCGGCCTGCAGATCTTCAACGCGTCGCCGAATCTCGACGCCTCCGATAAGAGCGACCCGGCGCGGCGCGTCCTTGCAATCGGCTCGCCCGCCGGCGGTATCGGAACGACGACGATTTTCGGGCATACGTTCGTCACCACCGGGTGGCTTGGTTGGACCGGTGATGGGCTAGGTTCGCACGGCGCGCATGCATTCGGCGCCTCGATCACGATTCCGGGCTTTCAAGACCTCTCCGGCGGACGCCGCTGGCATCTCTTCTTTGCTTGGATTTCTGCAGTCTGCTGGTTGGCATGGCTGGTTTCAACTGCAATCAAGGGCAACTTGAGGGAGATGGTCCTGCGCCCCAGCGACCTGCCGAAACTCTGGCCGATGCAAGCATACTATCTTAAGCTCCGTAAGACGCCGCCGTCGCACGGAATCTACAATCCGCTGCAAAAGGCGTCATATACGATGGTGCTGTTCGTCATCGCGCCGCTGCTCGTACTCACCGGCCTCGCGCTCTCGCCGGGCATCGATGCCATCGCCAATCCGCTGACCGCGCTCTTCGGCGGGCGGCAGTTCGCGCGCTTGTGGCACTTCGCCGGCATGCTGCTGCTCTTAGGCTTCTTTGCGATTCACACGTTCCAGGTGCTGACGCAGGGCGTACTCAATCAGATGCGCTCGATGATCACCGGATGGTACCAGCCGGAATGAAACGCCGGTTGTTCATCGCGTCGGCCACCTCCGCGCTCGCGGGCTGCGGCCCGATCAGCGCGGCGCTCAATGGGAACGATGCGGTTCGCCGCGTGCTTGCATCGGCCGAAGGTCTGAACCATGCCTTGATCGGAACGCGCGGGCTGGCGCGCGAGTATCGCGACCGCGACGTCGATCGGCAGTTTCGCGTCAACGGATTTGCCACGCCCTCGGACATGCGCTACGTGGATCTCGCGACGGGAGGCTTTGCCGCCTATCATCTCATCGTTGACGGTGCGGTCGAGCGGCCGCGCGCCTTTACGCTCGCGCAACTCTACGCGATGCCGCAGCGCACGCAGATCACGCGTCACGATTGCGTCGAAGGGTGGAGCGCAATCGGCAAGTGGAGCGGCGTTCCGCTGGGCGCCGTGCTCGATGCGGTCCGGCCACGCGACGATGCGCGCTACATCATCTTTCGCTGCATGGACAACGACGGCTCCGGAAACCTTTACTACGAAAGCCTCGATCTGCATCAAGCCCGGCACCCGCAGGCGCTGCTTGCGACGCGCTTGAACGACGCGCCGCTCGACCCGGCTCACGGCGCCCCGCTGCGCCTGCGCGTTGCGACGCAGCTCGGATACAAGAGCGCGAAGTGGATCGCCCGAATCGAGCTGGTCGGGACGTTTGCGAACCTCTACGGCGGTCGCGGCGGGTACTGGGAGGACGAAGGCTACGAGTGGTACGCCGGCATCTAGCAAATCGCCCAATTGTCACGGCGCGCCGGGTCCGCGCGTTAAAGCTCTTGTCATGACCAGGGGCGCGCTGGTCTGCACCGCTGCTCTGACTCTCCTATTAGGGAGTTCCGCGGGCGACCAGCGCGTTTCGCTGCGTTCCACGGCCGCGACCTATCTGGCGACGATCGCAACGATCGCGCCGGTTGCCGGACGCGAGACGGCCTACGATTACTACGAGCGGCTCAATGACGACGCCGAATCGCTCGACGACGCGACGGTGCCCGAGGGCTATACAGCCGAGCAATGGGCGCAGACCTTGCAACGAACCGCAAGCCTCGATCTCAGCCTAGCGACGCAGCTGATCGATCGCTCCTACGCCGCGATGGCCTCGGTTCGCGGGCTTGGCGAGGTCTTTGTGCGCTCGTCGCAAGACCGAACGATGCAGCCGGTGGCCGTTTACGTTCCAAGCGGCTATGCTCCAGGCAATCCAACGCCGCTGATCGTCCTGCTTCACGGGCATCCGCAATCCGAGACGCAGCTGCTCGCGCCCCCGTACGTGGCGCGGCTCGCCGAAGCCAACAAGAGTATCGTCGTCGCTCCGTGGGGCCGCGGATACTACGATTTCCGCGGATCGGCATCGGACGTTTATGACGCGCTCGACGCCGCCACGCACGCCTTTACGATCGATCCGCGCAAACGATTCTTGGCCGGCTACTCGATGGGTGGTTTCTCGGTCTTCGAGGTGGCGCCGCTTCATCCCGACGACTGGTCGGCGGTTATGTCGATCGCCGGGGCGCTGCTGGGCTCGGATTCGTCGCGCCTCCTCGCCCTTATGCCGCGCACGCCTTTCTACGTGCTGACCGGCAGCGCCGACGACAGCATTCCGACGCAATATCCAACCGCAACGGCGATCTTTCTCCACAACGAGGGGCTCGACGTATCGTTCTACTCGCAACCCGGCGGAAAGCACCGCCTCGCGACGCTGATGCCGATTCTCACGCAGGCCTGGAACGATATGCTTCACGAAATCGTGCGAGCACCGCCGGCTGCGGTGGGAAAAATCACACTTCCGGCGGCGATTCCGACGAGCATGACGAAACCTTAGCGTAGTGAAAAGAATTACAACTGCTGCGGCGGCCGCGGCGCTGCTCTGTGCCGCGGCGGCAAGCGCGCAAACCTCGGCGACTACCGGTTTCGTGCCGCCCCCTCCGGGCAGCGTCGTGCAGAATCAAACCGTCGCGTTCAACGGTGAGAACGCGAAGAATGCATGGCACGCGGTCGTCAGCAAGAGACTCGTGGGCTCCGGCAACGGAACCAACTTTTACCAATGGTACCTGTCGATCTACGGGCTGCAGCGCGGCGCTTACCGGCTGCGTTACCAATCACCCCGCAATGGCGGCCCGCTCTCGCACGTCGAACAGGCGACCGGCGCGAAGATGTGGTATCCCGTCGCGCAGGTTCGGATCGTCGGAGCGGCGAGTCTGATGCACTCCGGCGTGCAGCAACTGGTCGTGCAATCGCACGAGATGGGGGCGGATTGCGGTGGCGCAGCCGTGACGATCTTCGCGACCCAAGCGGGCGGCCGGATTGGCGCCCTCGCCACCATCAAGAACCCCTGCGATTTGAGCGCAAAGATCGCTCCAGATGGTGCATCGGTCGAGCTGACCGGGCCCTACTACAAGCCCGACGCGCCGATGTGCTGCCCAACCAAGACTCAAGCCACAGCGCAGCTGCGGTACCGCAACGGCAAATGGAGCCTCTCGGAGAGCTACTTCAACATTCAGTAGATCGAGATTACATTCGAAAGACGCCGAACTGCGTGCGCGGCTGGGGCGCGTGCGCGGCGGCGTCGAGGCCGATCGCGATGACGGGGCGCGTGTCGAGCGGATCGATGACGCCGTCGTCCCACAACCGCGCGGTCGAATAGTATGGATTGCCTTCGCGCTCGTATTTTTCGAGGATCGGGGCTTCGAACGCGGCCTTTTCCGGCGGCGTCATGTTGCCTTTGACGGTTGAGAGCACGCTCGCTGCTTGGGGTCCGCCCATGACGCTGATCCGTGCGTTCGGCCACATCCACAACTGCCTCGGTGCATACGCGCGCCCGCACATCCCGTAGTTGCCGGCGCCAAAACTGCCGCCGATCACGACCGTAAACTTCGGGACTTCGGCGCAGGCGACCGCCATTACGAGCTTCGCCCCGTCTTTGGCGATGCCGCGGTTCTCGTACTCCTTACCGACCATGAAGCCGGTGATGTTCTGCAGGAAGAGCAGCGGCGTGCCGCGCTGCGTGCAGAGCTCGATGAAATGCGTGCCTTTGAGCGCGCTTTCGCTGAAGAGAATGCCGTTGTTGGCCAGGATGCCGATCGGATGCCCCTCGATGTGCGCGAATCCGCAGACCAGCGTCGTGCCGTAGCGCGACTTGAACTCGTGAAACTCCGATCCGTCAACGAGCCGCGCGACGATCTCGCGGACGTCGTAGCCGATTCGGCTGTCGGCCGGAATGGTGCCGTAGATGTCGCGCGGGTCGTACTTCGGCGCCAGCGGCTCGGCGCGGTCCCACTGGCGCGGAAGCTCGAGATGCAGGTTGCGGACGATCTCGCGGACGAGCGCGAGCGCATGCGCGTCGTCGTTGGCGAAATGGTCGGCCACGCCCGAGACGCGCGTGTGAACGTCGGCACCCCCGAGCTCTTCGGCCGAGACCTCCTCGCCGGTCGCGGCCTTTACCAGCGGCGGTCCGCCCAAGAAGATCGTGCCCTCGTTCTTGACGATCACCGTTTCGTCGCTCATCGCCGGAACGTACGCGCCGCCGGCCGTGCACGAGCCCATGACGGCGGCAATCTGCGCGATTCGCTTACTCGACATCCGCGCCTGATTGTAGAAGATGCGCCCAAAATGATCGCGGTCCGGGAAGACCTCGTCCTGAAGCGGTAAGAACGCACCGCCCGAGTCGACCAAATAAATGCACGGAAGATGATTCTGCTCGGCGATCTCTTGCGCGCGCAGATGCTTTTTGACGGTCATCGGATAGTAGGTGCCGCCCTTGACGGTCGCGTCGTTGGCGACGATCACGCAGTGCTGGTCCTCGACGATGCCGATCCCGGTGACGATGCCGGCCGCCGGCGAAGCGTTCTTGTACATGTCGAAGGCCGCCAGCGGCGAGAGCTCGAGGAACGCCGAACCGGGGTCGATCAGCCGCTCGACTCGCTCGCGAGCGGTGAGTTTGTTGCGCCGCCGATGCTTCTCGACGGCCTCGGCACCTCCGCCGGCTCGCACGGCGACGAGCCGCTCGCGCAGCTCCGCAACTAACCGCTCCATTCGTGCCGCATTATCGGCGAAGCTCGTCGAACGGCGATCGAGCCGCGATTCCAAGAGCGCCATCGCCGCCGCATTCGGCGCCTCGCGCTTAGAGCCCGGTTAGACATCGGCAAATCAGCGAGGGGCGCGGCGCGGCGAACGCGTAGCTACCGGCGATGGCCGCCCAGGCAGAGTTAGACGTCGGCGGCATCCTGCGTCCGCAGGGAAGCCCCGACCTCTCCATCGCGTTGCAACCTTGCTCTCAAACGCTCGGCGAGCGTGGAGCGGCGCATTTGCTTCGGCGCGCGGGCTTCGGCGGGACGCCCGACGAGGTGCGGAGGTATGCCGCGATGCGCGCCGCCGACGCAGCCGGTTCGCTGCTCGCGCTTCCGTCGCCGCACTCGATTGCTCCGCCACCGGAGGCACTCGTTGACGGACCCCTTGCACGGCACCAAGTGCGCGAGTCGCTCTCGGCATTGCAGCTCTGGTGGCTAAACCGGATGCTCGCGTCGCCGGCGCCTCTCCAAGAGAAGATGACCCTCTACTTTCACGGTCACTTCACCTCGCGCGCCACCGGACGCTTCCCGCGCATCACCTACAACCAGAACGCGCTCTTCCGGAACAACGCGACCGGAAATCTTCGCGAGCTGACGCGCGCGGTCTCTAAGGATGCCGCGATGCTCGTCTATCTCGACGGAGCGAACAACGTCGCCGAGCATCCCAACGAGAACTACGCCCGCGAGCTGATGGAGCTCTTTACGCTCGGCGTCGACAACTACACCGAAGAGGACGTTCGTGAGTCGGCGCGCGCCTGGACCGGATGGCGCGTCGATCGTCGCGGCGACCGCGTCTTCTTCAATCCGCGGCTGCACGACGACGGGCGTAAGATCTTTTTGGGGCGGACCGGCAACTTTACCGGCGACGACATCGTCGACATCATCTTCGATCACGCGCAGTGCTCGCGATTCTTTGCGGCGAGCCTGCTCAACTTTTTCGTCTACAACGATCCCGAGCCCGAGCTGGTCGACCGCGTCGCGGCGATCTTGCGGGGGCACAACTACGAGCTCGCGCCGGTCCTGCGCACGCTCTTTGCAAGCAACGTCTTTTACAGCCGGCGCGCCTATCGCGCCTTGGTGAAGAGCCCGGTCGAGTTCGTCGTCGGCACCTATAAGACGCTGGGTCTGTCGGGCGTGAACGAAAGTGCCTTGCCGGCACTGCAGCAAATGGGTCAGCAGCTCTTCTTTCCGCCGAGCGTCGCGGGCTGGCCGGGGGGCCAAAACTGGTTGACGAGCAGCACGATGATCGCGCGGCAGAACTTTCTGACGCGTTTGCTGGGGTCGCAGACGCTGGCCGCCTCTTCGTGGCTCCACGGTATGCCGCTCGCTCCGGTTAATGCCGCTGCGATGCTTGGCGACAAGCTTTTGCAGGGCGACGTTGCGCCGGCGTCGCTCTTCGATCTCGAAGGCTATCTCAGCGGAGCGGGAAGCGAGGCGCTGGCCTCGCTCTCGGTGGAGAACTACGATCAACGCGTAAGCGGCGCGGTCTATCTCACGATGGCGACGCCCGCGTACCAACTGAATTGATGAAACCATGAAGAGACGAGGTTTTCTGGTGGCGACGGCCTCGGGGCTCGCGGTGATCGCGAATCCCGAGCACGTCTTCGCGCGGGCGCTCGCGCAGGCGCCGCTGCCGGGATTGCCGGGCAGCGACAACCGCTGCTTGGTCTTGATCAACCTTTACGGCGGCAACGACGGCTTGAACTGCGTCGTACCGCACGGCAACGATCGGTACTATCAAATGCGCCCCGGCCTGGCGATCGATCGAAACGCGGTGCTGGCGATCGACGCGCAGACCGGCCTCAATCCGGGGATGCGCTCCTTCAAAGCGCTGTACGAGAAGGGAATGGTGGCGATCGTTCAAGGTGTCGGCTATCCGAATCCCGATCATTCGCATTTCCGCTCGACGGAGATTTGGCAGACCGCTGCGCCCGATCGCTACGAACATACCGGCTGGCTCGGCCGGTACTTCGATCAGGCGACTCTCGCACCGGCCAACCTCTTCAAGGGCGTCGCCGTTTCGAAGGTACTGCCCGAAGCGCTCGTCTCCGAGCGCACCGACATTCCGGCGATTCCGGGACTCGGCGACTATTCGCTGATCGCCGATAGTAACGCGGCCGCGAGTAGAGCCTTCGCGCGCCAGGCCAACGATCGAACGTTGCCTTTCGCATCGCCGTACTTGGCCCACGTCATGCAGATCGAAGGCGACGCGCAGCGCAGCTCGCAGGAGCTGCCCAAGCTCGTCGCCGGATACAAACCGATGGCTTCCTATCCCGCTACGGTTCTGGGCCGCAGCCTTGCCTTAGCCGCCCAAATCGTCGGCAGCAACTTGGGCACTAAGGCGATCTACGTCGAGCACGGCTCGTTCGACACCCACTTTAACCAGAAGGCGACGCAAGATCGGCTCTTGACGCAGCTTTCGGATGCGGTCGGCGCCTTCTATCAGGATCTCGCCGCGCACGGAAACGACCGTCGCGTCCTAACATTGACGTTTAGCGAGTTCGGACGGCGGATCGACGAGAACGGCAGCCGCGGCACCGATCACGGTGAAGCGTCGCCGCTCTTCCTGATCGGCGGCGGGGTCAAAGGCGGCCTTTACGGAACGGCCCCCGATCTCGCCGTCACCAACATGGGCAACGTTCGATTTACCGTTGATTTTCGCAGCGTCTACGCGACGGTGCTCGAGCGCTGGCTAGGACGTCCCGCCGCGACCGTGCTCAACGGTCAGTTCCAGCAGCTTCCCGTTCTCGGTTAGCTCCAGCCAGCGTGAGCGCGTCGATTCTTTTTCTCGGAAGCGGCGGCGCGCGCTTCGTCGTCGCGCGCCAGCTGCGCGCGTCGGGCGGGATGTGGATGCGGTTCGGAGCAACGCAAATTCACGTCGACCCCGGCCCCGGCGCGCTCGTTCGCGCGCTTACGCACGTACCGCCCTGCAATCCGCGCGAACTCGAAGCGATCGTCCTCTCGCACAAACACCTCGACCATTCCGGCGACGTCAACGTCATGATCGAGGCGATGACTTCGGGCGGATTTCGGCAACGCGGCGCGATTCTGGCGCCCACCGACGCATTCGACGACGAGCCGGTCGTGCTGCCCTACGCGCGCCGTTTCGTCACACGCGTCGAACGCCTCGAGCCCAGCAGCGGTCCGTATCGCATCGGCGAGGTCGAGCTTTTCACCTCGATGCTGCACGTGCACGCCGTGCAGACGCACGGGCTTCACTTCGTCCACGCAGGGATGCGGGTCGCGTACGTGCCCTGCGGCCGTTACTTCGACGGCCTCGCCGAGGACTATGCCCGGCATCGTCCCGACGTGCTGATCGTCAACGTGCTTCGCTACCGCGACGAGATGAACGTCGATCACCTCACGTGGTTCGACGCTCGGCGCGTGATTGCCGACGTGCGTCCAAGAGTCGCCGTCTTCCAACACTTCGGAACCAAGATGCTGGAAGCCGATCCTCGGCGGCTCGCGGTGCGGCTTGAAGACGAACTGGGACTGCGCGCGATCGCCGCTTACGACGGCCTTACGCTGGATTTGGAAACGGAGATCGCGGCGGCGAGTTAAACCGGTGGCGGCCGGACGATGCGTGGGGGCGGCTGCGGTGCGGGGCGCATCGGAAGTTGCGCGCTGCCGCTGAGCTCTTGGCGCACGTGAGGATGATCGCTCATCGAGCCGCTGTAGAGATAGACCGAGCCGTCCCTCGAGGTTGCCGTGACGACCGGTCCGCCGGCGCCGACCGTCGCCTGTTTGGTGGTCGGATCGCCGCGCACTTGAACGTCGTCCTCGAAACTCGATTCGACGTGTCCCGCGCCGCTGTGCGCGCCGATCTGCGCGTTTCCGCGAACGCCGAGCGCGACGTTTCCGTGTTCCGACTCGAAACGCGCAAGACCGGGCTGGAAATCGCCGTTATCGTAGACGATCGATCCGTACGCGCTCGTGGCTTGAATCTGGTGCGACGTGCAGGCCTGGAAGAGCATATCGCCGGTTGCGGTGCGCACGCGCAGCCGGTCGAAAGTCGAGTTGGTCGCGACGATACCTCCGCGCAACGATTCGACGAATCCGGTACCGCTGACGCCGTTGAGCGAGATTCCGGCGCCGCGCGCGTGCGCGACGAAGACGCCGTGGTAGTTGTTGATGGTCAGGTGTCCGGCGCGTTGCTGCGCCATCACCATCGCCGTGCCGCGCGGAATCATAATCGTCATCCGTCCCATGCCGCGCGCGACGACTGCGTCGTGGTCGCCTCCCGGCAGCGCGGGAAGCACGAACGACTCGGCCGGCAAAGTGACCGGACCGTTCTCGGTTAGGACCTGATCGGAAGCGATCTGGACCTGTTTGGGGATTCCGGGGTCGACCTTTGAGGGGTCGAGATGGTAGGCGTCCACGGTATCGTTCGAGACGATCAGCACCTGCGGGCGATCCCAGGTCTGAATCGTTACTTGCCCGCGGCTGACGTGAAGATTGAGCACCGGCGAAGGGCCGACGTCAAACTGTTCGTCGGCACGCACCGGCGCCGCGAAACCGACCCAACAGAGCGAAGCGGCGAGCGTGACGACCGCTCCCCGCCCCCATCCTATGCGCACCACCTGATTGTATCGGCAGGCGCAGCGACCCATCATGAAAGATCGGTGAACGGAAGCTTCATTCGCGGTAAAACGACGCGTAGAAGCGCGCCGCCGCTCGGCGCTCTGCCGGCCGTCGCCTCGCCCTCATGGACTCGAGCAATTGAGCGCACGATCGCTAGGCCAAGACCGGTGCCAGGGACGATCCGCGAACGCGCCTTGTCGGCGCGATAGAAGCGCTCGAAGACATGCGCGAGCTCGTTCTGCGCGATCCCCGGGCCGCTATCGGTCACCTCGATCCAGGCGCGCTCGTGATTCTGCCCGACGCTGACGTCGACGCTCCCTCGCTCCGTGAACTTGATGGCGTTGTCGACGAGATTGCCGACCAGCTGGCGGATCAGGTGAGCGTCGCCGTAGACGATCGGCGTGCCGTTATGTTCGAAGCTCAGCGCGATCTTTTTCTCAGCGGCGCGCGGCGCGGCGTTCTGGACGACCTCGCTTGCGATCTGGGCCAGCGAGAGCGGTTCCTTTGGAATTTCGTCGCCGCGATCGGCCATCGCAAGCGTTAGCATGCCGTTGACCATGCCGGCAAGGTCGGCGCTCTCGCGAGCGATCGTCTCTAAGCTCTCACGGCGAATCGTTTGATCTTGATCGCCCCAGCGCAGCAGCATCTGCGCGTTTGCGTTGATCGACGTCAGCGGCGTCTTGAGCTCGTGCGATGCGTCGGAGATAAACTGCCGTTCGCGCGCGAAGGCCTCCGCAAGCCGCGCCAGCAGGTCGCGGAAACTCTTGGCGAGGCGGCCGATCTCGTCGCCCCGGCGGCTCAGCGTGAGGCCACGAGGCCGATCGTCGAAGGTTCCGGCCGCGAGCGCGAGACGGTCGGAGCTGATCTCGCGCATCTCGCCGGAGAGCTCGTTGATCGGGGTTGTGGCTTGCGAGGCGAAGACGATCGAAAGGATGACGACCGCGGCCACCGTCGCTGCGAGCACGATGAAGATCGCTTCGCGCGCGCGCACGAACGTGCGCTTCAACGTGTCGAGCGGTTCGGCGACGTGGATGATCGCGGAGCTGACACCCTCTTTTAAGAAGCGGTCCTCAACGAGAAACGTGCGCCCGCCGATCTCGGCGTGACGAAAGACGACGTTGTTCGAGGCGGAGAGCTTGGGATTCGGCGGGATCGTGAGCGCGCCGAGATTCGCCGTCTTGGCCAGCGGATAACCCTCGCCGGTATCGACTTGCACGTAGCTGTTCGCCGAGTTCCACGTCGCTAGATTGCTGCTGTTGAAAAGGAACTGCAACGTTCCCAGCGGCGAGTCTTCGAGCGAGAACGGGGTTGCAGACTCCTGGGCAAACTGTACGATTGCGCGCATCGTGGCGTTGACGCTGGTCTCGGCCTGGTCGTAGAGGATCTGCTGAAAGCGCCAAACGATGATACCGCTCATCGCCGAGATCGCGACGATCAGCAGCACCGAGTACCCGACCGCGATCCGCCACTTGAGGGACATCGGCGATTGCTCGAGTCGTCCTAATCTTTGATCGTGTAGCCGACGCCTCGTACGGTGGTGATGAGTTTGTCGTCGAAGCCGTCGTCTATCTTGCCGCGCAGATAGCGGATGTAGACGTCGATGAGGTTGGAATCGCCGAGAAAATCGCTTCCCCAAACGCCGTTGAACAGCTCGTCCCGGGTGTGGACTTTATTGCGATGTAAGAGCAGATATTCGAGCAGCGCGTACTCCTTGGCCGTCAGCGCGATCGACCTTCCCGCGCGGTGAACTTCGTGACGGTCGCGATCCATCACGACGTCGCGGTACTCGATCACGTTGCCCTGGGGCGTGCGCTCGCGAAGGCGCGCCCGCACGCGAGCGAGCAGCTCTTCGGTCGAGAACGGCTTGGTGACGTAATCGTCGGCGCCGACGTCGAGCCCGGCGACGCGATCCGGCACGCGATCTCGCGCGGTGAGCATGATGATCGGCACCCGGCTCTTGGAGCGAATGCGCTTGCAGACCTCGATGCCGTCCATCCGCGGAAGCATCAGATCCAAGATGACCAGGTCGGGCTCTTTGAGGGCTTTTTCTAGGCCCGCGAGGCCGTCACGCGCAACGTCGACCTCGTAGCGTTCGTGTTCCAGTTCGAGCTGTAGAACGCGACTGATCGCCGCATCGTCCTCGATGACGAGGATTCTATAGGGTCGCCGCTCCGGCGGGGCGTTTTTCTCCATGCCGATACTTTATCGGCTGGTGCTCCCCTCGGACCTGTGAATGGCCACTGCGACAGGTTGGGATCCGGTGAAAAGCGTTAGCCAGAGCGCGGTTGCGCCGCCGGCCGCGAGCCACGCAAGAACGCCCGCATTCGAGAAGGCGCGCGAGAGCCCCGAACCGATGGTCGCTAGCGTTTGGACGAAGAGCGAGCCGCCGCCGAGCACCAGAAGCACGACCATCCAGAGGGCGACCGCGCCGACCGCGCCCAGCATGGCGAGATCGGCGAACGAGAAGGCCGGCGCCGGGCGGTGGTAGGCCGTGGCAAGCAAAATCGAGGCTCGCAGGCCCTGCGGGGGCTCCTCCAGTGGCAAATCGAGAATCAGCTGCTCGAGCCGTTCGTCGTCCATCTTCATGATTCGGTTACCTCCGCTTCGCCTAGAAGCCTGCGCAGTTGCTCCTTCGCGCGAAATAGATGTGTCTTTACTGTACCCATCGGCAGGCCCAGCACGCTCGCGATCTCCTCATACTGCCTGCCCTGCAGGTGGAAGAGGGTAACGACCGTCCGGTACTTTTCCGGCAGGGCGTCGATCGCGGCACGCAGTCGAGAGGCCTCGTCCAGCGCAATCACTTGATGCTCCGGACTCGGCGAGGGGTCGGCACGTTCGGGCATCTCGTCGCCGGTAAAGTGCCGGCGGCGGTTGAGCCGGTCGCAACAAGCGTGATAGGCGATCGCAAAGATCCACGTCGAGAACTTGGCACCCGGCTTAAAGGTGCGCAGACTGCGAAATGCCTTGAAAAATGCCTCTTGCGTTGCGTCGCGAGCCTCCTCTACGTCGTGCAGGGTTCGATAGGCGAGGTGGTAGACGGCCCGGTCGTACCGCTCGACGAGCGTTGCGAAGGCCTCCGAGTCCCCCCGAAGGGTCATCGCCACCAGGTCGCCGTCCGCAGGCTCCGCTCTCACCCGATTCGGCGAGGCCTCCGCCAAAAGTGCCGGCACGCCCGTGCTACGCGCGAGGCGCCTCCAATGTTTCGCTTCCCCCCATCCATTGGAGCGCGAAACAACGGGGTCGGCGGTCCGTACCTAGGGCAGGAACTTTCACGGAGGCAGAACCCACAAATGACCACGATAACGAATAAAACCCTTCCCGGACACCCCGGCTCCGACCGGTCGCTCCCGACCATACGCAGCGACGAGCGGAACTCCGCTCAATCGCTGCGACCCACCTTCGAAGGCTGGGGGCCCCGTCTCTAAATGTCGCGCGCATCAGTCGTCGCGATGCTCGTCGCCGCCGAGATCTTGATCGTCGGAATGGCGGTGGCTGCGGTCGGCCGTGGCCACGCGAGCATTGCGGGCGGCTTGCACCATCTCGATTTTAGCGCGGTGCCGGTCGCTCCGATTGCGGCCGGCGCGGCGCCGCACGTCGTCGTCGACGATGTCGACTCGCGCGTTGGCGTAACGCCGTCGAGCGACGATCAAGTGCATGTGCGCGATCTCACGGAGATCCGGGGCGCCGTCTTCTCGAGCACGAAATATCCGCAGCTGAAGGTCACCCGCACGTTGGACGGCGTTCGTATCGAGCGCCCGCACGTCGGCAACCTCTCGATCGATATCTTCGGCTTTAGCACGCAAGCGATTCAGGTCGAAGTTCCGGCCGGCGCGCGCCTCGAGATCGCTCGATGCGCCGGGGCCGACGTCGACGGCATCGCCGGCGGGGTCAACGTTCATTCGCTCGACGGGCACGTGACGCTGGCCAACCTGCAAGGTTCCGTCGACGCAGAGAGCGACGACGGATATGTAAAGGCGACCAACGTCCACGGTGACCATCTCGCAATAGAATCGAGGGACGGCCACCTTACCCTCGAGCAGATCGCCGTGGCCTCGTTGACCGGCACGACGCGCGACGGACGCATCGAAGCCGACGACTTGAACGTTACCGGCAACGGCACGCTGCAGACCGACGACGGCTCGGTTCGAGCGCGGTTCACGCCCGACACAAATCTCACTATTGACGCCTCGACGCGCGACGGACAGATCTCGGTGGACGGAGACTCAGCCGACCGCGGCGATTCCGGGCAGCGAACGATTCGTCTAGGCACCGGCGCCGGCACAATGAAACTGGCGAGCGGCGACGGATCGATACACATCTTTACACACGGAGTTATCCAACAGTGACTGACTATAGCGACTTCATCCCAATCGTAGCGATCGTCTTCATCTTCGGTGCGCCGATCGCCGCATTCGTCGTCTCCCGCGTGCTCGCGCATCAGGAACGCATGGAGATGCTGCGCCGCGGCATCGTGCCGCCCCCGAATCCGCGCGATATGCGCCGTGCGATGAAGTACGGATGGACTCCGGACGCGACGCAAGCAGCGGGCGCACCCAATCACTACGGCTACTACCCTCCGCAGGATTTCCACGCTCAGCAGCAGCTGCGCAAAGGGATGCAGTTGGCCTTCATCGGCTTGGCGCTGCTCATCGGGCTCGGATTCATCGGCTACCACGGCGACGGGATGTTCTTCCCGGGTCCCTGGCTGCTCGGCGGCCTGATCCCACTCTTTGTGGGGATCGCGCAAATCATCGGCGCCGTACTCAGCGGCGCGAGCTTCGGACCGCCTCGCGAGCGGGTGGCTCCGCCGCCGGAGGCCGGGACTACTCCATCAAGCCCCGGCAGTGGGGCCCCTGGCGCCACCCCGCCCACGTATGGGGGCTGGCGGCCCGGACCGATTCCTGAGATTGAAAAGCCGGCTTCGCCGCCCGACTATCGGTCCTGAAC
>JBAUMX010000181.1:0-14999 GCA_049578945.1 Candidatus Cybelea sp. | reverse complement strand
GCGCTGCAGCTACGTCCCTGGCTGCCGGCCGTCGTCGACACGGTCTTCGCGGCCAGCGGCGGCGGGGAACTTACCGAGACGGCCGGCCGCTACGCCGTCCGCGACGAGCTTGCGAATCTGCCCAACGTCACGCTCACGCCAAATCTCGACGAGGCCGCATTTTTACTCGGCATCTCGGTCATCTCGCGCGACACGATCGGTGAAGCGGCGGCCGCACTCCAAGCCCGCGGCGCGGCCGCGGTGCTGGTCAAAGGCGGCCATCTCGACGGTGAACCGGCCGACGCGCTCGCAACCCCGGGTGGAGTCGAGATCTTTAGCGAGCCGCGAATCGCGGGCTCGATGCACGGAACCGGCTGCACCCTTGCGATGGCGCTGGCGTGCGAACTCGCCGGCGGAACCCCAATCGCGCACGCCGTTCGCGCCGCGCGCGCCTACGTTCGCGCGCAACTCGCAAGGCATTAGGGGTTACCGGGTAACAATCACGCGCGAATGACTGTCACCGTCACCAAGCGCCCGCGCGTGATGGCGGGCATGCGTCCGAGCGGCCAAGTCCATCTCGGCCATCTCGTCGGCGTTCTCACGCAGTGGGCGAACTTTTCGGAAACGGCCGATGCCTTCTTCGAGATCGCCGATCTGCACGCGTATACGACCGATTTCGACGATCCAGCCAAGATCCGCGGCGCGCGCGACGAGATGGTCGCAGCATGGCTCGCGGCCGGCGTCGATCCGCAAAAATCGACGATCTTCCTGCAGTCCGGAGTTCCGGAAATCAGCGAACTTCAAGCGCTGCTCGCGATGATTACGCCGCTCTCGTGGCTCGAGCGCGTGCCGACGTTCAAGGGCCAGATCGAAGCGCTCGGGCAGAAAATCGCCACCTACGGTTTCCTCGGTTATCCGCTGCTGCAGCTTTGCGATATCGCAAGTTTTCGCGGCGAGTACGTGCCGGTCGGTCGCGACCAGGTGGCGCACCTCGAGCTCGGTCGCGAGATCGTTCGCCGCTTCAACTACCTCTACGGTGACGGGCAGGAAGTGCTCGTCGAACCGCAGGCGACGCTCTCGGAGTTTCCGGAAGTCCCCGGCACTGACGGACGCAAGATGAGCAAGTCGTACGACAACGCAATCATCATCGGCGACGACGAGGAGACGACAACCCGCAAGGTTCGGGCGATGGTAACCGACCCGCTAAAAATTCGCCGCGGCGATCCCGGGCGGCCCGAGATCTGCCCCGTCTTCGCGTTGTGGCGATTCGTCAATCCGCTCAAAGTCGACGGGATCGCTGCGGAGTGTCGCTCCGGCGCGCTCGGCTGCGTGCAAGACAAAACCGATTTTGCCGAACAGCTCAACGAATATCTGCGTCCCGTGCGCGAGCGCTATGCGGTGTATCGCGACAATCCGGCGCTGGTCGAGCGGATCGTTGCCGACGGGACGGCGCGCGCGAGAGAGATTGCCGCCGGCGTCTTAACCGACGTCAAACGCGCAATGAAACTCACATAGCGCACGACTTCGAGCCGTAGAACGCGTCCTACAAGCGAGGATTCGCGAGGTCGGTAATCGCTTCAATCTCATCGGCTTCGATCGTTGGCGCCGCTCGAACGGCCGGCCAACTCGAGCGAACCATGAACAGCGCCGCAGAAAGCCTAATCAACTCTCCAAAGAACCTCCCGCTGCGCGTCGTGACTTCGCAGTAGCGGCCAAGATGCGGGATGATGTCGGGTACGAACACGGCTCTAGCCTACTGCCGCAGTTAACGCTGCGGCATCCTCCAATCGGACATTTTCCGCTCAAGGCTTGATCCGTCTGGATAATCCGACCGGCCAATGCGCGTTGCTGACTACCGCCCGGACGTCATCGCGACTCTACGTCGAGCGCAGAATTTCTAGCCTTTAAACTTCGGAAGCGTTTCGCGAATCGAGTGCAGCGCCCAGTCGATATCTTCGAGCGAGGCCGCGTAGGAGAAACGCAGATAGCCTTTGCCGGCGGCGCCGAACGCTGAGCCGCCGCCGCACGCGACGCCGCCCTCTTCCAACAAGAACTTTGCCAGCGCGCGGTCGTCGTCGGTGATCGACGAGACGTTTGGGAACGCATAGAAGGCGCCCTCAGGGAGCAGACACGAGATCCTGGGAATCGCGTTGAGGCCTTCGACGAGACGATCGCGTCGCGTGCGGAAGATTTCGTTCATGCGAACGACCGGCTCGTCCGGGCCGCTGAGCGCCGCGAGGCCGGCCATCTGCACGAAGGTCGCTACGCAGCTGAAGGTGTTGTTGTTGAAGAGCGTCGCGCTCTTCGCGAGACGCTCGGGCATTAGCGCATAGCCGAGACGCCACCCCGTCATCGCGTAGGCCTTCGAAAAGCCATCCACGACGATCGTGCGATCGCGCATGCCGGGCAGCGACGCGATCGAGACGTACTCGCTGCCAAGATAGAAGTTACGGCTGTAGATCTCGTCGGCAAGAACCAGGAAATCGTAACGCTGGGCTAACTCGGCAATGAACTCGAGATCGCTCGTCGTCAGGACGCCGCCGGTCGGATTATGCGGCGAGTTGATGACGACTACTTTCGTCTTGGATGAGACTCGGCGCGCGAGCTCGTCGAGATCCATGCGCCAGTTTCGCGATTCGAGCAGCGGGATCGCGTGCACGTTCGCCTGATGATAGCTCGCGCAGGATGCGTACGCCGGGTAAGCGGGGTCGAAGTAGATGAAGTCGTCGCCGGGGTCGAGCAAGGCGCTCAACGTATTCCAAATGATTGGTTTGGCGCCCGGGCTGACGACGACGTTGTCCGCGTTCCACTGCGGCGTAACGTTACGAAAACGGCTGGCGTATTCCGCGATCGCGGTCCGCAGCGAGAGCAGACCGCTCGACGGGGTGTAATGGGTGTGGTTGTCGTAGAGCGCATCGACTGCAGCCTTCTTGATATGTTCGGGCGTGTCGAAGTCCGGTTCGCCGATCTCCATGTGCACGACGCGGCGGCCGCTAGCTTCGAGTTCGCGCGCGCGCGCTAGAATCTCAAACGCGTTCTCCGAACCGAGCCGCTCGACGGCAGCGGCTAGACGATCTTCATGTACTGCGATCATGTCGATTGGCTTCGCCCGCGAGACTACTTTTTCTTGTTGAAGTAGCGGGTGAGGATTTGCCGCGCGATCGGAGCGGCGACCGTCGCGCCGTAGCCGCCGCTGCGATCGACGAAGACCGCGAGCGCCAACTTCGGCTGAAGGCTCGGAGCCCAGGCGATGAACCAGGTCGTGTTCGGGCCGTTGCCGCCGTCGGTTTCGACGGTTCCCGTCTTGCCCGAAAAGGGCAATCCGTCGATCGCTAATCCGTAAGCGGTTCCGCCCGGATCCGTGACCTTCGCCATCCCCGCCCGTACCGCGCCGAGTGCCGCTGCGGTGACCGGAACGTGGCGAATGATCTGCGGATCGAAGAGCGCGACCGTTCGTCCATCCGGATTGCGAATTTCGCGCGCTATCTGCGGCCGGTAGAGCGTTCCGCCGTTGATTACCGCCGATGCGACATTGACCATCTGCAGCGGCGTCGCTTGCATCGCGCCCTGCCCGATTCCCAAGAAGCAGGCTTCGCTGGGCTGCATCGGAACGCCGAACGCGCGCATCTCCCAAGCGTTGGTCGGCCAATTCCCCTCGTTCTCTCCGGGCAGATCGACTCCGGTCTTCGAGTCGAGGCCGAACGCAAGCGCATACTTGCGCAGCCGCGCGTTCCCGAGCCACCATGCAAGACGGAAGAAATAGCCGTCGCTCGATGCCGCCAAAGCGGGAACGAAGGTCGTGTTGCCGAGTCCGCCGGCCGCGATGTCGCGCGCGTAGTAACCGCCGCAATTCCAGCCGCCGGTATCGTCGACCACTTGATCGACGCGCACGACACGTTCCGTCAGCGCGGCAGAACCGGTGACCATCTTGAACGTCGAACCGGTCGGGGTCGCCGCCGCGATCGCCCGATTGAAGAGCGGCTGCGCGGGACTCGTGAGGTCGGCCGCGATCCGCTTCGAGCGATTCGCCGTGAAATCGTTCGGATCGAAGTTCGGATAGCTCGCAAGCGCCAGAATGCCGCCCGTCCAGGGATCCTCGGCCACCACCGCACCGGATAAGTTGCGGCCGCGTCCGAGCCCGCGAATTCCGTCCGCGAGCGCTTGTTCCACAAGGGCTTGCAATCGCCAATCGATGTTCGTAACGATCGTGTCGCCCGGGACGGCCGCCCGAGCGCCGAGTTTTATATTCGGAACGACTGCGCCGGCCGCGTCGACGACGACTCGTTGGCCGCCGGGCACGCCGCGCAGATACTTGTCGTACGCGAACTCGAGCCCGTCCTTGCCGATCACGTCGTTCGGTGAGTACCCGGCGTGTTTGAGCCGCTCGTACTCTTCTTGCGTGATTGCGCCGACGTAGCCGACGAGGTGCGAGCCGGCCGGACCGTGCGGATAATCTCGAACCGGCTGCACTTCGAGGTCGACGCCTTGAAGGTCGGTTAGCACCTCCGAGAGCCGCGCCACGGTGGCGACCGGGAGGTCCGTCGCGAGTATCACCGGACCGTACGGTTCGTTCGCGACTACCGCCGCAAAGTTCGGATAGTTAACGCCGCGGTGGTGGAGCAGCCTGAACCATAGCCGCCGCGCATCGACGCCCAGCACGGTTGCCAGCGTTGTTAGCTCGCGATCGGGGTCGGTAACCTCCGACGGAATGAGGCCTACCACAAACGAGGGGCGACTCCGCGCGATCACCAACCCGTGACGATCGCGGATCATTCCACGCGGTGCCGCTACCGGGATCAAACGAATCTGATTCGCTTGCGCCGCCGCGCGATAGCGCTCGCCATCGACGAGCTGAACCTGCACGAGCCGTGCGAGTAGCGCCAACAACGAGATCGCGACGAGCGTGAGGAACGCGACGAGCCGCCACGCCGGAAGCCGCCACTCCTTAGGGCGCGGCGCAGCTCGCTGCGGAATCACAATCGTGCTGCCTCGACGCGACGAGTCGCCAGCATCGCGACCACGATCGTTGCCGCGTTCAGCGCCGCTTGCAGCACGGCCTCATGAAAGTGCAGCGCACCCAAACCGGAAGGATACCCGGAAAGCGCCATCACGACCCAAAAGATCAGCGCGCGCAGCAGTGTCGCAACGACGGTGATTCCGGTTGCCAACGGCAGCGAGTCGGCAAAAAAGCCGCGTGAAAGCCGGCTGGCGAGCAGCGCGCTTAGGCTCGTCGAAATCATCCAGGCCGCGCCGGTCTGCATCGAAAGCGCGTCTTCGCAAAAACCGGCAAAGAGACCGTAGACCGCGGCCCGCCGGGCATTGACGCGAATCGCGTACCAGACGACAACGACGAGCACGAAGCTCGGAACGACGCCGCGAACTGCAAAATAATGCACCAGAGTCGTCTGCGCAATCAAGGCCGCGACGGCCCACGCTCCAGCTACGTACCACGCCGGCCCGACGAATGGCGGCTCGTGCGGCTTACTCTCCCGTACCACTAGCGTGGAACGACGACAACGCGATCGAGCGCCCCGAGATCGACGAACGTCTTGATGACGGCGGTCTGATAGAGCGCGCCATCGCCCCGTTCGATCGCCTTTACCGTGCCGATCGGAACCCCCGAATGAAACGACCGGCCTTCGCCGGTGACCACGACGTCGCCGACGCGCAACGGCGCGTCCTGCGGCAGATACTCGACGACGACGCTGCTGAGATTTCCGCGCGCGATGCCCCACCAGCGCCCGCGCCGCACGATCGCCGGGATCCGGCTGGTGTAATCGGTCGCGAGCATCACGGTGCTCGAATAGGGCCCGACCGCAGCGATGCGGCCGACCATACCGCCGGCGGCGAGTACCCCTTGGTCCCGCACGACGCCGGCTCGGAACCCTTTATCGATCGTAACCGCGCGCGATTCGTTCTCGGGTGGAAACCCGATGACGCGAGCTTCGACACCGTGGTAGAGATCGACGAGCGGGCGCACCGACGATTCCGCTGCATACGCCGCAGCCAGCTCGTGCAGACGAGCGTTCTCTTCGATCAACCGGCTGTTGCGATCGCGCAGGGCCGCGTTCTCGCGTTCGAGCGCCGGCAAGGCAACGATCGCATTGCCGAGCGCTCGCGTTCCACGAGTCGCCGCAGCAATCGCCGTTTCGGCGACACCGAATAACGAGCTCGCAAACGTCGCAATCGGGCTCACCGATCCGCTGCGTTGCGCACCGATCTGAAACAAAGCCAAGAGTGCCGCGGCGATGATAATGCCGATCAGCGCAAAGAGCCTGCGTTCGTCTCGATACGTAAAGATAATGACCCCGCGTTGCGTCGGATGCTAGGGCGCGTACTGGCCCAGGTAAGGTTCATTCGGTTCCGGCAGCGCGAATCCCAACCGCCGAAGGGCCCGAATAAAGCGAGCCAGCGGCAAACCCATTACGGTGTAAAAGTCGCCGTCAATCGACTCGATGAGGGATGCGGCACGTCCTTGAATTCCGTAAGCGCCGGCTTTGTCGAGCGGCTCGCCGGTCTTCACGTATTCGCGAATCTCATCGGCCGTGAGCCGATAGAATCGAACGAGCGTCGTGGAACGGTCTGCGACCTGCTGGGGCTCGCCCGGCGCGGCAAGAGCAAACGCGGTGTGGACCAAGTGATCGCGTCCCGAGAGCCGCTCGAGCATCCGGGTCGCCTGGCCGCGGTCTCTGGGTTTGCCCAGCGCCTCACCGTCGACGTCGACGACGGTGTCGGCGGCAAGCACCGGGAGCCCGTCTTGGAGCGCGCCGCGTCTCCGCAAAACCGCGCGTAGCTTCTCGGCCGCGTGCAGCGTCGCCAGGTCGGGCGGGGTGAGCCCGGGCACCGAGGCCTCGTCGTAGCCGCTTGGCGCGACTTCGACCGCGAGGCCGAGCGAGCGCAGAAGCTGGTAGCGCCGCGGGGAGGCACTTGCCAGCAGGATGCGTGAGAGGGGCGTTCTCAAAAATACGTTTTGCCGCCGGTTTCGATGTAGCCGCCCTCGTGGCGGCCTCGCGGATCGCGATGGGTCCAGTGAATAACACCGCCGCGCGGATAATATTCGTACTCACCCTTAACGACGACGTGCTGACCGGGCGCCAGCGGAAATGAACCGGTGAAATCAGTGTTCGCCTCGACCCGCACGACGAGATCGCAACCCGAGCCAAGCCGGAAGAGAAAGCCCTCATGCGGACTGACTCGTCCTTGCTGGACGCCAAAGACCCGGGTCACGGTGCCGTCGGCAACAACTTCGACCCGCGACCTTCCGCTCGAATAGACCGTGCAAACGCTACGGTCGCCGGGAGACTGCGCCGATCCGCACGCCGCCAGCGCCGCGGCCGCCAACGCGCCCGCAAACACTCGCCGCTCGTTACGATAGAACGCCATTGGTTTTAAAGCCGTAGAGCCGATGGGCGACGATGTACTCCCAAACCGCCTCCGGGACGAGATAACGAACGCTGCGCCCTTGCGAGAGCAGCGTTCGAACAAAGCTTGAAGATGCAGGAATCTCGGGCAAATTGAGGGTCGCGACGCGTTCGCGCAGCGGCGGCGGAATCGCCGCGATTACCCGCGCAAGCGCATCGGTTACGACGCCGTCGCGCGGCGCGATCGCAAAACGCTCGAGCGCTTCGATCACCTCATCGAGGCGCACCCAGTTTGCGGTGGCCAGCGAATCGGCACCGATAATAAAAGTGAAGTCGGCATCGGGATATTTCGCGCGCAGCTCCGGCAGCAAGTCGGCGGTGTAACCGGTGGCGTTTTCGCGCAGATCGGTCTCGTCGAGAGCAAAGGTGGAGTTGCCTTCGATAGCGCCGCGAATCATCGCGCAGCGGTGCGGCGCGTCGGCTTGCGGTCGATCGCGGTAATGATTGTTCCCGGTCGGAACGAAGAGCACGCGGTCGAGCCGCTCGAGAAGGCGCGCCGATTCGGCAACGAAGAGATGCGCGTTGTGAATCGGATCGAAGGTGCCGCCGAAGACGCCGTACCTCATGAGTAGGTGAACTCGTACGGCCCAATGCGCACCGTATCCCCTTCGACGGCCCCAAGCTGTTGAAGTCTCTGCTCGACGCCCATCTTCGCAAGCGCGCGCTCGAAGCGCGCCAGCCCTTCGTCGGAATCGAAGTTCGTCATCGCCGCGAGCCGCTCGATCCGCTCCCCAAAGACGGCGAACGCACCGTCCTCGAGGCGTTCGATTCGAAATGCCGCGGGCGGCACCAGCTCGATTCGAGCCGCCGGCGGCGCCACGACCTGGGGCATCGGCGCGCTCTCGATCGTCCGTGCGACCGCGAAGACTAGATCGCGCACGCCTTCCCCGGTTGCCGCGCTGATGCCGCGGAGTTCGGGAAAGCGGAGCCGCAGTGCGCCCAGGGACTCGCGCGCGTCCGGAAGATCGAGCTTATTGAGAACCAGCAGCGTCGGCTTTTCACAGAGCGCGGGATTCCAGGCGGTCAGCTCCGATTCGATCATCGCCTTGTCGGCGACGATCTCGTCCAACGGCTTCGCGCCGTCGAGCAAATGCACCAGCGCACGCGTACGCTCGACGTGTCTGAGGAACTGGTCGCCTAAGCCGACGCCTTCGTGTGCGCCTTCGACCAAACCGGGCACGTCGACCATCACGAACGAATCCTCGTCGGAGACGCGGACGACTCCGAGTTGCGGCTCGAGCGTCGTGAAGGGATAGTCGGCAATCTTCGGACGCGCCGCCGAGATAACCGAAAGCAGAGTCGATTTTCCGGCATTGGGTACGCCGACGATGCCGCAATCGGCGAGAAGTCGAAGCTCGAGCTGCAGCGTAAAGCGTTCGCCGGGTTCGCCGCGTTCGGCGAAACGCGGTGCTTGGCGAACGCTCGTTGCGAAGTGTTGATTGCCGAGCCCGCCGCGACCGCCTTTTGCCGCCAAGACCCGCGCCCCAGCCTCTTTTAAGTCGGCGAGAAAATCGCGTTCGCCATCGGAGCGCGCCTTAAAGACTAGCGTTCCGACAGGAACTTCAATCGTCAAGTCCTCTCCGCTCTTGCCCGACTTGTTCGAACTGCCGCCGGGTTTACCGGACTGCGCCGAGAAGTTCCGCCGGTAACGAAACTCGACGAGCGTCGAAAGTTCGGGGGTCGCCTCAAGATAGACGTTTCCGCCGTGGCCGCCGTCGCCGCCGGCCGGCCCGCCCTTCGGGACGTACTTCTCCCGACGCCACGCCACGATGCCGTCGCCGCCGTCGCCGGCTGCAACCGCGATCTCCGTTTGATCGATAAACTGCACGGGGCGTAGCTTCGCCGGATAACAAAACGGGGCCTAACGGCCCCATTTAAGCACTCTAGCGATCGCCGCTAGGCGGCCGGAACGATCGAAACACGCTTGCGTTCGCTGCTGGCGCTGAACTCGACGGTTCCATCGATCAGCGCAAAGAGCGTGTGGTCGCGTCCGATTCCGACGTTCGAGCCCGGATAGAAACGCGTGCCGCGCTGACGCACGATAATGTTCCCCGCAATCACCCGCTCGCCGCCGAAACGCTTGACGCCGAGGCGCTGCGCATTCGAATCGCGCCCGTTGCGGGTCGAGCCGGCGCCCTTTTTGGACGCAAAAAGCTGAAGATCGAACTCAAACATAGCCGCGATATTGTAGCAGAGGCGGACGAAAATGCAACGGAGCCCGTAAATCATGGCGGGGGCTTGCTTGAAAGCTATTGTCGGCGCTTAGATTATCTGAACCGCCTTGCGAGGATGAGGAGCATGGCGGTGAGCGATACGGCTACGGCTATTGCTGCTAACGGGAACGAGCCTGACAGTGGTGCGTGCGCGGGCACCTCGGCATTATAGCCGAGACTCTAACCACTGGAGGACCGCATTAACGGGCCTTCTTGTTCGACCGCGTTTTGGCGGGTTTCTGGGCAGCTTTCTTCCGCTGTTGCGGCGCCTGTGCCGCCTTCCTCGCGGGACCACCCTTGAGGCCGCCTCTGTGGCCGAAAGGGACCGCTGCGGGATCCGTCGTGGACTCCTCGATGTCTCGGAGTATCTCCGCCTCGTCCGCCGTGTCTTGCTCGACGACCTCAAACCCCGCGCGGTCCGGATCACTCGAGGGGGCTTTACCCGAGCGCTTAGGCATAACCCAAGGCTAGCACGTTTCTAAAAGCGAGGGGAACTCAATGCGCGGTACGTGCCGAATGGCCGGCGTCGATAAGCAGACGGTCCTGCGCCTGCGAAATGTTCCGCGGGCCGGCCGGTGGGCGACCGACCCGCAACCCGAGTGTGAGGCTGCGGCCGAGCCTAAGGGCAACGGCTACGCTTGTCAAACAAGAGGCGACAATGGCGCTATTCAACGCGGTTTTGGTGCTCGCTCTGTTGCTCGTCGTTTTTCAGGGTTATAAGTGGTACCGAATCCATCAGCTCACGACAAGTCGGGACCCTACGCCGCCCAGGTTTTGGACCCTTACCCTTTGGCCGAGAACCGCAATATTTTTGATTTTTGGGGCGATCATCGTTTGGGCTTTAGCTGACTGGCTCATTCACGGTCGCTAGGTCTGCCAATCGCCGCCTCTACTCAAACTGGCCGACAACCCGCCTTTCCACACCTGTGGACAAGCTTGTGGAGAAGGGCTCGAACGGGGGTCAAAAAGGCGTCAAACTACCCTTACGCTGCCGGGCAATTCGGGCGGTCTGCGGGGTCCCGTTATAGCCGTTCATAAATCCGAAAATTCCGCGAAATACTGTTCGCGTAGACCTGTGGATAAGTGTATAAAGTCGTGCATAGATTCCGCAGGAGCAAGGCTTCATTAAGCCAAGTGGTTGCGCCCTCACGGGGGTGGCGCAGCCTGATTCCTTCGTCTCCCAAGGGCCCGCTGCGAAGTGCTGGTTTCGAGCTTTTTACCAATAAGAAGGACGCAGAGGATGGCGCTTGCGATCAACTCGGACATCTCCAACGAGCTGTGGCAATCGGCACTCGATACCTTAGAACGAACTTTTTCGAAGCCCGTCTTCGAGATGTGGATCAAACCGATCCGTTTCATCTCGTTTCACGGCAACGAGCTTCACCTCGCGGTGCATAGCAAGTTTGCTCAGGATTGGGTCGGAACCAAGCTGCGCGCGCAGATGATCGGCGTGCTCAGCGAGCTTTTTGGTACGAGCGTCGAGCTGCGACTCTCGGTCGCCGAGCCGAGTGATGGCGCTCGCACGCCGCCCGGCATTCCGACACGTCCGCTTGAGGAGTTCCGCACTGCTAATCTTAATGCTCGTTATACCTTCGAAGAGTTTGTAGTCGGTAACTCCAACCGCTTTGCGCACGCGGCCGCACAAGCGGTCGCCGGCGCTCCGGCTCACGCGTACAATCCGCTCTTCCTCTACGGAGGCGTCGGTCTCGGTAAGACGCACCTTATGCACGCCATTGGGCATCGTGTCATTCAAGACAACCTCGCGGCCAACGTCGTCTACTGCACGTGCGAGAAGTTCACCAACGAGTTCATCATCGCGCTGCAGAACAATCGTACGCCTGAGTTTCGCAATCGCTATCGCCAGGTCGACGTGTTGCTGATCGACGACATCCAGTTCCTGGCCGGCAAAGAGACGACGCAAGAGGAGTTCTTTCACACGTTCAACGCGCTGCACGAGTCGGGACGACAGCTCATCATTTCGTCAGACCGCCCGCCCAAAGAGATCCAGACCCTCGAAGCGCGGCTCCGTTCGCGCTTTGAATGGGGTCTGCTCACCGACATTCAAGCGCCCGACTTGGAGACGCGCGAGGCCATTCTCCGGAAAAAGGCGGGTAGCGAGAATATCCCGGTACCCGACGAGGTGACGTCCTTCATCGCGAAGGTTATCCCATCGAACATCCGCGAGCTCGAAGGCGCGCTGATTCGTGTCATCGCGTATGCCTCGCTCACGAAGGCGCCGATCACGACCGACCTCGCCGCCGACGTCCTCAAAAGTGCGCTCGCACAGGCTCCTCTGCACCGCATCACGATCAGCAAGATCAAAGAGACTGTTGCGGGTGCACACGGCCTAAGCGTCAAGGAGATGGACAACGGCCGGCGCGATCAGCGTCTCGCCGCGCCGCGCCAGATCGCCATGTACATCGCGACCGAGCTGACGAACTACTCCCTACCGCAGATCGCCCGCGAGTTCGGCAAGAAAGACCACACCACCGTGATGTACGCGCGCGACAAGATCAAGGAGCAGATGCAGCGGGACGAGGCCTACCGCAACAAGATCCGGCAGCTCATCGCAATGTGCCAGACCCCCTGAACACTCTGTTCACAAGGTCCGGCCTGCTGCGGCGTATCCGCGCCCTCGTAATCCGGGCGCGTGGAAAAGTGCATAAGCCCCATACATATGTTCACAAGTTTATCCTTAGGAAAAACCGCGTGCAGCGCGAGCCCATTTGACGTTTTCCGCAGATTACACCGCCCTACTACTGCTGCGACTCTTCTTCTTTACTCCTAGGAAAACGCGGCCTCACGACCAACGGTGGAAACGATGAAGTTCACCTGCTCGACGAAAGACATCGCGACGGCCGTCGGCGCCGCCAGCAAGGTGGTCAACGCGCACACCACGGTGCCGATCCTATCCAACGTCCTGCTGCAGGCCGACGGCGGAAAGATCGCCGTCCGCGCGACCGATCTCGAGCTGACGCTGGAACATGCCTTTCCGGCGCAAGTCGCCGAGGGCGGCTCGGTCACGATTCCGGCCAAGCTCTTTGCGAGCTATCTGGGTAATCTTTCGCCGGGGACGCTCGAGCTGACCGGCACGCCGACCCGTGCGAGCGTTAAGTACGAGCGGAGTAACTACGACTTTCACGCGCTTCCGGCCGATGAGTACCCGCCGCTTCCGGCGGCCACTCGGGGCTCGCACTTGGAGATCGTGGCGAAGCGTTTCCGCGACGCCGTCGACGCGACGATCTTCGCAGCCTCCGGCGAGGAGGCGCGCGGGGCGGTCTTAATGGGCACTCTGCTGGAGGTGGATGGAAACTCGCTGACGATGGTGGCCACCGACGGATACCGGCTCGCAAAGTTCGTCACGACGCTTGAGAGCGGCATCGCGGGTGCCGAGAAGTTCATCGTGCCGTCGCGGGCGCTGGCCGAGGCGGCGCGTAACCTAGCCGGCAGCGAGCAGATCGCCGTCAGCGCGCTCGGAGCGCAGAGCAATCAGCTCCAGATGACCAGCGGCGACGTCGCAATTACGGTGCGTCTCGTCGACGGGCAATATCCCAACTACCAGCAGGTCATCCCCGCTAAGTTCGATCGCAGCGTCACCGTCAGCACGCCGCTGCTGATCGGCGCGCTACGGCGGGCGGAGTTGGTCGCCGGTGACCGGGCCAGCATGGTCAAGCTGGCAATCGCGAATCAAACGCTGATCGTTACGGCCAGCTCGGACGTCTCGGGCAACGCGTACGAAGAGCTCGAAGTCGAGCAGAGCGGCGACGATTTAACGATAGCCTTCAACGCGCGCTATCTGGTCGAGATACTCAACCACATCAAGGGTGAAAAGACAATCATCGAACTGCTGGGACCGCTCTCGCCCGCCGCGATCCGGCCGGCGGAGCCGCTCGACACGGGACAGCAACTCTACGTGCTCATGCCGCTTCGGCAATGATGTGCTGCTTGCGCGGTTAACGCTCTGCGATTTTAGAAACTACTCCGAGCTTGAGATCGAGCCTGCAACGGGACTAAACGTCTTCGTCGGAGCCAATGCCCAAGGGAAGAGCAATCTTTTGGAAGGGATCGCGATGTTGGGTACCGGCAAGTCGTTTCGAACGGCCCGCGACGGCGACGCCGTCCGCAAAGGCTGCGAGCGAGCCGTGCTGCGTGGCCAAGCGGCCCTACGGATCGGAAGCGTCGAGCTGGCGTGCACGATCGGACGCTCGAACGGCGGGACGCGGAAGAGCTACACCGTCAATGGAAACGGCGTTCGGTATGCGGGTTATCTCGGAAGGATGCGGGTCGTAACGTTCGTTCCGGCGGATCTCGCGCTCGCAAGCGGCACGCCGAGCGCGCGCCGAGCCTTTTTGAATAGCGCGCTCGCGCAGAGCGAGCCCGGCTACTACCATCAACTCGCCCGCTATCGCAAGACCGTGCAACAGAAGAACGCGCTGCTTCGCGGCGCCGTCGAGCCCGATCCCGAACTGCTCGCTACGTACAATCGGACGCTCGTTGAGGCTGGAACGCAGATCATGATGGCCCGCGAGGCTCTCATTGCCGCGCTCGCACAGGACGCTCGCCGCGCCCATTCGAGGTTCGCTCGAAGCGAAAGTCTCGAATTGAGCTACGAGCCGAACGTACCCTTCGAAACCGCGTCGCCGGAGTCGATCGCCCAAACACTTGAAGCGCGGTTGGAGCATTCGCGCGACGCGGAACGAGTGCGAAAGACCTCGATCGTTGGTCCGCATCGCGATGACGTCGGCCTCAAGCTCGACGGCCTCTCGCTGGCAGTGTACGGGTCGCAAGGACAGCAACGCACCGCGATCCTGGCGCTCAAAGTTGCGGAGTACGCAGTGCTTCGCGAACGCGCGCGTGAAGCGCCGCTGCTGCTGCTCGACGACGTGCTCTCGGAGCTGGACGAAGAGCGCGCGGCGTCGTTTCTGGCTGAGGTCGGCGATTACGACCAGGCCTTTATCACGGCCACGCACGCTCCGCAGGGTCTGCCGGCCGGCGCGCATTTGGCGCAAGTCTCCAATGCTCGAGTTCAAGCGTACGCGTCGTGCTGAAACTCTCGGAGGCGATCGGGGGATGGAAGCCGGCGGGGAAGACTCCGAAAGAGCCTGTTGTTTTGCTGGAGGCAGGCTGGACCGAGATCGTGGGTTCGAAAGTTGCGGCTAACTCGCACCCGTCGGGAATCGCACAGGGGACGCTCACAATCGTGACGCGCTCGAGCGCCTGGAGCCACCAGCTAAGCTTTCTGGGCGAACACGTGCTGCAGGCCGTCCAGGCGCGCCTCCCAGGCGCGGGCGTCGCACGCCTGCGCTTTCGGGTCGGCAGGCTGATTGCGCGAACCGGTCCAGTCCGGACGACGCGACGGGCCGCTACCCTGCGCGCGGTGCCCGAG
>JBAUMX010000180.1:0-9138 GCA_049578945.1 Candidatus Cybelea sp. | reverse complement strand
CAGGCTGCGTGAGGCCGCACGGCCACAGCTTGGCGCGGCTAGAGCCCCAGCAAGCATCTTTCGCTTCGCGCTCGCGGCGGCGGTCGCGTTAATCCTCCTCGGCTTTGGCTGGCAAACTGTCGTGTTGAGGCAACGGTTAGCGGCCGAAGACGTCGCGCTCGTAACCATGGTCCACAGCCATTTCAACCATGTTTCGATGAGCCCGCAGTCCGCGAACCCCGTCGCAGCGAAGATTCTTTACGCGCGGGACGGTACGTGGATCTATATCATCGCCGATAAGCCCGGCGGCCCATTGCGCGCGGTCGCGCACACCCCGGCGGGTGCCGCCGATCTCGGCGCCTTGGGAAGCGCCGGCCAAACGGCGACGCTGCTGGTGCATCCGCGCGAGCGCATCCGGTCGATTACTTTGCAGCGCGCCGGCACGACCGTTGCCTCGGCTAAACTCGCGTACTGAAAATGTCAAAAAATCGAGGTTGGCGCCCGCGGGATTCGAAGTTTACCTGTGCCGGGAGCGTTCTATCATCGAATGCGTAACACGACCTTGCACCCGCTGAACGACCAGAAGGTGCACTAGGGCTGCTCGCAGTTAATCGACCGAAACGGAATGAAGCGGACGATGCAGCCCAGGTGCCCCCTCGCCATTGCATAGAAAAGACTAACGTGACCTTGCGGAAGGTTCCGGGCGCACTTGCCTTGGGCTTGCTCGCCTCGCTAGCGGCACACGGCGCCCTTTATCGAGGCGAACACGCAATGGGCGGGGCCTACCATCCGCTTCTCGTCCAGGCTGCGGGCGCGCTCTCCGTCAGCCTGCTCGCCTTCTTCGGCGCACTAGCCTGGAGCGGCACCGTCGTAGCCGACGGCAGCGTTCTGGCCGCTCGATTGCGGGATCGGCTACCGAACTTTTTCTGGATTCTTCCAGTCACGGCATTCTGGTACGCCGCTGCCGAAACGATCGAGCCGAATCATCACCCCGCATCGCCGGTCGTCGTTTTGATCAGCCTTGGCGCAGCCGCGTGGGTAGTGCTGCGCTTGGCGCGCTGTATCGTCGGCGCGCTGGCGCGCGCTGCGATCGCTCTCCTGCGTGCTGCGTTCTCACCTCGCGCGCCGTCCTGGAGCCGCCGGCCGCATTTACAACCAATCCGCCGCCGCCCGCTCAGGGCGTACCGGCGCTTCGTCCGTCCTCCTCCGGTCGAGATCGTTCTCTGCGCCTAAGCGCGCAACGATCACTACGCACTCGATTAAGATCGAAGGAGAACCATGTCTCGTTTTTCCACGGCGCTCGTCGCCGTTTTCTTGGCGTTGGTCCTCACCACGCCCGTTTTCGCTGCGACCTCCGGTCTCATCCGCGGTAAGGTTACCGTCGACGGCAAGCCGGCGCCCCGCGCAACCGTCACACTCCAAGGCGAAGGTTCGAGTTTTCAGACAACCACCGACGCGCAAGGCGATTACGTCTTTCCACAGGTCCCGTTTGGATCGTATCGCGTGATCGCGCAGGTCAAAGGAACGAACGAAATCCAAGTGCTGGTCAACGTTGCCAGTGGCACGGTCGCTACGGTCAACCTTCCACTCTCGACGCATCTTGCACAGATCGCGCACACGACCGTTACCGCGCACGCCGGTCCGCAGGCCAACCCACCTTCAGTCAATCAGCTCGGGCCGACACAAATCGAAACCTCGCCGGTCAACAACAGTCTCAACCGGTTACTCGAGACACTACCCGGCGTCGTACAGTTTTCATACAACGAGCCGGTGATTAACGGCTTTCATGGCGTCGCGTACAATATCGACGGCGCACCGCTTCCGCTGGCGACAACCTCCAACTTCGCCGAGATTATCGATCCTAAGGTCATCGATTCGATCGAACTACTGACAGGCGCGATTCCGGCCGAGTACGGCGGCGATCGGATGGGCGGCGTGGTTAACCTCATCAGCAACCGGCCAAACGATATTCCGCAGGGAACATACGGCACTATCACGGGTGGGTTCGGTAATCAGGGACAGGGAATCGGTGAGTTCGACGTCGAGTCGCGCTACGGACCGAGCGAGTTTTTTCTCAGCGCCAACACCCAAACGACCGATCGCGGGCTCGACGCGCCCACCTACATTCCGATCAACGACGCCAGCTCGAGCAACGATCAGTTTTTTCGCGCCATTACGCAACTCGATCCGCGCAACTCGCTGGCGTTCGATTATTCCAATCAGTTCTCGCAGTTCCAGATTCCGATCAATACGGATGCGAACAATCCACTCGACCCGGTCGTGGCTGCACCCGGCACGCTAGACACGCAGCTCGAGTACGACCGTTTTGCGAATCTCAACTGGACGGAAGTCTCCAAAGACGGTAACGGCGTCTTTCAAGTAATCCCGTGGTGGCGTTCGACGCGCATCGACTATTACGGCGACCTTCCGCGCGACGTTCTTGCCGTCGAACCCGATTTCAGCGATTGTCCACCGGCCTGCGCCGACACGGTCCATCTCGTTGGATTGAATCAAGGCTCGTACGCCAGCTACGTAGGTATTCGCGCCTCGGATTTTCGAGCGACGAAGAACCACGCGTGGAAGGTCGGTGTCGACCTCAACCGTGAGAACGCAACGGCTTATCAACAGTTCGCCTGTTACTTCGTTAAGTGCGCGGCGAGCGGCGAGGTCGCTACGCCGTACTATCCCGCCTTCGCGACGCCGCAAGGGCAAGCAGGATCTCAAGTAGGTATCTATGCTGAGGACAAATGGGAGATGGGGCCGTACGTCGTTTGGAACTACGGTTTGCGCTACGACGCCTCGACCGGCTACGTCAGCGGGAACCAGATCAGCCCCCGCATCGGCGTCAACGTCTGGGATGGCGGGAAAAACGTCGCGCACGCCTACTACGGCCGGTTCTATGCCGCGCCGCTGCTTGAGGACGTCCGGCAATCCTGCGTCTTGCTCTCGGCTCAACAGGCGTGCTCGACGACAAATCCGGTCTACGACCTCAAGCCAGAAAGCGACTCTTACTTTGAGCTGGGCGTCGTCCACACGTTCAACCCGCACTTCACCGGTTCGCTGAATATCTTTGAGAAAAGCGCGGTCAATGTGCTGGATACAACGCAGCTATTCAACACGCCGATCTTCGCCGTCTACAACAACTCGATCGGTATCAATCACGGCGCCGAAGTGCGCCTGCAGGATCGACAGCTCGGCGGCGACGAATGGTTCTTGACCGGCACGGTCTCCGCTTCGTATGCGGCCTGCATCTCGGGTTCGGAGTTCCTGTTTCCGCCGAACACGAATCTTCCGGGTGTATCCTGCGTTGCGCAGCTCTCGCTCGAAGACCACAGCCAAACGGTCGATTCGACTGCCGGATACACGCACCGGTTCGGTCAGCATCGGCTCTGGTACGCGACGCTGCAGGCTGACTACGGCAGCGGCTTCCCGGTGCAGTTCGAAGACGCTAACGCGAACCTGAGCGGGACGCTCCCGGCGCACACGACCTTTGACTTCTCGGCCGGCCGTGGACTATTGCCGGGCCACCCCGGGGAAGATCAGGGCTTGGGGCTTTCTCTGCAGGTCCTGAATCTGCTTAACCATCAGTACGGCATTAAGGTCGCGAACGGCTTCAACACGACCCAGATCGCGAATAGCCGGTCTTTCCTGCTACGTCTATCCGCGCCGTTCTAACCTGGCGTCCCGCACCGGAAACTTCGGCGGCGCCGGCCGCCGAAGTTTCTCCAGAGCTTAACACGACTGGGTCGGCCACATGGGCTGCGAAACGTTCACTTTGGAGCGGGCGAACCGTCGGACCAGTGGGACACCGGAATAGCGATCGGGACCGGCTCGTATGGGCGAAACGTGGATGACGAACCGACGATCGGCGATCCCTTGAAGCCCGCGCCCCACGTGGCTAGTTGGTCGTACGCGATGATCGGCATGACGTGCGGACGCCACGGTCCGTCGGCAGGGAACAGGTAGCCTTTTTTCGACAGCATGAACCCAAACGAGTTGGGAGCGGGATCGGTGAACTGGTGGTCGGCGTAGGCGGCTTTCGACTTCGCAGCGACTTCCTCGAGGGTGTCACCGGCGATTACCCATGTCGTACGTGCCATGTATTGCGGGAGCACACTGCGCACGGCCGGCGGATTGAGGCATACTGGCCCGAGACCCTGCCAGTTCCAGAACTCGGGATCGTTGAAACCCGCCGTCCACGAGCGTCCGACCCAGCAGACCCAGCCGTTGGTGCCCTTGGCCCCGACGACGTAGCCTTGCTTCGTGAGGACGAGAACTTCGGCATGAGCGGAGATCGATGACGGCCCTGCCGCACGAGCCAAAGCGATTTCCGCGGCAGCGCTGGGCATCAGGTACTTCGCGATCGGCGCCATCGTCGGGTAGGGGTTTGGCGAGGGGACTTGTCCGAACGCTACGGAGGAGAAGGCAAGCGAGAGCGCAGCGGCCACGCAAGCAAAGGCGATCTTCATGAGGCTTCGTTGTGCAATCATCAGCGCCAGTATCCCACCGGCGGGCGAGCGCCGCGATACCGCTCCCTGCATGGGAACGGCATCTCACTGCAAGGCGCTTTGCTATTCCGTAAAAACCTCGTAGAATAGCCGCACGTGAAGCGACTCTGGATCCCCCTTTGGTGGCTCGCCCTCGCGTTGTTCGACGCAACAAAGACCGTCGGGGTGATGCGAGCGGAAGGGATGCATCACAATTGGCCCGTGCTTTTTGTGATCGAGGCTTTGGGCTGGCTGCCGTGGGCGGTTGCAACGTGGTTCATCGTTGCGCTCGTGCAGCGGCTTCGAGCCGCACCACGCGTCGTGGCCTGGAGCGTTCACGTCTTTACTGCTCTCTGCACGAACGCCGTCTTCGCCGCGTGGACGACGTTTCTGGTCGTAACGTTCCGGCCGTTCGGTCCAGATTTCCCCGCCCAAACGTTCCCGCATTTTCTCAGCGGCTTCACCGATGATCTTCTAACGACGATCGCCTTCTACGCGCTCATCCTCACGATGAATAACTTCTTCGAATCGCGCGAGCGCCTCGTGAAGCAAAATATGGAACTCGCGCAGCTCAACGAACGGCTCGCGCAAGCCCAATTGAGCGCGCTGCGGCGTCAGATTGAACCGCACTTTCTCTTCAACGCATTGAATTCGGTCGCCGGACTCATTCGCGAGAAGCGATCCAGCGAAGCGATCGCCATGCTCGTGAACCTAAGCGATTTCTTGCGCCGAACGATCGCGGAATCGAATCGTCAAGAGGTAGCCCTCTCCGAAGAGTTGGACTTCGTCAAGCAGTACTTGGCCACGCAAAAGGTGCGCTTCGCCGAACGTCTACAAGTGAGCGTCGATGTCCCAACGGAACTGCAAGATGCGGCGATTCCGAACCTCATTCTCCAACCGCTCGTAGAGAACGCGATCAAGCACGGCATCGCCAAGCGCAAGGAGGGCGGCTCCTTGCGCATCGCCGCCTCATCGCAAGACAACCAGTTGCGCATCAGCGTATCGAACGACGGGCCATCGCTGGCGCCCGGCTGGGAGACCGCATCAACGGGCGTCGGCGTAACCAACGTGCGTGCTCGTTTGAAAACGCTCTACGGCGATGCTGCATCATTCGTGATGAACACGCCAAGCCTCGGCAGCGTCGAGGTCGCAATCACCGTACCGCTTCGAACCGCTACGAGTTGATGGCCATCCGAACGCTCGTGGTCGACGACGAGCCTCTAGCTCGCAGCAACGTCCTTACGCTTCTCGAACGAGATCCGCAAATCGAAATTGTCGGCCAATCAGGAGGGGGTACCGACGCATTGGCCGACATCCAACGCCTCTCACCGGATTTAGTTTTCCTGGATGTAGAAATGCCTGAGTGCGACGGATTCGACGTGCTCGAGATGCTCGGCTCGAAAGCGGCTCCGGTGATCATCTTCGTGACTGCCTATGACAAGTACGCTCTCGCAGCGTTTGATGCCGGCGCCCTCGACTACGTGCTAAAACCGTTTGACGATATGCGATTCGAATTGGCATTAACCCGCGCCAAGGAGCGCATCCAGGCCGCCAAGACGCGCCCAAAAGTGCCGGCGAATTTGGCCATAAAGAGCAACGGGTCCGTGACGTTCATTCGCGTTGACCGTATCGATTGGATTGAGGCGGCCGATTACTATTCGCGCCTCCGCGTCGCTGGGAGAACCCATTTGCTGCGGCGGAGCATGGCCGATCTCGAACGAGACCTCGAGGGCTACGATTTTTGCCGCATCCACAGGTCCACGATCGTAAACCTCGCACGGGTGTGTGAAATGACACCTGACGAAAATGGCGACTACGAAGTTCGCCTCGAGGACGGCAGCACGCATCGGCTGAGCCGCAACTTCCGCCGGGACTTCCAATTGCGCATGAGCGCGAGAACTGCCTAAGCGCAACGCTTCAGCGAGGCGATCCAACTTACCAGATCCTCGTCACGCATCGGGTACCGATGTAATCTGAAGTTTTGGCGGTGGGTTCAGCGCTCGGTCTTGATTGGTATGGTTATGTCTTCGGCCTGCACGATTTGCCATTCGCCGTTGCGGCGGATCCATGTATCCGTCCAAACGAAGCGCCCCTTGCGTCCGCCCTTGCGCGTCCACGTCTCACTCCCTTGAACTAGGGCCGTATCGCCGAAGAAACGCACATTGGCATAGTTCAGATGATCGGAAAGAAAATCGCCTGGGCCAGCCTCGGCGTCAGCGATGGCGCGCGCTTTGTTCCAGACTTCGCCATCCAGGACCCACACAAAATCGTTTGCCAAAATCCGTTTTAAAACCGAAGAATTGTTTGTCGAGACTGATTCAGCCCACGCCGATTCGCTTGCCTTGATGTATCGCTGGGCGTCGGCCTGCGAGTAGCCTGCGTTGGCCGAAACCGCGCTGCTGCAATAGAACCCGATGAGCAGCAACCATAGCGTTGTTCGTAGACGTGTTGACTTCATTCGCCCTCCGCTCTGACGTTAGGTTTTGTTTCACTTATGCTACTGTTCGGAAAGGGCCTCGGAGGCCATGTCGTTGCAAAGCGATGCCCTCCCTCCGTGGGCCGGCGCGGCATCGAAACTCCAGGCGATCCGACCAAACCGCTTGTGGTGCGAGGCGCGCGCAACTGCAATGCGAGCAACTCCGTAAAACAAGGCCAAAAGAATGCCGGCTTCAGAGCAGCAAACTTCGACCCAAGACCCCGGTGAGTTGATCCTGGGCTGCCAAGGCGACGCTGCGCGCGCTCTCGTTTAACGGACGAAGAGTATCAGACACGTCCCACGCCAGATCGCGGGCGGCGCGAACGTTCCAAATCGCAAGAAAGCGCCCGATCTTGCCGGTGTCCTGCGCCGCCTCGCCGATCACTCCAGTCGCGAGGAATCGCAAAGCCTGTGGAAGGACGGTTTCGAGAAGCCCATTCACGTTTTCAAAGTCATCGTGCTCCGGGCTATCCTTGAGCGGAGTAAGGTTCATTTCGGTGTCGGTCTGGAGTAGAGCTAGCGCCAAATCATGATTGATATGTGCGTTCATCCCGGCTAGAGCGAACTGAATGCGATCGATGCCGTCTGTAAATCGTGACTCGAACAGCGCTTTCCATGAGTCGGCAACGGCGACGGGGTTCCGTAACCAATCTGCGATGGCATTGAAATAGAGTTGAGCAAATACCACATCGAGGCGAGTGAGCCAAAGAGGGTCCTCCCAACCACCCGGCAAGGAATTCACATCGACCTGCTGCGTTACGTTCAGGTAGAGCAGGTTGAACCACTTGAGACCATCGTTGTCTGGCAGTACCTTGTTAATGGCGTCCATCTTCGCAGCCACGTCCGCAATCGTAATCGGTTCGGGTCCGTTTACGATTTGAATTAGCTCCTGGTCAGCGGTGGAAACATTCATCGGCTGATCCTCCGGGGGCATTTGGCTCGAACACTCCTTCTACGTTCTGTGCCGAGCTTCTTGGCGGCAGAGCCGCGAGGAATCAAGGTGAAGCTTCCGAGATGCGACTTGGCTGCTGCCACTGGACGTGACGGTTAACGCCGAACGCCCTTAGTGGCTTGAACGGTTCATGGAGTGAGGAGCAAGGCAGATGAGGAGCTTGGATTTCGGCCGCCGGGCGCTTAGCGGTTGCGTTGCCGCTGCTATGCTACGCTTCAGGACGACCCGCTCACTTATGGTCGTATCGAGTAAACTGTTCCTTTGTCGGCGCGGCCGCCTCGGTTGGTAGCTCCATAGAGAGTTCCGTTGACGTTTACGAGCCCCTCGAGCGGCTGATAGCCATCGGATCCGCCTTTGAAGGCGTAAATGACCTGCTCCTTGCCGGACTTGGTTACCGAAAAGACTGTTCCTTTCCCAAATTTACCGCCACCGGACGTCGTGCCATACAGGATACTTTCACAGCGACTAAGCTGCCATTCGGAGACGCTCCATCGGTGCCGCCGGCGAACGCGTGCAGCACGGTTTCTTTGCGGGATGCGTTAAGCGTGAAGATGGTGCCAAGATCTTTTGCGCCGCCGAAGGCGGTCGTGCCGTACAGCACGCCGCCGACGTCGGTCACGTTTCCACTCGGCCGCTCGCCGTCGTTGCCGGCCACCTTGAAACTGTAGAGTATGCTCTTCGTGCCGGATCCCGTCATTTTGAAAACGGTCCCGCCGTCGTCCGCGCCGCCGTAGGATGTCGTGCCGTAAAGCGCGCCTTTGACCTCGATCACGCTTCCCAAGGGCACGAAGCCATCGTGCCCACCTTGGAAAGGATACACGACGTTTTCCGCTCCCCCGGTGGTTAACCCAAAGATCGTGCCGCAACCGCTGTTGCAGCGTTTCGAGCCGCCCAACTGCGTCGCACCGTAGAACTTTCTGTTGAGCACGGCCATCGGGCTCTGCACGGTGGTGGCGCCATCATGTCCGCTTCCGAAAGCGTGAAGCGACATTTCTTTGCCCGTTGTGGTCACCCGGTATGCCACGTCGCTGGTCGTGCCGTAGAATGCGCCGCCTAGATGAGATGAGAAGGCCGGTCCCCAAAACGGACTTCTGAAAACGCAGTATCCGTGACGCATTCGAGGTGCAATGAAAGGAGACCGACCCTCATGACCAAGCATAGCATGAACCTCAAACGAGATAAAACGCCGGCAACGTCTCGCTCAATCGGAATCGACCTGGGCGACCGTTTTAGCGAGCTGTGCG
>JBAUMX010000179.1:0-1618 GCA_049578945.1 Candidatus Cybelea sp. | reverse complement strand
GTCGGTGGCGGCGCAAACGCTCAACGCGTGCGCAACTGCTACGAACTTGTCGTCAATAACACCGGCGCGAACGTCTTTTTCATTAATATCTTTGGCGGCATCACGCGCGGCGACGAAGTCGCGCGCGGGATCGTCACGGCGATGAACGAGACGGCCTCGCGTAAAATCCCGCTCGTCATTCGTCTCACGGGTACGAATGAGGAAGAAGGACGCGATATTCTCGCGCAGGCCGGGATGACGCCGGTCGAGACGATGGACGAAGGCGCGCACGAAGCCGTGCGCCTCTCGCGGGGCACATAAGCGCCATGTCAATTTTTATCGATAAGAACAGCCGCGTCATCGTGCAGGGGATCACCGGCGCCGAAGGCTCGTATCACGCGGACCGCATGGTCAGATACGGAACGAATCTCGTTGGCGGCGTCACGCCGGGAAAGGGCGGCCGGACGACACCGCAGGGACTTCCGGTCTTCGATACCGTTCGGGAGGCCGTCGACGCGACCGGCGCCACGCACACCTGCATCTTCGTCCCACCACCGTTTGCCGCCGACGCGCTCTACGAAGCGTACGATGCGGGCATCACGTTTGCCGTCTGTATCACCGAGGGCGTTCCGGTGCACGATACGCTCAAAGTGGTTAGCACGACCCCCGGCATGCGGATCATCGGCCCGAACTGTCCGGGGCTCGCCTCGCCGGGAAAATCCCTGGTCGGCATCATGCCTGGCCACGTTTTCAAGGAGGGCGGGGTGGGGGTTATCTCCAGGTCGGGCACGCTCACATATGAAGTCGTCGATCTATTGACGAGGGCAGGCCTCGGACAATCGACCTGCATCGGGGTTGGCGGCGACCCGATCATCGGGACGACCTTCGTCGAATGCCTGCGTGAGTTCAAGAACGATGCTCAGACGCAAGCGCTGGTGATCTGCGGGGAGATTGGCGGGTCCGACGAGGAGGACGCGGCCGCCTTCGTTGCCGAGCACATGCCGGAGACCCCGGTCGTCGCCTTCATCGGGGGGCGCAATGCCCCGCCGGGCAAATCGCTCGGCCATGCCGGCGCGATCATTTCAGGTCGCTTTGGCACTCCGGAGAGTAAGATCGCCGCGTTCCGGGCGGCCGGAGTGCCGGTCGCCGAGCGCCCGTCGGAGATCCCTGCGTTGCTGGCCGAGCGGCTGGCCGTCCGCGCCTAAGGAAGCAAGCGTCGTCACCACAGTATCCTTATAAGCGTAGTTAAAGGAACCGCTCCGAGCCTGAGGAAATCCTTGGAGCAGTGAGTCACTCTGTGAAGCTCCTGAGGCCATAGTGGCCGACGGGGGCGGCAGAGCGGCTCGCGTTTTGACAACTTAAATCGATAGAGGGTAAAAGAACATGAGTTCAAGTCGAACCCTCCGTCAAGCGGTCGTAGCCGTAGCGTTAACGGTGGCATTCCTCAGCCAGGGAACATGGGCACTGGCCGGGGTCACCGGTAACATTACGGGTGTTATCAAAGATTCAAGTGGCGCGCCGGTTGCCGGCGTAGAAGTGCAGGCAATCTCCGCCTCGATGAATCGGACCGCGACGACGGATGCGGGAGGACACTTCGTGCTCCTCTCGCTTAACCCGGATACCTATACGCTCAATGTGA
>JBAUMX010000178.1:0-38623 GCA_049578945.1 Candidatus Cybelea sp. | reverse complement strand
TCACATTGAGCGTATAGGTATCCGGGTTAAGCGAGAGGAGCACGAAGTGTCCTCCCGCATCCGTCGTCGCGGTCCGATTCATCGAGGCGGAGATTGCCTGCACTTCTACGCCGGCAACCGGCGCGCCGCTCGAATCTTTGATGACGCCTGCAATGTTGCCGGTGACCCCGGCCAGTGCCCACGTTCCCTGGCCGAGGAATGCCATCAGCAGCATTGCAGCGATGACCGCGCGACGGAGGGTTCGTTGCTGTTTCATGGTTGCTAATCCCTCATGTCGCTTTAGTTTTTTGTTAAGCGTCAAGCAAGACGCTTCCAGCCACCTTAAAAAATGCTGCGAACGCGACCTTTTGACGAATATTGAAAAAGCGACGCATTAGGGAACTTTCACATCAACGACTTTCACTAGTTTAAGAAACATCAAATCAAATGGCTCTCAAATCCAGACTTCGTTTGTGATTTCGTGAAGCGTTAGGCTTGCTTTGCGTCTATCCTATAGTCATGGCGCTTCCTCTTCCGTCGCCGTTTTCAGTTAGCGAGGACGCCGCGCAACGGGCGATGGAGCGCCAGATCTTGACGCTCTTGCATCGCGCCAAAAAGCCCGAAGCGCTTGCGACCGTGCCGCTCATGCGCGCGATATGCCACGCGACTGCGACCGCCAACGCGCTCGACGCCCTGGAGCGCGTCGTTCGAGAGGCGCTCGACGGTCGAGACGGCAGCGCGGTTATGCGAAGAGAACTAATCTTCGCGATCGACTTCAATAGGCTCATAACCAACGCGCAGCTGGCTGCGCGTAACGGCATCTCGCGCCGCCATTTTCAACGTCGCAGAGCTCAGGCGATCGCCGCGGTAGCGCGATACGCTCGCCGTCTGTTGGGCGCCGGCTATTCCAAGCCGCTCGCGGTCGCGGACAACCCGGTCGCCGATCGGCGCGTTGGGCGTTACGACGCGCCGTGGCGATTCAAACGTGAGATGGCGTCATATCTGCAGGCCCGAAATCGGGGCCGGGTGCCGGAGATGCGCTGCATCGCGGGCAGTCTCGTTCGGCTCGCGACGACCGGTCCGCAGCGAGCTTTGGCGCAAAAGTATCTGGCCGAAGCAAACGTCGGTCTCGGCAGAGTGGACGAGGCACTGGCACAGCTCCACGCCCTGTCGCCGAGCGCCGGAGCGTTGGTACGCGCGAAGATGGCTTTGCTCGAGAGGGACGCGCAGAATGCCGAAGATTGCGCGTCGGCAGCGTTGTTGGAGGCCGGCGGGGACGACCGCTACCGCTGTTTTGCGCTGATATCGCAGGCTCGCCTGATGCGCGCAGCGCCATGGGAACCGCCGCCGGAAACGTCGGCGCTCGCGGTTGGTTCGTGGGAGCGGGCAGCGATCGACGTGGAGCGGGCGCGACATCTCGTCCTCAAAGAGGAGTGGAGGGATGCCGAACGGCTCGCGCGGTGTGCGTGGCACCTTGCCGAGGAACTCGGTTCTTACGAACTGGCAGCGCGCTGCGCTGCGGTTCTCTCTGCCGTAAGCGAGGTTCGCGGGTCGAAGCTGCAGTCGCGCTGGTGGCGCGCCCGCGCCATCGAGCGCCTCCTGCCGACGGAAGACCGGCTTCTTGCGACCGGTCTCTTCCCGCCTAAAACATGTCCCATGCCCGGCCGTACGGATCCGCTGTTGAGCCGCGTGCTCTACGCGCGTTTGTGCCTGATCGTGCCGCAGGTGCTCGGAGAAAGCCAAGAAAAGCGCGCGGTCCTCTTCGAGCTGCTGGCGGCGATTCTGGATCGAAGTCCGGCGCCGGGAAGCAGTTCGCCGGCACTCGAACGGGCGATTGCGTGGGTCGCGCGCAGTGAATCCGCGTTCGCGGATTACGCCGAAAGGTGCCGGCAGCCAATCAGCGAGATGCTTGCGTTGGTGCAAACCGCGCTGACGGAAGCCGCGTGGGTCGAGACCTTTGAGAGCTTGGTTGAGGTGTTTACGACGACCGCGCGCGAGCTGCGTCCAGCCGCCCCTCGCGCGGTGCCGGTGACGGTTCCGCAACAGGATGAGTCACAACGGTCCTGCATCGAGCATTTGAAAATGGATGAGAAACGCGCCGGAGACGGGGTCCCAATCGAAGCTGTCACCGATCTACGCCTTCGGTTCCTTTCATTTCGATCCGGTACGCGGGCTTCTCTCGCACGGCACCTCCGTGGTTCCGTTGCCCGAACGGCTCACGCAACTGTTGATCCTGTTGATTCACGCTAACGGAAACGTTATCGATAAGGAAACGATTGCCGCACGCGTTTGGCCCGACACCGTCGTCAGCGACGGTAACTTGTCGCAACATATGTATATGTTGCGACAGCTACTCGACGAACATGCGAGGGACCGCTCCTACGTCGTAACGGTGCGCGGAAAAGGTTACCGGTTCGTCGCACCCGTCAGCGTCGTCGCGCCGGGGAGTGCAGAGGCACCGGGCATCTCGACCGAGGACTCCGGCGATCGTCTCTTGAGCGGTGCGCCCGAAGCCCTCAACCATTACTGCCGCGGCGCCTACCTGTTGGAGAAGCGCACCGCCGGCGCTTTGGCCGCGGCCACCGAGCAGTTTGAAGCCGCGCTGCGCATAGACAACGAACACGTCCCTGCGCTGATCGGGCTCGCGCGCTCGCACGCGCTCATGGCCGAGTATTGGTATGCACCGAGTTCCTACACGTTTCCCAAGGCCAAAGCCGCGATCGTCCGGGCGCTGGAAATCGATCCCTCGTCGGCCGAAGCTCGCGCAACGCTCGGAAACATTCTCCTCTTCTGCGATTGGAACTGGACCGAGGCGGAACGCGAGATACAGACCGCGACGCGGCTGAGCCCGAGCTCGACATCCGTTCACGTCAACGCCGCCTGGTTTTATATTTGCAAAGGCTCCGGCGATATGCCGGTGCGCGAGATGCAGCGCGCGTTGCTCGTCGAGCCCTCGTCACCGGTGTTGCAGCTCTTCCTGGCGAGGACATTTCTTTACACCGGGGAGTACGGGCGCGCGATCGACTCGTTCTCGAATCTGATCGAGAATGGCCCCGATTTCGCGATCGCAAGGAGGTATCGCGCGCAGGGCTACATCCTCAACCGGCAGCCGGCCGAAGCGTTAGCCGATCTGCTCCTTCTCGCGCAGGATCGCGCCGAGGACCTCGCGCTGCGTCTGCCGTTGTTGGGTCGAGCTTACGCGGATTGCGGCGACGCCGACCGAGCCGAGGGTATCTATCGGAACTTGGTCGAGATGGCGCGCACCGAGTACGTCGTCGGCTTCAACCTTGCGACCGTAGCGGTCGGCCTGGGCAAGCTCGAGGAGGCGCTGGAACATTTGGAAGATGCGCTGCGCAAACGTGAACCCGCCCTTCTAATGTTACGCAGCCTCCCCTGGTTCGGCCCGATCGCGCAGCGCTCGCGATTCAAAGCGGTGCTGCGTGCGATCTGGCCGAATCATTCTCTTACCGCTACGGGATAGACCACGGGGCTGCGCAGACCGTTGGCGTCGACGCTACGCACTCCCAGAATGTAATCGTCCTTCGAGACCCCAACAGTGGCTTCGGTAACATTGCCGACGTCGGTTGCATGCTCCCACTGCGGCGCGTCGGTAGAGCGCCAAAGGATTTCGTAAGAGGCCGCAGCCGCGGCGCGCTTCCATCGCAGGGTCGAGTCGTAACCGAGGTGGTGCAGAATCATCTGGGCGTCGGCCGGCGGCGCGGGACCGAGTGCGAGCGTTGCCAGCGACGCGACGTTGGCTTGCGTCGCTCGCCGTAAGTACTCGGCGTCGATATATTGTGGAAGATCGCCGTACTGGGTGCCGTTCTGCACGCGCACGTCCTGATGCTGGTGCGTGAAGTTCTCGTGCGCTTCGACGAAGCGAATCGCCGCCGAGTAACCCACGTCTTGGAACGATTCTTGATCGCCGCCGCGCATGAAGCGGTCCGATCGAAAGATCTGGCGCACGTGTAAATCGGGAACGTAGACCGGAACGACCTCGGCGATGAAGCGAGAGAGTTCGCGCGAGGGTGAATCGTTCTCCGCGCCAACCAGGTTAACGCGCGCGATGTCGACGCCGGCCGGCAGCCCTTCGCTGAAGACGCGGATGACGTTCGGTTCGGTCGCTTGGTCGCCACCGACCGAGTTGCCGACGATGTCGTTGTTCAAGACCGCCATAATCGGAACGCGGTTGGCAGCCTCCTCGTGCGCGAAGTGGTTCGAACCCCAGAGTCCCAGTTCTTCACCGTCGAAACAGGCGAAGATAATCGTCCCGCTAAAGCGCGTGCCGGCCATCACTCGCGCCGCTTCCAGGACCGCGGCCACGCTCGAAGCGTTATCGTCCGCGCCCGGTGCGGTTCCCGCGCCGTCGGTGCACCGGCCGTCGCAGTCGTCGAAGTGGCTCGACATGACGTAGACGCGTCCCGGCACGGTTCCGCGCAGCGTCGCGATCACGCTCGACTCTTGTACCGCTCGCGGCGTTCTTGGGGTCTTGGGCTGCAGATACGTATCGAGCGCGACGCTCATGCGTCCGTTCGAGCTAGCCGCGATAGCTCGAAACTCTCGCGCGATCCAATCGCGAGCGCCGAAGACTCCGCGATCGGCGGTCGAGGTGCGCTCCGAGAAGTCGTTGCGGGTCCCAAACGCAACGAGCCTCTCGACGCCGGCCTTCAGGCGGTCCGCTTGCACGGCGCCGACCATTGCGGCGATCGGCGGGTACGGCGTTAGGGATGGGAGCGGAGCGTCGGAGGCCGCGGCCGCCAGGAGCAGCGCGCATCCGAGTGTGAGCAGCTTCATATGCCAACCTTTTACGAGAACGTTCTAACCTCCTGACGGAGAAAGCTTATTCCGTGAAAGCCACGGTATACGTGCTCGTCTGCCGCGACGGTACGCTCTACACGGGCGCGACGCACGACCTTGCTCGCCGTTTGGCCACTCATCGCCGGCGTAAGGGAGCGAAATATACCCGCGGGCGACTGCCGGTCACGCTGGTTGCATGGTGGCATCCGGCAACGTTCGCCGCGGCGAAGTCGCACGAGGCGCGGTTCAAGCGTCTCACGCGCTCCGCCAAACTCGCCGCATTGCGCGCGGGCGCGGTCTACGGCTGCACGGTCTATTCAAACGATCCCTTCGTCGCCGCGTAAGCGGCGCGCGTCACCGAGTGGATCGCCGCATAGGTCGCCCCAAAGTCGGATGCGTCTGCGGTCATGATTGCAAGGATGAAAGGGGAGTCTCCGTAGGGCGTCACGATTGCGATGTCATTGAGCGTTCCCACGACGGCACCAGTCTTATTGGCGACCGGCGTTCCCCTCGGCAGGGCTGCCGGGATTCCGTCCCGATCGGTCTGACCGAGCATGATGGCGACCATCCTCGCGCAATGCTCCGGCGAAGCGATCGTGCTGACGCCCTCCCGCGAGCCGCGTTCGATGAGGTAGAGAAGATGGCCCATGTCGGTCGGGGTCGAGACGTTGTCGTTGTGGTGCACCATCGCCGAGTAGTCTAGGAACTGACGGGCGAGGCGAGTGCGAAGCATGCCGGCGCTCTTGCCGACGCCGTTGATGGTTGCCACTCCGAAGTGAGCGATGAGCAAGTTTGCGGCGGTGTTATCGCTGACTTGAATCATTGGAACGATCAGTTCCCGCACCGTAAAACGTTGGCCGTTGTCGGCCTGGTCCATGAAATCCGAGCCACCGATGAGGGCGCTATCGTGAAACGTGATCTTTGCCGAGAGCGTTCCGGGTTTGATCTCCTCCATTGCATAGGCGGTTACCATGATCAACACCTTAATGACCGAGGCCGTCGGGAAATGCTGCGAGGAATTGTACGCGATTAGCTCAGGACCCGGGCCGAGCGTGCGCGCGTAGATGCCGATCTTCCCGGGCATGTTGCGCGCGATCGATCGGACCTTCGCGCTCAGAGACGTCGTGCCGAGCGCGCGCGGCGCGACCAGTGCCGCACCTGCCGAGCTCAAGAAGGCGACGCGCTTCAGGAGCCGGTCCCCTGATAGTGACGAAGGCCGAGCAGCCAAAACGCGTAGGCGCCCGTGACCCAGATCAGGCCGATTACCGGCGTGAGCAGACCAACTGCCGGATTGAAGTGTAGCCCGGTGTCGGCCTTCTGCAAGAAGTAGGTGGCTGGGAAATAGTTCATGAAGGCAAACGGTAGCAAGAAGGTCAGGACGAATCGCACCCCGCGGGTGTAAATGCTGATCGGGTAACGCGTAAAGTCTTGCTCGAGCGACATTACGACCCATCGCAGCGTATCGACGCGAATGAACCAAAACGAGCAGGTCGCCACCGCGAGCGAAATTCCAAGATCGATCAGCGCGCCGCCCGCGACGACGAGCGGAACGAAGGTCAGGAAGATCCAATCGATGCGAACGCCCGCGGCGGCCGTCGCCGCAGCCAGCGTCGCGATCGCCAGAACCAAGCCGTCGGGAACGATTTGCTGCGGAACCGTAACCACCTGAAAGAGCGTATCGAGCGGACGGACCAGGAAGCGGTCGAACCGCCCTTCGCGAACGTACTCCGGAACGCTATTCACCGTGAAGAAGAGGGTGTTGTGCAGCTCGTGACCCGTCATCCAGAGCGCGTAGAGAAAGAACATTTCGCGAAAGTTCCATCCGTTCATCGACGGGAACTGTCGCATCGTCACGTAGAGCGCGCCCAACGCGATGCCGTGATAGACGATCGTAAAGACGAACCACATCACGAAGTTCGCCCGGTACTCGAGCAGCGTCAGGAGATTGATCCGCCAGTACTCCGCGTATGCCCGTAGCATCGCGCAAGCGCTTCGGCGCCGCGCATCCGCTCCCCGTTCGAAGGCCCTTTCGCCTCGACCTGACGGTCGATGCGCTGCGCCGTTTGGCCGCCAACGTCGTAGACGTCGTGGGGCCGGACGCAACGTATTATCGCGCGCTCCAAGATTCCGGCGGCACCGAGATCGTCGCGATTCGGAGCCGCGCTCGCAGGATCGAGTTGCAGGCGACCGGCCGCCGCGGCGAGCGCTGGCTGCCGGTCGCGGCGCGAATGCTCGGGACGAGTGTCGATCTCGCGGAGTGGTACGTGCGCAGCAAGCAGATCGTGTGGCTCGCGCCGCTGACGGAGACGCTCGCGGGTTTGAAGCCGCCGCGATATCCGACGCTCTGGGAGGCCTGCGCGCACGCCATTCTCTTTCAACAGATATCGATTCACGCGGCCGCGGCAATCATGCGCCGCGCCGTCGAGACGTTGGGCGAAGCGGTGACCGCCGGCGGCGTTGCCTGCATCCCTTTTCCACCACCGCAACGTTGGCTTGATGCCGGCGCGCGGCTGCGCGCGGCGGGCCTTTCCCGCAACAAGATCGCCCACGTGCGCTCCGTCGCGGAAGGCTTCATGACGGGTGAAATTGACGAAGGCGTGCTGGAGCGGCTTCCCACGCCGGCAGCCGCGGAGCGCCTTTGCGCGATTCGGGGCATCGGGGCCTGGAGCGCAGCGGTCATCTTGCTGCGCGGACTCGGTCGCCTCGACGTGTTCCCGATGCGCGATTCCGGCGTCGCGCGCTCTTTATCGCTGCTTGCCGGCGGCGTGCACGTCGACCAAAGCGAACTCCTCGAACGACTTGGACCGGTGCGAGGAATGCTCTACTACCACCTGTTGCTCGGACGCACGCGCAACCTCGGATGCCGTTGAGCAGTCGTAGGAAGCGTGGCCGATATAACCGTACAATCGCCTACGTTTGAAGTCGTCCGGTCCGGCGACCGCGTTCACGCCGCTCTCGACTGGCTCGACACGTACTATTCGTTCAGCTTTGCCGATTACCACGATCCGAAGAACTTGAATTGGGGCGCCCTGCGCGTCTTCAACGACGACCGGATCGCGCCCGGCGCGGGTTTTCCCCCGCATCCTCATCGCGACATGGAGATCGTCACGTACGTCCTTTCGGGTGAGCTCGCCCACCGCGACAGCATGGGCAACGAAGGCGTGGTCGGTCCGGGCGGCGTCCAATTCATGAGCGCAGGCACCGGCGTGCGCCACAGCGAGTACAATAACAGCCGGCGCGAGCCGCTGCATCTGGTTAAGATGTGGGTTCTTCCGGGACAGGTCGGCACCGCGCCGTCGTACGGTCAGATGGCCTTTGATGAGAACGAGCGCCGCAATCGTAGGCTAACGGTCGTCAGCGGGGAGCCGCCGGCGCAGGCGCCGATCCGCATAACGCAGGCCGCAACGCTGCGCGTTGCGGGTGCAGAAGGCACGACGATTTCGGTCGACTTTGCTCCGAAACGCTACGGCTTTCTCTTTGTGGCGCAGGGAAACGCGCAGGCAAATGGAGAGCCGCTGGAGGCCGGCGATTCGGTTCGGTTTTACGACGTTGCCCGGCTCGACACCGGTGGCGACGCCGAACTCGTCCTTTGGGATCTGCCGGGGGCCGATTAGCAGCCTAGCCGCCCTGAATTACGACGCGGTTTGAGGCCGCCCGCCAAACCACCGACGACAGTGCTGCGAAAAGGACCAACCACGCGACCTGAGCCGCGATGCTCGCCGCCCACTGCGAAGGCGGGATGATCCCGATGTAGATCAGCAGCGGTGTGGAGTAGATCGACGCAAAGGGGAGCGCGAAAACTATCCGGCCCAAGACGCCGGGAAAGAGCGTCAGCGGAATGATCTGTCCCGAGAGCAGATCCGATACCCATCGCACGATCAGCTGGATCGCAAACGTCTCGAGCGTCCAAAACGCGACGCAGTTCATCAAAAAGTTCAGGAAGAAGTTCACGCCGTAACCGATTGCAAAGGCCAGCAGAAAGGCGCCGAAGGTCGCCGCCGACGGCACGTCGATGTGCACCAGCAGCAAGGCGCAGAGCAGCGACGGCACCACGAGCAAGGCGTGGAGCAGCGTCTGCCCCAAGCCGTCGCTGAAGAAGTAGAGCGGAACGCTGATCGGCTTCATCAAGTCGGTCGCAATGGTTCCTTCGCGAATTCTTTCGCGAATGAGCCGTGTACCGTCGACCTCCAAGATCAACGACATTAGCATTGCAACGGTCGCGTACGTGATCATGCTATGGAGCGGAAGATTGATCGGTGCGACGTTTTGAGCGTAGAGCGCCGTCCAGAGCGCGCGCAGAATGTAGACACGCAGTACCAGCGATCCGATTTCGGTGAGGACTTCCATCCGGTACGTGGCTTCGCGCGAGAACGCTTTCTTCGCGAACTCGACGTACGGCTCAACGTTCGGAATTGCTAGTGACCCTTTTGCCGCTTGATGGCCTGTTGGCGCCGCTGCTCCATCTCTTCGAGCTCGAGCATCATGACGTCGACGACTTTGTCGACTTGCGTCGCTTGGGTGGGTGGAGGCTCCTCCCCGGCGCGCAGTTTACCTCGAGGGGCGCCGAGCGGCGCCGGCTTGACGCTGCGGTGTTCTTCGAGGGCGGAGTCCTGTGCGTGGACTCTTCGCAGAAACTTTGCGTACGCTTCGGCGGCACGCCCGCGAACGTCCTCACCCGGATCGAGGTTGAAGACGTCGGCGAAGAAATCGATCTTCGTATGAATCTCGGCTGCCGCATCCGGCCCGGCGATGGTCGCGGGATTGCCGTACGCGATATGCAGCATCGGCACGCTCGTTCCGGCCGCCACGCGTGCACCGACGTGGACGATCGCCCCCAGCGCGACCCCGCTGCCGTCGCCGATCGTCGCGCCGTTGAAGATCTTTGCGCCGGCCGCCAGGAAGCAGCCGTTGCCGATCGTTGCGCCGACGACGAAAGCTGCGGGGCCGACGATGCATCGCTCGCCGATCGAGAGCGGATGCTGCAGGTTGCTGCCGCCGCTCGCTTTGAGAACGGCGTTCTCCATGACGACGCTCCGGGAGCCGAGAGTGACCGGCGCACCCTCGGCGGTGATAACCGCGCCGTGCAGGATCGCGCAATCCGCGCCGATCGTTACGTCGCCGCTGATCGTCGCGGTCGGCGCGACGTACGTACTGGAGTGGATCTTCGGTTTCTTCGTTCCGCTCGAAAGAATCACGATGCGTCCTCCTGCGACCGGCCGTATCCCTCGACGTAGATTCGGCGGATAATCGACTCGAGATCCGGCTCCTCTAAACTGACGTCTTCGACGCGATAGCGTTCACTCGCTTGCCGAACGAGCAGATCGGCGCGTTGGAGGTTGCGGTCGAAGCGGAAACGTGCGCTCGAATTCTCGACGCCGGCAAGCTGCGCCCCGTCTAGCTGCGGTTTCTCGACCGGTTCGCTAAAACGCACGATCAACGTGCGAAACTTTCCATATTCGCTTTTGATGCGATCGATGTCGCCGTCGTAGATGAGCGTGCCGTGGTCGATCAACACGATCCGCCGGCAGAGCCGCTCGACGTCGGCCAGATCGTGCGTTGTGAGAATGATCGTCGCGCCGCGTTCGGCGTTGATGCGCGCGATGAACTCCCGTATGGCTTCCTTCGCGACGACGTCGAGTCCGATCGTGGGCTCGTCGAGATAGACGATTCGCGGACTGTGCAGCAGCGCCGCTGCGAAGTCGCCCCGCATTCGCTGTCCGAGCGAGAGCTGACGCACGGGGGTGCGCAGGAAGTCGCCCATCTCGAGGATCTCGACGAACTCATTGAGGTTGCGCCGGTATTCGTCGGGCGGAACCCCATAGATGGCGCGCAGGAGCTCGAACGATTCGGCGAGCGGAAGGTCCCAATAGAGCTGGCTGCGTTGGCCGAAGATCACGCCGATATTGCGAGCGTTCTCTTTGCGCTGCTTCCAGGGCACCAGTCCGCCGACGCGGACGTCGCCCGACGTCGGAACCAGAATTCCGGTCAGCATCTTGATGGTCGTCGATTTGCCGGCACCATTGGGTCCGATGTATCCGACCAGCTCGCCCGGCTCGATCTCGAAGGATACGCCGTCGACCGCCAGCCGGTCTTCGTATTCGCGCGAGAAGAACGAACGCAACGCGCCGAGGGTCCCCGGCGTCCGCTTGCGGGTGCGAAAGACTTTGCGCAAGTCGCGCGTCTCTACGATCGGCAGGACACCAGCGTTCGGCACTGCGTACTCTTTACCCGGTGATTGTCACGATTTCAAACGAGTATGGAGCCGGCGCTCTCGAGGTTGCAAAGGGGGTTGCCGACGCGCTCGGCTACGAGTACGTCGACCACCAGCTGCCCGTCGTCGTCGCCAAGCGATTACGCGTGACGCCGGCAGCCGTCGAAGCGAACGAGGACGCGGTGCCGTCTCTGGGAGAGCGCTTCCTTACCGGACTCGAGCGAGCTACGCCGGAACTGGCCGAGGCGTCGGCCGCCGAGCCCTTCGACGAGGAGTTGCTTGCAGCCGTGCAAGACGCGGTGCGTGAGTACGCCTCGCACGGAGACGTCGTCATCGTCGGTCGCGGGGCCTCCGCCATCCTCGGGCCTCGTCCCGACGTGCTGCGTGTCTTCGTTCGCGCGCCGCGAGAATGGCGAATCGAACGGGTCGTGGAGACGATGGGAGTTTCCCGCGAGACGGCTGAATCGGAAGTCGATCGCATCGACCGCGCGCGCAGCGCCTATATTCGCGACTGGTACGGACTGACGTTCGGCGATTCTCAGAACTACGATCTCTGCCTCGACGTATCGCGATTGGGCACTCCCCAGATCGCTGCGCTCGTTATCGCAGTTGTACGTGCGCGGGAACCACGGTCATCCTGAGCCGGCCCTGGAGGGGCCGAGTCGAAGGGGTTCGTCAATCCTGGCGGCGCTTCGCTATCGGGACTTCCGGTTGTTGTGGCTCGGACTGCTGATTTCGAATCTCGGCACCTGGATGCAGTTCACCGCGATGGGATTCTTCGTGGCCCAGGTAGCCGGTTCACAGCATCGGGCCGCGCTCGATCTTGGAATCCTGGGGGCCGCTCGCGCGATCCCGGTTCTCGTGCTCTCGCCGCTGGCCGGGATCGTCGCCGATCAGTTCCCACGGCGCCGAGTCCTTTTCGTTACGAACACCACGATGGCGTTCGCGGCCCTGCTGCTCGCGGTTCTCGCGGCTTCGCACCGGCTCGAGCTGGCTGGGCTGGTGCTGATCTCGGCGCTAAACTCCGGAGCTAACGCATTCGACTCTCCGACGCGGCAGAGCTGGCTGCCGCTGCTCGTCGATCGCGAGTACGTCGGCAACGCGGTCGGCTTAAACTCAATCGCGTTCAACGCTCCCGCAGTCATCGGGCCGGCGATAGCGGGCTTGCTGATCGTTTGGATCGGCGTTGCCGGAGCCTTTTACTTCAACGCGGGCGCGACGCTCGCCGTCGTCGCCGCCGTGCTGATGATGGGGCCGTCACCTCCTTCGGTCGCGCGTCGCGAACCGATGCTGCGGGCGATGCGCCAGGGCATCGCGTTCATCGTGCGCCACCCGGCGTTGCGCTGGATCGTCCTCGCACAGTTTGTAACCGCGCTGTTAGCGCGACCCTATGGCCAGCTCACGCCTGCGCTTGCGGTGAACGTCTTACACGCGGGTGCGCGCGGTCTCGGGTGGGCGGTCTCGGCAATCGGAATCGGCGGATTCGGCGGAGCCCTCGTGACCGCGTATTTTGCGCAGCGCGAGCGGCGCTCGAAGCTCTGGCTGCAATCCGGACTGGTAATGTCGGTCGGAGTTCTCGTGCTCGCATTCGTGCCGGCGCTGACGCTGGCGCTGCCGGTCCTATTCGCCATCGGCGTCGGTACGCTCGCATCGCTTGGCATGACGAACACCCTGATCCAAACGCTCTCTCCCGAGGAGGTGCGCGGCCGCGCCCTTGCGATCTATACGATGATTGCGATCGGCGTCGTTCCGCTGGGCGCGCTCGTCGACGGCGCGATCGCGGCCGCCATCGGATTGCGTCCGACGTTCGCGCTCGCGGGCGCGATCTGCACCGCGCTTTTCCTCGCGATTTGGCTTCTACGCCCGGCAGTTAGAACCGTGTGATAAAAGGCAGCGAGCCGCTGTGGTGCGGCTCGCTTATTCGTAAATAACTCCGCTCGTTTCATCGAGCGGAGTCCTTGGTGTACCGGTTTAGGCGGCTTTCTTGCGTCGGACCTTTCGGCGAACTGCCTTACGAACCGCTTTCTTCCGAACCGCCTTGCGGGCCACTTTTCGGCGAACCGCCTTGCGGGCCACCTTCCGGCGAACCGCCTTGCGAGCGATCTTCCGGCGGACCTTCTTACGAACTATCTTGCGAACTACGGCGCGGCGGATGATCTTTCGAGCGATTTTTCGTCGGACTCGCTTGCGAACCGCCTTACGAACCAACGCAACGGCGACCGCTTTTTTTATGGCCGCTTTGCGGGTTCTTTTTCGAACTGCCATCGTTTGTACGAGTCATCCTTTCTCTGGTCGGCAACCGACCAGGGGTGCTGCCTACCTTATACAGTATTACGCGAATCAATGCAAGTTTTCGCCGATGACGGCACGCGCATCGATGCATCCGTCGACGGGCGCGAACGCGATTCCGCAGTCGTGTTGATCCACGGATTTCCGTTTACGCGCGCGGTGTGGGACGCGCAAGTCGGTGCGCTCGCGCGTACGTCGTACGTTCTCCGTCCCGACCTACGCGGCGCCGGAAAGTCGAGCGCGCCGGAAGGGCCGTATCTGGTCGAGCTGCTCGCGGCAGACGTCGCGGCATTGCTCGATGCGCGTGGAATCGCGCGGGCAGCATTGATCGGGCATTCGATGGGCGGCTACGTCGCGCTCGCGTTCGCGCGAATGTTTACCGAGCGCGTCGAGCGTCTAGCGTTGGTTGCGAGCCGGCTGCGAGCGGACACGCCGGCAGAAGCGTTGGCGCGAAGTGAACTGGCGGATCGTGTCGAGCGCGAGTGCAGCATCGAACCGGTTATCGAGGCATATCTGCCGCGTTTATTGGCGTCGCGAACACTTGCCGAGCGCCCGGACGTCGTCGAACGCGCTCGCGCAATTGCCGAGCAGATCGCGCCCGCCGCGGCGGCGGCGTCGCTGCGCGGCATGGCGCTGCGTGCGTCGTCTGAAGATATTGCCGGAGATCTAGACGTTCCGATGCTGATGGTCGGCGGCGCGTGCGATCGCGTCGTCGGAGCCGACGAAGCACGCTCGATCGCCGCGCAATTTCGGCGCGGCCGGCTCGTGCTCTGCGAGCAAAGCGGCCACCTTCCGATGCTGGAAGAGCCGCAGTACCTTGCTGGGGTGCTCGAAAGCTGGCTAGCGGCCGGGCCTAGCGGATGATTGGAAGGTTCGAGCGCCGGCGGATCGCGTTATAGAGGAAGAATCCACCGAGGCCAAGGGCGGCGATGACTGCCGCGATGAGGAAGATCGGAACGAGGAAGCCCAAGACTTTGATCACGAGGTCCAGCAGGACGATCAGCACAGCGACCGCCACCGTCACCTTGAGGAAGAGCGCGAGGGTCTGGTGGAGCTTGGGCTTCGTCACGTTTTTCATCTGCGTCTTGAAGTACCGCGCCTGGGGTTCCGAGGTTTCACAGGCGCTTTAGCCGGTCGAGCGCGAGGTAGCCGGCGGCGATCGAGCCGGCGGCGTCGAGGCTGCCGTCGGCGAGCATGGCGCGGAAGGTTGGAAGGGCCGCGAGCTCGACCTCGAGATGTTCGGTCGGGTCGAGCTGCGGGGCGCGAACCTTGCGCGCTCCCTGCGCTATATAGACGTGGGCGCGGGCCGTCGATCGCACCGGTTCGGGAAAAAATTCCGTCAGGAGCTCGCACCGTTCAACTTCGAAGCCGGTCTCCTCGGCCAGCTCGCGCAGCGCGCAATCGCGCGGCTCCTCATCGTCCTGCAGCATGCCCGCAGGAAGCTCGAGATGAATCGAGTCGGACCCGTAGCGATACTGACGCACTAGCACGACCTGCTCGTCGCCGGTAAGAGCAAAGATGACGACGTACCCTCGCGCCTCACGGACGTAGTAATCGGAGACGATCGTTCCGTTGGGTAGTTCGAGTTCGTCGGCACGCAGCCGCATGTACGGGGAATCCACGACGTACCGTGACCGGCGCAGGCGCCATACCGGTTTCTCCATCCCGCCATGTATGGCGAAGCCTTTGCAGCTCCTTTCGCGAAGGGCGGGCACTATGGCAGAACGCTTATTGGTCGTCGGGGGCGGAACGATGGGCGCGGGTATTGGTCTGGTCGGCGCGCGAGCCGGTTACGACGTCGAGATCGTCGAGCCCGACGCCGGCGCACGCGAACGCGGGTTCGCGTCGCTGGAGCGCGAGGCGCAACGGCTCGGCGATACGTCGCTAGTCGAACGTATTCGTTGGAGCGATGCCGTCGCCGCATGCGATGCTTCGATTGCAATCGAGGCCGTTCCCGAGCTATTCGACCTCAAACGCGAGGTGTTCGTCGCCCTCGCAAAAGCGCTCTCCGCCGAAGCGATGATCGCAACCAACACATCGTCACTCGCGGTCGGCGACCTCGCCGACGTCGTGCCGAACCCGCAACGCGTGGTGGGTCTCCACTTCTTCAATCCACCGGTTCGAATGGAGCTGCTCGAGATCGTCGGCGCGCACGAAACGAGCGACGCCGTGCTCGATCGCGCGTTCGAGTTTGCCGCGCGGATCGGCAAGACGCCGGTGCTCGCGTCGGATACGCCGGGATTCATCGTCAATCGCGTCGCCCGGCCATACTACCTTCAAGCGTTACGGGTGCTCGAGTCTGGAGTGGCTTCGGCCCAGGAGCTCGACGCGCTCGCGCGCGCCGCCGGTTTTCGGATGGGACCGTTTGAGCTCATGGACCTGATCGGTCTCGACGTCAACCTGGCGACGAGCGAGTCGATCTACGAGCGCACCGGCGCGCGGCGCTTTGAGCCCGTGGCGCTTCAACGCGCGATGGTCGCGCAAGGTCTGCTCGGTCGCAAGAGCGGCGCGGGCTTCTACGTCTACCACGACGGCAAGACGGAGCGTTTAGAAATTACCGTGGCGACGCCGCCCGATGCGCTCGATGCCGAAGAAGTAGTGGCAATCGTAGGCTTCGGCGCGCGCTCCGAAGAGCTCGCGGAGTTGGCGGAGCAGCGTTACGCGCACGTCGTCCGAATCGAAAACGACGAGTTTCTGGAGAAGCTTGCGCCCGAAGCGACGATCGTAATAGACGGCGGCGACGGCGTCACCGATCGCGGCGAGGTCGTCGCGCAGCTCGATTCGCTGCTCGGATCGGAGACCGTCTTCTTTGTCGATGCGTATGCCACCGATCTGGGGGCTTGCGCGCGGCGCTTGAAGCACCCGCAGCGTTTGATCGGGTACGGACTCCTCGGTTCGCTGGAGGCGCAGCAAGCCGTCGAGATCGTTGATTCGGAGGTCGTCTCCGACGACGCGCTGGCGCTAGGGCAAGAGTTTTTCGCCGCGCTCGGCAAGGGCGTCGTACTGGTCGAAGACTCACCGGGCCTTTTCCTCGGCCGCACCGTCGGTTCGATCGTCAACGAGGCGATGATTGCGATCGCCGAGGACGTCGCTTCGCCGGACGACGTCGACACGGCGATGCGATTAGGAGCGAACTACCCGATCGGTCCCGTCGCGTGGGGGCGCGAGATCGGAGGAGCGCGACTGAGCCGCATCTTAAAGCGCCTCGCCGACGCGGAGGGCGAAGCGTTCGCGCCGCATCGCTCGCTCTGGATGCTCGATCTAGCCGAGACGCCTCCTCCCGAAGAGGCTGCGCAATGAGTCGCGAGGTTTGGGTGATCGACGCAGTGCGTACTCCAATCGGTCGCTACGGGGGCGCCCTGGCCGGTGTCAGACCCGACGATCTCGCCGCGATTGTGGTTCGCGCCGTCATCGAACGAACCGGAGTCGAACGTTCGGCGATCGACGACGTGTATTTAGGAGCGGCGAATCAGAGCGGTGAGGACAATCGCAACGTCGCACGCATGGCCGCGCTGCTTGCGGGCTTACCGGTCGAGGTTCCGGGCGTCACCGTCAATCGGCTTTGCGGCTCGAGTCTTCAGGCGATCAACTCGGCGGCACAGGCAATAGCGTCGGGCGAGGGCGACGTGATGGTTGCCGGCGGGGTGGAGTCGATGACGCGCGCGCCCTACGTTCTGCCGAAGAGCGACGCCGCGTACGGGCGCCGGCAACACCTTTTCGATACGGTGCTTGGCTGGCGAATGATCAATCCGAAGATGCCCGAGGAGTGGACAATTTCGCTGGGTGAGACGGCCGAGCGAGTCGCGGAGCGCTGTCACGTCACGCGCGAGGAACAAGACCGCTTCGCTTTCGAATCGCAACTGAAATGTAAAGCTGCGATCGAACGCGGAGCGTTCGAAGAAGAGATCGTTGCCGTTACCGTTCCCTCGGCGCGCGGTGCCGAGACGAACGTCGCTCGCGACGAGCATCCTCGGCTCGAAACGACGCTGGAAACACTGGCGAGGCTGGAACCCGCGTTCAAAGCCGGCGGTACCGTAACGGCGGGAAACTCGTCGGGAATCAACGACGGTGCCGCTGCCTTGCTGCTCTGCGAAGCCGAGACGGCAAAACGCCTCGGTCTGGTGCCGATGGCGCGTTACGTCGGCAGCGCGTCGGCCGGTGTCGCGCCCGACGTAATGGGTCTGGGACCGATTCCCGCAACGCGCAAAGTGCTGGCACGGGTCAAGATCGCCGTCTCTCAACTCGATCTGGTCGAGATAAATGAAGCCTTCGCCGCGCAGGCGGTCGCATGCATGCGCGAGCTCGCGCTCGATCCACGGATCACCAATCCCAACGGCGGGGCGATTGCGCTGGGTCATCCGCTCGGTGCGAGCGGCGCGCGCATTGCCACCACGCTCTTGCACGAGCTGCGGCGTCGTGGCGCGCGCTACGGCCTTGCGACGATGTGCATCGGCGTCGGCCAGGGAATCGCAACGGTATTCGAGCGTGTCGAGTTGAAGGCAGCGAGATGAGCACGACGGCGACCCTAAGCAAAACGCAGCTCCTGATTGGCGGGCAGTGGCGCGACGCGTCCGACGGTAGCGTTTACGAAGACTCCAACCCCGCGACCGGTGCGAAGATTGCCGACGTAGCGGATGCGACGCGTGAGGACGTCGACTCGGCCATTGCAGCCGCACGTCGAGCCTTCGACGCCGGGCGCTGGCCGACGATGGCCGCGTCGCGGCGCGCTAAGGTTATTTCCAAGATCGCGCAGCTCATCGGTGAGCGAGCCGAAGAGATAGCGCTTCGCGAGGTTCGCGATAATGGGAAGACCATTGCCACCGCCAAGGGTGAGCTTGCCGCGATCGTCGATACTTTCGAGTTCTACGCGGGCGCGGCGACGAAAAATTATGGCGAGACGCTTCCGCCGCCGATTCCGACCTATCTAGCAAACACGGTCCGCGAGCCGGTCGGCGTGGTGGGCGCAATCGTGCCGTGGAACTTTCCGCTCCTGCTCGCCTCGTGGAAAGTTGCACCCGCACTTGCAGCCGGGTGCACCGTCGTGCTCAAACCTTCGTCAGTGACGCCGCTCACTGCGATAGAGCTCGGTCAAATCGCGCTCGAAGCCGGCCTGCCCGAAGGCGTGCTTAATGTCGTGACCGGCTCGACGCGACCGGTCGGCGCGTGGATGGTCGAACATCCCGGAATCGACAAGATCGCGTTTACGGGTTCGACGGCGACCGGAAAAAGCGTGGCAGCCGCCGCGGCACAAACGCTCAAGCGGGTCACGCTCGAGCTTGGCGGCAAGTCGCCATCCGTCGTGTTCGATGACGCCGACATCGATGCGGCGGTTGCGGGTGCGCTCTACGGCGTCTACTATAACGCCGGTCAGTGTTGCGAAGCGCGTACGCGGATTCTGCTGCAAACGGGAATTTACGATCGCTTTGTAAGCGCGTTCGTCGAGAAGGCGAAGCGGCTTCGCGTCGGCGACCCCGAGGACCCGCGCACGCAAATCGGTGCGATCACCGTTGACGAGCAGTACGAAAAGATACGAAGTTACTGCGAGATCGGAGTGGCCGAGGGCGCGAAAGCAATTTTGGGTGGAACGCCGGCCGAGATCGACGGAAGGTTTGCGAGCGGAATGTTCTGGGGTCCTACCGCGTTCGAGGCTGAAAACGCGCACCGCATTGCGCGCGAAGAGATCTTCGGTCCGGTCGCAACGTTCGTCCGCTTCGGCGACGAAGCCGAAGCGATCGCGCTTGCGAACGCAAGCGATTACGGGTTGGCTGCCAGCGTCTGGTCGACGGGCCTGGGGCGCGCGAATCGTGTGGCGCGCGCCATTCGTAGCGGTTCGGTGGCAATCAATACGCCGTACGCCGTCTTTCCGGGCGTGCCGTTCGGCGGCTACAAGCAGTCGGGATACGGTCGAGAGCTGGGAATGGAAACGATGCGGCTCTACACGGAAACCAAGAGCGTGCTGACCTATATCGGCGAGAAGCCGATGGATCCGTTTGGGGTAAACTCATAACGTGGACGAACCGCTAAAAATCGGCGGCCGGTACAGCACCACTTACGGCACGCTTTGGAAGGACGGAACCTACTTTCCGCGCGGCACCGAGGTAAGCGTCGTTGGGCTGCACCTCGATCAGGGTTTCTGCGTGCGTTTTCCGGCCTTGGCCGACGGCGAGCCCCTTGAAACGTGGGAGGATTGGAGCGAGGTGGAGTTTCTCGCCGAGCACGGGAGCGTCGAGCCGCCGAACCGGCCGCTTTCGACCGCGGTTTTAGCCGAAGCGCGCGACGTGCTCTCGGAGGCCGAGGATGGCTGCCACCTGCACTTGCAAGACGACGAAACGCCCTGATTGGGCGCAGATCTTTTCCGGGCGTTAGCGCGTCGTCTAGTTACCCAATGTAATGACGCTTGTTTGCCAGACCGCCCAACTCGCACATTCCGACGACCTAAAGCTCGGAGAAATGATCGCGACCCAGCAGTACGTCGCGGTCGGTTTGAGACCCTTGAAATGCACGAGCCCTTTCTTGCCGGTAATCTCGGTATCGAACGGTTTGCCGGGCCGAGGGCTCGTCGGGTTACTTGGCGTCGACTGTTCGACGGGAATTTTTGGCGCCGGGGTGCCGGAGAGCGTCACCATGATGGTGGCTTTTTTGATGGATGGATTTGGTGACGGCGAAAGCGGCGTGAACGAGGTATTCGGCGTGGAATAGCTGGTGTGACAGCCGGCTATTGCAAACGCGGCAATGCCTAGAGCTAGAAGCAGGCGTTTGGGCATGGGCGGCTCGCTTCGACGCTTCGCCTCGAGCACCCGTTCAAACGGTTGCGCAAAGATGAAAGTAACGTTGTGATTTCGCATCGAGCGCTGCGTAGTACTCACGAAAGAGCGATGCGGCGGCGGTGCCCGGCCAGTGAGCCGGCAACAGCTCGCTGGGTAAACCAGGGTCGAGGTAGGCGAACTTCCGGTAGTCGTGCACGAGCCAGAGGCGCTCGATCAGCGCGGCCTCGTCGCTGAGAGCGCTACCTTCCCGTTCGCTGCGCAGCCGTGGCTCGTAGCGCGCGATGAAGGCCCGGTACTCCGAGGCGATCTCGGCGACGTTCCAGCAGCGTTCCAGCAAGGCTCGATCGCTCAGCGGTCCGCGGTACTCGCTGGTGAAAAGATTGACCGCGTCGAGCGTACGGGTCGCTTGGGCCGCCTCTCGCGCTGCGGCCAGCGTATCGGAAGGCGAGATCCAGGTCGTTGGCGAGAGTTGCGCCCAGCCCAGCGCGCTCAGCTCTTTGCGCAGGCGCTCGCGGCGCTTTCGGTGCGCCTCTCCGATTGCATAACTGATCAAGCGCCATTTCCCATCCCAGTCAATGACTGGCCCGTAAATCCGTGGGCTCAGTTCCTCAATCCGCCGCCGGCCGCGTTCGGTGACGCTGTAGAAAGCCCGGTTGCCCTTTCGCCGGCCGAACAGCCATCCCTGACGCGTCATTCGGGAGACGGCTTGCCTGACCGCGGGAGCAGAGACGCCGAACGACGACATCAAACGAATCAGGGCGCCGATCCAAAGGGAGCCGTCGCTGGACAAGCGGTGGACCATGTCGCCGTAGAGCGTAAAGATGAAGGAAACCGGCCGAGCAACTTGCCGCCGGCCAGGGGAGTTCGGGGTTGACTTTGAGCTCGCCGCCATCTAGTATGACGGTATTCCCGACGCCCGACTGAATTCCGTCACAGGCTCCGCGCCCGAGGCACAGTCGAAGGGCGTTATACTCTGTGAGGCATACCATGAACCGCATTTCGACCTTCGACGACTGGATCACGATGCTCGACGAGTGGCGACACGATATCGGGCTCGACCGCGAACTCGTGGACCGGTTTATGCCGGGCTATCGCTTCGAGGCAAAGTACGGCGAGCTTCCGACCTCGGAGATCTATTTCGGTGACTTCAAAGGCGACCGGCGCTGGGAGAAGGTTCGCGAGATCCCTGACCAGCGGATGCGCGATGCGGTGCTTAACATGGTCGTTTATCAGGGCGACACCGAGTTTGCCTCCAACGAGCAGCAGCGGTTTCTGGTGAACAACGCACCGAGTGAGTACGATTTAGCCTCGCTCGTTCGCATCATGGTCGAAGAGACGCGACACGGATATCAGATGTGTCACCTGATGGTCAACAACTTCGGCAGCGAAGGAAAGATCGAGGCGCAGAAGATGCTCGAGCGCCGCGCGTTCGGGAAGAAGAACCGTCTGCTCAATGCCTTCAACGACGACGTCACGCATTGGCTCGATTTCTTCGCGTACACAAACTTCATGGACCGGGACGGGAAGTTCCAGCTTACGATGCTCTCGCACTCGAGCTTCGCACCGCTCGCGGCGTCGATGGGTCCGATGCTGCGCGAGGAGTCGTTTCATATGGGCACCGGCATCACCGGATTGCGCCGCATCGCCAAGGCCGGCGTCATCCCGGTCGAAATCCAGCAAAAGTACTACAACAAATGGTCCTCCGGCTCGCTCGATCTTTTTGGCACGGATCACTCCGGCTCGGCCCAGTGGGCCTATACGTGGGGCATCAAAGGGCGCGTCGATGAGGATCGAGTCGGCGAAGGCGTTGATAAGGAGCACCTCAACGAGCGGGCCCGCTTACAGTTCTACGACGAAGCGTCGGCCACGGTTGCACGCGTGAACGAAGTCAACCCGAGCGAGACGAAACTTTATCTTCCAGATATGAAGTTCAACCGAAAGATCGGCGACTATGCCGGCCAACGGTACGCCGTCGACGGCCGAAAGCTGACCGAAGCGGAATGGCAGGCGTACGCCCCAACGGTTCTTCCCACCGAAGCGGATGAATCAAAACTAAAAGACTACTTCAAAGATCCCAACTGGATCGCTCCAAAAGGAAACCTTGCATGAGCACGACTGTCAACGGCGCAACCCAACAGACACCCTTCGGACGCGAGGCGCGTCCGCACGACGGCAAGCGAGTCGTCAACTATTGGAAAGACGGGCACGTCGCCTTCATCGAGATGGACGATCCGCCGGCCAACACCTACACGCACGAGATGATGCGTCAGCTGGACGAAGCGATCCTCGACGCGCGCTTCGATTCCGATGTCGAAGTCATCGTGCTGACGGGCAAGGGTGAGAAGTTCTTCTCCGCGGGTGCGAACATCGGCATGCTTAACCAGGTGACGCCTGAATTCAAGTACATGTTCTGCCTCCACTCAAACGAGACGCTCCAACGCTTCGAGCAGACGCCGAAGCTCGTGATCGCGGCGCTCAACGGCCACTGCGTCGGCGGTGGGTTGGAGATCGCGATGGCCGCCGATCTGCGCATCGCGCGCAAGGATGCCGGCAAGATCGGCCTTCCCGAAGTTGCGCTGGGCGTTCTCCCGGGGACCGGCGGGACGCAGCGGCTCGCGCGGCTCGTCGGCAAGTCGCGCGCGATCGAAATGATGACGACCGGCAAGACGGTCAGCTACGAACAGGCCCTCGACTGGGGTATGATCAACGATCTTTATGAAGGGAGCGCCGACGAGTTTCGCGAGCAGATCATCGATTACGCCAAGCAGTTCTGCTCGCCGAACAAGGCGCCGATGGCCGTCGGCCATATCAAGCGCAGCGTACAGACGGGTGCCGAGCTTCCGCTCCAAGACGCGCTCGCGTTAGAGCGCGAGCTGCAGTCGCTGCTCTTCAAGAGTGAGGATGCAAAAGAAGGGCTCGCCGCCTACAACGAAAAGCGCGTCGCAAAATTCAAAAATAAGTAAGCGCGTTCAAGCCGCGTCATCCCGAGACGGTCGGCGCCGCGGCTTTAGTCCACCGTAATAACGAGCTTACCGGTGATGGCGCCGTGCTTGCTCTCCTCAAGGGCGACGACGGCGTCGCTCAGCGCGTGCTCGGCGGCAATTACTACGCGTATGCGTTCTTGTTCGAGCAGTTCGACCAGCGTGCGCAAACCGGCGTGCGAGAATTGAGGTGTTTGAGCGATGCCGATGTTAATGGCCGCAATTTTTTTCTCGGCGAACCAATCGACATCGGCGGAATGAATGGTCGAGACGATGCTACCGCCGGGCCGAACGATCTCGGCCAGCGCCTTGATTGCGTCGGCATCGTCGACTAGATCGAGCGCTGCATCGATGCCGTCCGGATGCGCGGCCTTCACTGCCTGCACGGCGTTCTGGCGCTCGTACGCGATGAATTCGTCAACCCCGAGCGAACGCGCAAAATCTTCGCTCGACGAACGGCCCGTTCCGATCACGCGTGCGCCGCGATCGTGGGCGATCTGGACCGCAAAACCGCCGACACCACCGGTCGCGCCGAGCACGAGCAGCGTCATTCCCTTGGTGACGTGCAGCGTTTCGAGCGACGCGAGCGCCGTCAGACCCGCCGTCGGCAGCGCGGCGGCATCGGCGTCGCCGACGCTCTCCGGAATCTTTGCGATCGGGTCCTCGCGCTCCGAAGCGATTGTGTACTGCGCGTACGACCCATGATCCCCGGCGATGCCGAAGATTCGTTCGCCCTCGCGATACGTGTTTACGCGCGCGCCCGGTAGGCTGACGACGCCGGCGAAATCCTGCCCGAGCACGAACGGGAACTTTTCGTTCGGACGATCGCGTCGCTTCCAGTCGATCGGATTGACGCCGGCGGCCGTCACCCGGACGAGGATTTCGTCCGGATCGGGCTGAGGTATCGGAATTTCTTTAAGCGAGCCGGCCTCGCCGAGGTGCTCTACTACGATGGCTTTCATCCCGTTGCTTCTCCGCGCCAGGTGTCGTTGCGATTGGGAGCATATACAGGTTTCGAAATGAAAAGCTCCTGCGAGCGCTGCGAGCAACCCATCGGCCGCGAGGCCGGCGGCCGCGTCTGCTCGCATGACTGCACCTTTTGTGCGGCTTGCGCCGACGCGATGAATGGGCGCTGTCCCAACTGCGGCGGTGCGCTGCTTGCCCCCACCGGCGCCGCCTAGTATGGTCACCGCGTTCGTCCTCATGAACGTCGAGCGCACACGGCTGCGCACGATCGCCGACGATCTGCTTGCGATCGACGGGATCGCCGAAGTCTATTCGGTAGCCGGTCCGTTCGATCTGATTGCAGTGGCGCGGGTTCGGCAGCACGAGGAGCTCAACGATCTCGTCACCGAGCGCATCGCCGCGCTCGAGGGCATTCTGAGCACCGAGACGCTCATTGCGTTCCGCGCGTTCGCAAAAAAAGATCTCGGTCTGCTCTGGGATATCGGCTCTTAGCTAAGGCAGCTCCACGCGGTAGAACGGCGTGGCGTCAACCCACACTCGCTGCGGCAGGCTGCCGGCGTATGCGTCGAAACGAACGATCGAGTCACCTAACGCGAACGTGCCGTCCGAAAGGGGTTTGAGCGCGTCGGTCCCATCGAAGGTAAGCCGGTTCTTGACGATGAGGACCCGCGCGATGGCCGGTTGCTCAAAAAACGTGTTCTCGTAACGCCCGGTCAGTGCATTCCACGATGCCGGATGCGAAAACGTGTGCGGTCCGGCGTACCGCTCGTTCGGAAACCACTGCGAGCCGTACGTCATCTCGACGACTCGTCCGCTATCGTCGCGTCCGAACGCCAGTAGAAAGAGCGCGTACTTTGGATCGTCGGCCCAGAAGAGCCCGGAGCCGCGCGGATAGAGCGCGATCTTCTTACCGTCGTCGATCAGTTGGAGGCGATCTCCATCCGCGACGACCTTGAGTGTCGACCCGCTCGCGCCGGAATAGGTTCCCAGGTAGTCGGCGGCGCGCGCGACGCGCGCCGGGTCGGGCGCGGACGGTGGTTGAGGAAGCGGCTGACCGAGGCTCTGCGCGCGCAGCACGCGCATCGCATAGAGCACGATCGCACATGGGTGGAGCGGCGCTTCGACCAGGTTCGCAAATGCGATGACGCCGAAACCGTGCGTCAGATTCATCTGCATGCAAGCCGTGTAGCCGGAGATTCCGCCGGTATGGCCGACCAGACGATCGCCGTCCCCGTCGAAAATCGATAGGCCGTAACCGTACTGTCTGTAAAAGGCCGGCGCCTCGCTGAGCTCGACGCCGGACGAGCCGGCCGGTTTCCCATTATTTAACGTGTCGGCTTGCGTCATGGCGGCAAACGACGCGGGCGTGACGAGCTGCTTTCCATTTTCGGTTCGTCCTCCGTCGAGGTAGAAGCGCATGTAGCGCGCCATATCCTCGGGCGTGGAGAGCACCGAACCGGCCGGATCGACGAAATCCATCGCCGGCGAGGCGACGAGTTCCGGCTGCAGCGGTGGCGGACGATCGTTGTCGCGGAATTGATAGCCGACCGCGGCTTGCGTCATCGTCTCCGGCGTAAAGACGGCGCTGCTGTTTGCCATCCCGATCGGATCGAGTACCCGCGCTTGCAGCGCGTCGGGCCACGAACGTTCGTCGACGCGTGCCAGGATCGCGCCCAGGGTCGCGTAGCCGTCGTTGGAGTACGACCATCCGGTGCCCGGCGCGAAGAGCGTCTTGGCATTGCGCAGCGCTACGAGGTTGTAAGCGTAGCCGGTTTCGGCGGCGTAGTCGTCGGGAATTCCGGCCGTGTGCGAGAGAAGCTCGTGGACCAGAATCGGCTTGCCGCCGCTCTCGATCGAGAACCACGGGAGGTAGCGCCGTACCGGTGCGTTCAGATCTATTCGCCCGGCATCGTGAAGCGCAAGGATGGCAAGCGCCGTCATCGACTTGGTAATCGAGCCGATCGCAAAGCGCGTCTCGGCGGTTACTGGCGTTTGGATATCTCGGTTTGCGTACCCCAGCGTGATGATGCGCAGCGTGTGCGTACGATCGGTGATTGCGACCGAGAGCCCGGGCGTGCCCTGCTCGTGCATCGCCTGCGGCGCGTAGGCTGCAATCGCAGCGAGCGCCGCGTCGACGGTTGGGGCGTCTGCAGCGCTAGCCGGGCCGGCCCGAACGCTCGAGATGAGTACGAGTGGAGCAACAGCCGCCGCAACGGCGAAGGAAGCGAGCCGCATGGCCGCTGATACTCAAGTGCAACGGCCGATTCCTAGCGGGGGTTAAGCACGGTACCATGGCACGAATCTACGAAAACTTGGCCGATACGTTCGGCAACACGCCGCTGGTGAAGTTGCCGCGGCTGGCAGGCGATCTCGCGGCGACGCTCCTCGTGAAGATGGAGTCGTTCAATCCGGCCGGATCGGTGAAGGATCGCATCGGCGTCTCGATGATCGAGGCGGCCGAGCGCGACGGCCGGCTGCTGCCCGGCATGACGATTCTCGAGCCGACGAGCGGAAACACTGGGATCGCGCTTGCCTTCGTTGCGGCCGCCAAGGGCTATCCGATCATCCTCGTGATGCCGGATACCATGACGGTCGAGCGTCGCAACCTGCTCAAAGCCTACGGTGCGCAAGTAGTGCTGACGCCGGGTGCCGAGGGGATGCCGGGCGCCGTACGCCGGGCGAACGAGATCCAGGCCGGCGTTTCCGGCAAGTATTTCATGCCGCAGCAGTTCGAAAACCCCGCCAATCCGGAGATTCACCGGCGCACCACGGCCGAAGAGATCTGGCGCGATACCGACGGCACCGTTGACGTCGTCGTTTCTGCGATCGGGACGGGCGGAACGATCACCGGCGTCGGCGAGGTGCTCAAGGCACGGAAGCCCGGCGTGAAGATGATTGCGGTCGAGCCCGATGGGTCGCCGGTCTTGTCGGGCGGCAAGCCGGGCCCGCACAAGATTCAAGGGACGGGCGCCGGATTCGTGCCCAAAGTGCTCGACACGAAAATCTACGATGAAGTCATGCGCGTGACCGATGCCGACGCGATCGCGACGGCGCGCCGGCTCGCGCGCGAGGAAGGGATGTTGGTCGGAATCTCGAGTGGTGCCAACGTCTGGGCCGCGCTCCAAGTTGCGGCGCGCCCCGAGTCGAGAGGAAAAACGATTGTCACGATCGCTTGCGACACCGGCGAGCGATACCTGAGCAACCCCGTCTTCGCCGAGCAGGAGGCGACGATCGTCGAGCCCGCGCTGGTTTGATCGCCGCGCCGCCACTGCTCGTCGAAGTAACTCGCGGCGAGCTCGTCGAGTCGGTTCATCGCGTCGCTGCTTGCGCGGTCGACGCGAAAGGCAACTTGCTCTACGGTGCCGGCGAGATTGACGTTCCCGTCTATCTGCGATCGGCCGCGAAGCCGTTTATCGCCGCTGCCGCGATCAAAGCCGGTGTCGTTGACGCATTTGGCTTGGACTCACCGGAGATTGCGGTCATGGCCGCGTCACACTCGGGCGAGCCGATCCACGTGCAAGCCGTGCTCTCACTCTTACGAAAGATCGGCATGGATGCCGACGCGCTGCAGTGCGGCGTGCACGTGCCCTACGACGAAGCGTCGGCGAACGAGTTGCTGCGCGCGGGCGCGACGGCGTCGGCGCTGCACAATAACTGCTCGGGAAAGCATGCGGGAATTCTCGCGCTCTGCAAAGTGATCGGAGCCGATCCCGCAAGCTACTTGAGCGAAGAGAATCCCGCGCAACGCAGCATCCTGGAGTTTTGCGCGCGGGTCTCCGGCGACGATCCCGAAACCTGGCCGATCGCGATCGACGGTTGCGGCATTCCGGTCTACGCAACCAGCTTGCGCAACGCCGCTCTTTCGTTCGCGCGGCTCGCCTCGCCGACCGATATGGATCCTTCCGATGTGTGGGCGCTGCGCGTCGTTCGCGACGCAATGGTTGCCTATCCCGAGTACGTGGCGGGTAGCGGGCAGCTCGACACCGAGCTGATGATTGCCGGCAACGGGGCGATCGCCTCGAAGGCGGGGGCCGAGGGCGTGCACGGTGTCGCCGCGATCGCACGCGGCTACGGCTACGCTTCCAAAGTCCTCGACGGAGCCTCGCGGGCGCGGGGCCCTTCGACGATTGGCGTTTTGGGCCGGTTAGGGGTGCTCGACGAGAGCCAAGCGGCTAAACTCGCTCGATTTGCACGTCCGGGAGTGTATAATCGGGCCGGATATGCGGTGGGCGAGATTCGCCTGTCGCGTATGACGCCGTGAAGGAAAGCCGACAGATTGTCTGAGTATTTGCGCCGGCTCGGGGAGCGGGTTTTGATCTTCGACGGCGCCATGGGTACGCAGCTCATGGCGCTCGAGCTCTCCGCCGAAGATTTCGGCGGCGCGCATGGATGCAATGAAGCGCTGGTGCTCACGCGTCCCGAGCTCGTGCGCGCGATCCACGAGTCGTACCTCGAAGCGGGCGCCGACGTCGTCGAGACCGATACCTTTACGGCATCGCGGCTCAAGCTTGATGAGTATGCGCTCGGCGATCGAACGCACGAGATCAACCTGCGCGCTGCCGTGCTAGCGCGCGAGGCCTGCGATGCGTTTGCGACCCGCGAGCGTCCCCGTTTCGTCGCCGGATCGATGGGACCGACGGGAATGCTCGTCTCTTCGTCCGACCCCGCGCTCTCGAACATAACCTACGAACGCTTGCGCGATATTTACGCCGAGCAGGCCCGCGCGCTGGTCGAAGGCGGCGTCGACTTGCTGCTGCTCGAGACGATGCAGGACCTCTTGGAACTCAAAGCGGCGATCGCGGGAATCAGGCGTGAGTTCGCGCGCGGAATGCGTCAGGTTCCGATTCAGGCCCAGCCGACGCTCATAACCGAGGGCCGTATGCTGCTCGGAACCGATATCCGCGCGGTCTGCGCCGTTCTCGGTGCACTCGACGTCGAGGTCATCGGTCTGAACTGTTCGACGGGTCCGGCCCAAATGCGCGACTCCATCCGCTACCTTTGCGAGAGCGCGCGCGCCTTCGTCAGCGTGATTCCGAATGCCGGTCTTCCAATCATGGGACCGGCCGGCGAGACGATCTATCTCGAAGGACCGCAGGAGCTCGCGCTCGAGCTCGCCGCCTTCGTGCAAGATTTCGGCGTCAACGTCGTCGGCGGTTGCTGCGGAACGACACCCGCCCACATCAGTGCGCTGCGCGGTGCCGTCGACTCCGTCGCTCGAAAGCCTCGCCCCTCGCCGCCGGCTGGAGAAGAAGCCGCGTCGGCGATCACCGCCGTGGCGCTCGAGCAGCAGCCTCGTCCGTTGATCGTCGGTGAGCGCATAAATTCGCAGGGCTCGCGAAAGATTAAACGGCTCCTCTTAGAGGATCAATATGACGACATCGTGCTGGTCGCCCGCGAACAGGTAGAAGGCGGCGCGCATCTCTTAGACGTCTGCTGTGCGCTTACCGAACGACCCGATGAAGACGAGCAGATGCGCCAGCTCGCGCGCCGGCTCGCGCAAGCGATCGAAGCGCCGCTCGTAATCGATTCGACCGAACCGCGAGTCCTCGAGATTGCCCTGCAAAACTACCCCGGCCGCGCGATCATCAACTCGGTGCACCTAGAATCCGGACGAGCGAAGATCGACGCCGTGCTGCCGTTTGCGCGCGAACACGGCGCCGCGATCGTGGCGTTGACCATCGACGAGACGGGGATGGCGAAAACGGCGGCGCGCAAAGTAGAGGTTGCCCGACGGATCTACGAGATCGTGGTCGGCGAGTACGGTCTTCCGCCCGGTGCCCTGATCTTCGACGCGTTGACCTTCACGCTGGCAACCGGCGAGGCCGAGTTTGCCGCCTCGGCGATCGAAACGATCGAAGGCATTCGTGCCATCAAGCGGGAGTTGCCGGCGGTATTGACGTCGCTGGGCGTTTCCAACGTCTCCTTCGGCCTCAAGCCCGCTGCTCGCGCCGCGCTCAACTCGGTCTTCTTACATCATTGCGTCGAAGCAGGACTCGATTGCGCGCTCGTTCACGCCAAAGAGATCGTTCCATATTTCGAGGTCGACGCGACGGTCCGCGAGATGTGCGACGATCTCGTGTTCAATCGGCGACCCGACGCGCTCACTCGTTTGATCGAACATTTTGAAGCCGCGTCGCCCTTCGGCTCCGCTTCTGACGCGGTCTCGGCTGCCGATGCCGAAGCCGCGCCGATTGAGGAACGGATCCACCAAGCGATCTTGCTGCGGCGCAAGGACGGAATCGAAGCGAAGATCGACGAGGCGCTCGGGCATTACGCGCCGGTCGAAGTGCTCAACGAGATCTTGCTGCCGGCAATGAAGGATGTGGGCGATCGCTTCGGACGCGGCGAGCTTATCCTGCCGTTCGTCTTGCAGTGCGCCGAGGTGATGAAGAAGGCCGTCGCGCATCTCGAACAATTTCTCGAGCGCCGGAGCGGCTCGACCAAGGGAACGGTCGTCCTTGCAACCGTCTTCGGGGACGTGCACGACATCGGCAAGAATCTGGTTCACACGATCCTTGCGAATAACGGTTACACCGTGCACGATCTCGGCAAGCAGGTCCCGATCAACACGATTCTGGAGAAGGCAGTTGAAGTTGGCGCCGATGCCATCGGCCTGTCGGCGTTGCTCGTGTCCACGAGCAAACAGATGCCGATCTGCGTCGAGGAACAGGACGCCCGCGGTCTGCAGTATCCGGTCATCGTCGGCGGCGCAGCGATCAATCGCGACTTCAGCCGTCGGATCGCGCTGCTCGATAACGGCAGCCGCTTCTTCGAACCGGGTCTCTTCTACGCGCGCGACGCCTTTGAAGGGCTCGACGTGATGGATGCGCTCACCAGCGATCCGCAGCGGCGGCGCGACCTGCTCGAGCGCACGAAGCGCGAGGCGTTAGAACAGCGCCAGCAGCGCCCCAGCGCTCCGGCCCGTCCGGCTTCGGACGCGGGCTCGGCGGTAAAACGCGAGATTGCCGACGTACCGGAGCCGCCGTTCTGGGGGGCGCGCGCGCTCGATGGCGTCGACTTGCCTGAACTGTGGGAGTGCTTCGATCTGCGGAGTCTCTATCGGCTCTCCTGGGGCGGCGCAAACTCGAAGGGCAGCGCCTTCGAACGACTCGTCGCCGAAGAGTTCGAGCCGCGGCTCCAACGCTATCAAGCGCAGGCGCTGCAAGGAGATCTCTTAGAGCCGCGGGTGGCTTATGGCTACTTTCCAGCGGCCGGATTGGGCAACGACGTCATTCTCTACGATCCCGCCGACCGGCGGCGAGAGATCGCGCGCATGAGCTTTCCGCGCCAAGCCGGCGGCGAGCATTTGAGTCTCGCCGATTACTTACGCGAACCGCGGGAGAACGGAGCGAGCGACGTTGTGGCGTTACAGGTCGTCACCGTCGGCAGTCATGCGAGCAAACGTACCGAACAGCTGCAGGCCTCCGGCGATTACAGCGAGTCGTATTTTCTGCACGGTTTTTCGGTACAAGCCGCGGAGGCGCTAGCCGAGCACACACATCGTCGCATTCGCCGCGAGCTTGGCCTAAAGGCAGGCCTCGGAAAGCGCTACTCCTGGGGCTACGGCGCGTGCCCCGATCTCGAACAGCATGCGATCGTCTTTCGGTTGCTCGATGCGACCGCCAAGATCGGCGTTGCGCTGACCGAGGCCTATCAAATCGTTCCGGAGCAGTCGACCGCGGCGATCGTCATGCACCATCCGCGCGCCGCGTACTTCAACGCGGCGGCAGTACGAGAGCTCGCGGCTTCGTAGGCTGAGCGTTTGCTCGCTACGCTGCTCGCACGGCTTTCGTCCATCTCTGGACTCATCCCGCACCGGGCTGGATGCTCGGTATTCCGGCCATCACCGCCCGAGCCCGCGGTCATGGGCCGGCGGTCGACGGGGATCGGCTCTTCATAGCAGGCCGCGGCGCATCGTGGGCGTACCGTATCAGGGGTTCCTAAACTATGACCGTCCATACTATTCTCTTCATCGGCCTGCTGCTCGTGGGCCTCATGATGATCGTCGCGCTGGCACGGGCGCTGCCGCGCCACCGTCCGGTCATGCCCGAACCGCTGGCCGCAGCGATCGCGATTGCGATCGGATTCGTTACGAATTTTTTCGATACGCTAGGAATCGGCTCGTTCGCAACGACGACGTCGCTCTTCAAGTTTCTGCGCTTCGTTCCGGACGAACGAATCCCGGGAACGCTAAATGTGGGACACGCGCTTCCTACCGTGGTGGAAGCCGCGATCTTCATCGGCATCGTCGCGGTGGAACCTCGCACCCTGATATTGTTGATCCTCGCGGCCGTGATCGGTGCTTGGCTCGGCGCCGGGCTCGTCGCGCGCCTTCCCCGGCGTTACGTTCAAATCGGAATGGGGACGGCGCTCTTGGCTGCCGCCGTGCTCTTCATCATGACCAATCTGAAGGGAAGTCAGTTCGGTCTGACTGGGACGGCTCTCGGTTTGGAAGGGACGCGTCTTGCGATCGGAGTGGCCGTCAGCTTCTGTCTGGGCGCGTTGATGACGATCGGCATCGGCTTGTACGCGCCTTGCATGATCATGGTCAGTCTGCTCGGCATGAATCCAATCGCCGCGTTTCCGATCATGATGGCATCGTGCGCGTTCCTCATGCCGGTCGCCAGCCTCCGTTTCATCCGCCACGACGCGTTCTCGATGCGTGCGGCGCTCGGTTTGACGCTGGGCGGAATTCCCGGCGTTCTCATTGCCGCCTACATCGTCAAATCGCTGCCGCTGGTCGCAGTGCGATGGCTCGTGGTCGTCGTCGTTATCTACGCCGCAGTCGTCATGCTCCGCTCGGCGGCGCAGCGAACGCCGTTCTCGGAAACGGACGTTTCCCCGTACGCGCCGGCGTGAGGGACGACCCGGCTCAGACCGTAACTTCGATCGGGTTGTAGACGAAGCGGCCGCCGACCATCGTCGCCGTTACGCGGTACTCGCCGTCCCAAAAGGAGAGATCGGCACGCGCCCCGCGCGCGATGCGCCCCATCTCGCTCTCGTGCCGTATGAGCCGGGCGGGTGCGTAGGTTGCAGCGACGATCGCCTGTGCGAACGGGATCTGCGCGTACGACATGTAGTTGCGCAACGCCTCATCGATGCGAAGCGCGCTGCCGGCGATCGTGCCGTCGGCTGCGCGCATGACGCCGCCTTCGATATGATAGCCCGGGTCTGCGGCGGGCATGTTGTCCGTCACCAAAACGACGCGATCGCCCAGAGTCCGATGTAAGATGTCGATCATAACGGGTGAGACGTGAAAGCCGTCGCAGATCACTTGGACGAGCGTCCGGCGATCTTGAATGAAGGCGGCTAAAATCGAAGGATCGCGATGGTCGAGCGGCGGCATCCCGTTGAAGGCATGCGTCAGCGAGCGGAAGCCGAGCCCGATCGCGAGCATCCCTTCTCTGTAGCGAGCCCCCGTATGACCGGCCGAGCACACGACGCCGTTCTCCAGAAAGACTCGCAGTGCGTCGCTGGCGCCTTCGATCTCGGGGGCCATCGTCACCAAGAGACAGGCGCCTTTGCAGGCGTCGACCATCTCCTGCGCGCGCGCGGTGGTGGCGGGAAGGAGCCATTCGTGACGATGGATTCGCCGAAACTTCGAATTCAAGAACGGCCCTTCAAAATGTATGCCGACGCAGCGCGCGCCGACCGGCGCGTCTTCTTCGAGCTGATTTGCGGCTTCAACGATCTCCGACGCTGCGTGCAGCATCGATTCCCAGGGTGCAGTCATGACGCTGGCAACGAAGCCCGTCGCGCCCTGACATGCGTACGTCGTGCCGGTGACGCCGACCGCGTTGCCTTGGTCGCGGTTGAAGAGATACTCGCCGGCACCGTTGGTATGAACGTCGATCAATCCGGGCGCGATGGTGCTGCCAGACGGCAACGGATGATCCGACGGCCCGTCGGCCGCGAGCACTCCGGTAATCCGCCCGTTCTCAAGGGCTAACCGGCCGAACGTCGACGTTCCGTCGCCCACCGCGATGAAGGCCGGCCCCAACACCAATCGTTCCACGTTCAAATCCTCAACTCCGTATCAGGTCCAGGGTTTCGTCTCGGTGTTCGGTCATGAGCGCAAGAGTGTCTCCTTCGACGTTGAGCCGCAGCAGCGGCTCGGTGTTCGACGAACGTACGTTCAACCACCAGCGAGGATAGTTGATCGTTATACCGTCGAGATAATCGATTTGCGCGTCGGCGTAATGCCGTTCGATTTCCCGGAGCTTGGAGGGGATGTCGGCTAGCCGAAGGTTGATCTCACCCGAGCGAAACCGCGTGTCGATCGGCGTGACTACCTCGCTGACCGGTTTATTCGCCTCGCTGAAGAGCTCGAGGCATGCAAGCAGCGCGATCATTCCCGAATCGGCGTACCAGTTGTCGCGAAAGTAGAAATGCCCGCTGTGCTCGCCTCCGAAAACGATATCTTGCTCGCGCATCTCGGCTTTGATGATCGAGTGGCCGACCCTCGATCGAATCGGTACCCCGCCGGCTTTCAATATAAGCTCCGGAACGCTACGACTGCAGATTAGGTTGTAGAGAATCTTCGCGCCGGGATGGCGCTTGAGCGTGTTCAGCGCGACGAGTGCCGTTACGGTGCTGCCGTCGATCAAACCAGACTTTTCGTCGACGATGAACATGCGGTCTGCATCGCCGTCGAAAGCGACGCCCAAATCGCATTTATGCTTTCGAACCGCGGCCTGCAAGTCGATCATATTCTCAGGGTCGATCGGGCTGGCCGGATGATTTGGGAAGCTTCCGTCCAGTTCGAAGTAGAGGGGAATTACTTCGCACGGCAGGCTCTTAAAGACGTGTGGAATTGTTTCGCCGGCCATTCCGTTGCCGGCGTCCACGGCGATCCGCAAGGGTTTGATCGTCGACCGCTCGACGAACGACAGGCAGTGTTGGGCGAAATCGCCGAGGACGTTGCGGCGGGTGAGCGCACCCGGCGTCGAGCTCTTGGGAGGCATTTCTCCCGAGACCAACCGATCGCGGATCGTCGACAAACCCGTATCGAGCGAGATCGCTTGAGCTTGCGAACGAGTGAACTTCATGCCGTTATACGCCGCGGGATTATGCGACGCCGTAATCATGACGCCCCCGTCAAACGCGAGTCTCCCAACTGCGAAATAGAGTGCGTCGGTCGAAACCATTCCGATGTCGACGACGTCGGCGCCGGCCTCGGATGCGCCCTGCGCAAACGCGTCGCAGAGGCTTTCTCCGGAAGGACGCATGTCGCGAGCGACGACGACGTTGCTGCGGGCGTTCGGGCCGCGCGGCTCGCGGTCGAGCAGCGGTACGAAGCAGCGCCCGATTGCGTAGGCAATGTCGTCATTCAGCTCGGACGGATAAACTCCGCGGATGTCGTAGGACTTGAATATCGTGGGATCGACTAGACCCTGCACAGCCTGCGCTTCTTCGACCGAGCGTCGGTGACGCCTTTGTGAAGAACGTACCGTTCGCGAACGTAACCGGGACGCTCTTGATGACCGCGTTCCTGGTGGCGACGCTCGCTTTCGCCGTGCAGGGGTCGTTCGAAACCCGCGCTCAAATTGCCAGCACGTTCGAGCGCCAGGCGCAGATCCAGCAAGCGCAGATCGAGCTCGAGGAACTCCTGCGCCTGCAGATCGATGAAGAAAATTCACTACGCGGCTACTCGCTGACCCGCGATCCCTTTTACGTCGCACAGTACCGGCAAGCCGCCGCCGGGTACGATGCCAAGGAAAGCCTGATTCGGCAAATCCTGCGCGAGCAGCACCTCTACGGGCCCGGCATCCTGCTTGGCGCGTACGGGCAACTGCAATCGCGCTGGCGCGCGGAGGTCGCGGGGCCGTTGCTCCGCCATCCGGGGCAGCGGCTCGTGGAGCTCGATAAACGCAACAAGCTCTACTCGGATTACGAAACGCGCACCGTCGCGGCGATTCGCGGCGCGTTGGCCGGCATCGGAACCGGTCTGACGACCAGCACGCAAGTACAACTCGACCGGTCCTCGTACGTGCGCGCATTCTGGGTGTTGGTCTTCGGGTTGCTCGCAATTCTCTTCAACACGTACCGGTCGCGGCTCAATCGCGAGCTGGAACACGAGCGCACGGTTATCGAGGTCCTGCAGCGAGCGTTTCGCAGCGAATCGATTCCGTTGCCGCATTGCGAGGTTGGGAGTGCCTATCTTTCTGCGACGAATCACGTCGCAGTCGGTGGAGACGTCTTCGACGTCTATCGCCTTTCCGCGACGCGAGCGCTGATCCTGATCGCCGACATCAGCGGGAAGGGCGTTGATGCAGCGGTGCTCACGGCCTTCATCAAATTCATGATCCGCGCAATCGCGCTGCGGCAGAGCGAGCCCGCAGCGATTCTGTCGGAATTCAACGTCGCCTTCTCCAAAGCCGTCGGCAACCCGTACCTCTTCGTCTCGATGTTCGTTGGCGTGCTCGACACGACCACGTTCCGGTTAGAGTACGGCAGCGCGGGACACGATTGCGCTTTCCTGCGCCGCGACGGCCGCGTAGAACAGTTGGTGGTGACCGGACCCGTACTTGGCGTGATGGACGAGCCGTTCTACTCCGAGACGCTCGACCTCGATCCGGGAGACACGATCGTCCTCTCGACCGACGGTTTGACCGAGGTTCGAAATCGTGCCGGCGAGCAGCTCCTCGCAGACGGGGCGATGGAGCTGATCGAGCAATCCCCGCCGCACGCGCAGCAGCTTGCAGACAAGCTCGTTGCAGAGGTTCGCGCCCGCGGCGGAAGCCGGCTGCGCGACGATCTTGCGATTCTCGCGATTCGCATGTTGGATTCGGAGCCGGTGCGTGGATAGAATCGCGGCCGCACTCTTACTCCTTTGGCTAGCGGCGATCGCGCCCGTGCTCGCGGATTGCAGAGTGCATCGCGGCGACCACGTCGTGCTCTACAGCACGACGGACGATCCATCGGTGCTGATTTGGGACTCGCGCGCCCGCCTGCGCGAGTATCATGCGGCCTCTTTCGACGCGGCGCAAGCAATGCTGCCGCACGCGGTCCTGGTTTCGCCCGGAACGCACGCGACGGTTATCTCGTGCGTTCCCGCCTACGTCGAATCGCCGATCTTTGAAAAGCCCGACGACGCGGTCGGTGTCTTGATCTCGACCGGACCGCAGCGCGGCCGCACGCTCTGGGTTCTTGGCTCGGACGTGCGCGCGCTGCCGAACGCTAACCGATAGCCTCCGGATCTCGCGCAAAGACGCGCAGGCGCCCGCCCGGCAACCTAACCCGCTCCATCGCGATTCCATAAACGGCCTCGAGAAGCGTGTTGCTCAGCAGCCCGTCGGGCTCGGCTAACGCGAGCAGCGTGCCGTCGCCGAGGAGCGCCATGCGATCGGCGTATGCCGCCGCGTCGTTGAGGTCGTGCAGCGCGCAGACGACGGTCTTACCGGTGCGCGCAAGACCTCGCAGCAGATCGAGGATCTCGTGCGCGACTCGAATGTCGAGATGGCTCGTCGGTTCGTCGAGGAGCAGGATCGGCGTCTGCTGGGCGAGGCCCAGCGCGATCCAAACGCGTTGACGTTCGCCGGCGCTAAGCGTCGAAAAGAGCCGTGCTGCGAAGCGTTCCATGCGCACGGCGCGCAGCGCCTGCGCGACCGCCGCCGTATCGGCGCTGCGCGTCTGCCACTGCCACCAGCGATGGTGGGGAAACCGGCCGATCGAGACGACGTCTGCGACGCAGAGCGCATCGAGAAAGATCTCGTCGCCCGTAACAAAGCCGATGCGGCGTGCCCGTTCGAGCGGCTCGAGACGCGCCGCCGGCAGGCCATCCAGGAGAATCGTTCCAGTTTCGAGCGGGTGCAAGCCCGCAATCGCCCGCAGCAACGTCGTCTTGCCGACGCCGTTGGGGCCGAGCAGCGCGACGAACTCCCCCGTTCCGACGCGTGCGGTTATACCCCTCAAGAGCCGGCGGCCGCCGACGTGAAGCGTAACGTCGCAGAGTTCGATCATCGTCCGAGGCTTCGGCTCGCCCCAACCGGACGAAGGTAGAGATAGAGGAAGGTCGGGACGCCGACGAACGCGAGCAATACGCCGATCGGCAGTTCGGCGGGCGCGACGACGCGCCGGCAGATGGCGTCGGCGATCATGCAGAGCGCGGCCCCGATTGCGGCGCAGGCCGGCAGGAGAGCGCGCGCGTCCGATCCGACCACGCGTCGCGCGAAGTGCGGTACGATGAGTCCGATGAAACCGACGAGCCCGGCGAGCACGACGCTGCTTGCGGCAAGCAGCGAAGAGGCGGCGAGGATCAGCCACTGCGCGCGATCGACGTCGACGCCGACGGCGCGCGCGCGCAGGTCGCCGATCCGTAACGCGTTCAGAGGCGAAGACGAAACGACGGCAAGCAGCACGCCGAAGCCGACGTACGGTGCAACGATCGCCAGATCGTGCCAGCCGCGTCCGGCCATCGAGCCGGCGAGCCACGCGAGAATCGTGCTCGCGTAATCGCTCGACTGCGCGCGCACGACGGCGAGCGTAACGATTGCCGCAAAGAGCGTCGATAGTGAAACGCCGGCGAGTATCAGCCGATTCGGGTCGATTCCGCTTCCGCGGCGTGCTAGCGCGGCGACGAGCAGCGCCGCGCCGAGACCGGCGACGAATCCGATCGCGGGCGTCGCACCGGC
>JBAUMX010000177.1:0-17920 GCA_049578945.1 Candidatus Cybelea sp. | reverse complement strand
GCGCTGCTCCCAAGCGCGCCGCCGGCCGTACCGTCCGCGACGCGCTCCGGCGAGCGTATCCGTTCCGAAGCAGGATACGTTTACGTATCGAACCGCACGGCGCAAGGCTCGTCGGAACTGCTCGTATACCCGGAGGGGATTGCAAACCCGGCTCCGCTTCGGACGATCACGCAGGGGCTCGTCGACGTTGCGGGCGTCGCAACCGACTCGGCGGGAGACGTCTACGTTGCAAACGGCCGCGCTGGAAACGTCCTCGAGTTTGCACCGGGAGGCAGCTCGCTGGTGCAGACGTATTCTAGAGGTCTGACGGATCCCATCGGCGTGACCGTCGCGAACGACACGCTCTACGTAAGCGATGCCGGCGACGGATACGCGCAGCAAGTCTTCGAATACACGATCGGCAACGGCACCCCAACGATCGCGATCGCGGGATTGGGAGACCCGCCGCAGCTCAATCGCGGAATCGCCGTAAACGGTACGGGATCGCAAGGCACCTTCTTCGTCGCGGCGAGCACCTTGTCGGCACTGCCTCCGCCCAGCGGTTGCCCCGTCAGCGGCAACTATCTCGTCGGCGAAGAGCTCATGCCGACGCTATGGGTTTACGTTCCGCTCTCGCACAACGAACAGGTTTCGGGCGTGGCCTTTGATTCCAAAGGAAAGATGTACGTCGCAGATCCATGCGCGAACGACGTTGTAATCTACTCGCTGGTGGACTACGCATGGACGTATTCGGGAAAGGTAGCCGGCGCATTTCAATCGCCGCTTTTGCTGACGATCGAGCACGACGTTCTCGCGATTCCAAGCGCCCGGGCGCGCACGCCGGCGAGCAACGGGCACGTCACGGTAATCGACGGGCAAGGCAACCCTTCGACGGTGACGATCGGCGACGGTCTCCAGCATCCGGTCGGCGCTGCGGTGGGCCCCAGCCCCTAGACGGGGCGCAAGCGGCTCGCAGGTCCGAGCCCTGCATCGCCCAAGAGTACCCGAACGATGAAAACGGTCCAGGCGCAGGCGGTCACCATCGAGCGCGACGGCGAGATCGCCGTCATTACAATGAACCGGCCCGAGAAGCGCAACGCGCTCTCGCTGGAAATGATGCGCGAGCTCGACAGCGCGCTGGCGGCGGCGGCCGAAGCGGCCGATGCACGCGCGATCCTGTTACGGGGCGAGGGCGCCGCTTTTTGCGCGGGTCACGATCTCCGCGAGCTCTCCGGCCGTGACGTCGATGCCTACCGCGAGATCTTCGATGCCTGCGTCGATCTGATGAAGCGGATCGCGACGATTCCGCTTCCGGTCATCGCTGAAGTCGCAAAGGTCGCAACCGCCGCGGGCTGTCAGCTGGTCGCCGCCTGCGATCTCGCCGTCGCGTCGACCGAAGCGACGTTTGCAACGCCGGGCGTGCGCATCGGCCTCTTTTGCAGCACGCCGATGGTCGCGCTGACTCGCGCGGTCGGACGCAAGCGCGCGATGGAGATGCTGCTGACCGGCGAACCGATCGACGCGCCTACCGCTCTTGCGTGGGGCCTCGTTAATCGCGTCGTCGAGCCGCGCTGTCTTCACGAGGAGACGCTCGCGCTGGCACGGCGAATCGCATCGTCGAGCCGTCGCGTCGTCGCCCTCGGCAAAGCCGCATTCTACGCGCAGATCGATCTAGATCAAACGCGCGCTTACGACTACACCAAAGCCGTCATGGTCTCGAACGCGCTCGAACCGGATGCGGGCGAAGGCATCGCCGCGTTTCTCGAGCGGCGTTCGCCGAAGTGGCACGAGTAGATCGAGCTTCTCGGGGAAGGGGATAAGTGGGCACCGTTGAACCGGACGGACCGCGGCGTTCGATCGTGGGCATCGAGCCTCGCCTGAGTTCAAAAAGCGTCGCCCACACCCGGTATGCGTGGCCCGACAAAAAAGGGACTCGCGCATACGCGACGGCACGGGGGCTCGCCCATGGCGAGCCCTCTTGTATTGCGAAAAGGTCCAGGAAATCCGTCAACTCGAACTGCGTTTAAAGTGACTCTTTACACCTCGCGGACGCGTTACGCCGCATTGATCTTAATCGTTGCTCTGCTCGCTTCGCTCGCGGTCGCGTACTTTCGAGTGCGTACCGAATCGGCCGCGAACCGCGTCGAGCTCGTAATGGATTTCACCGACTTCGACGCGCTCGCGCGCTCGTACGATTACAATCCCGCCGCGTTCTTGATCGCGCTGCGACGAGCGGGGTTGACGTCGCTGGCGCTGACCGAAGAACTGGGCGCAAACGTCGGTAACGATGGAAAGGCCTACGTGACGACGGGGGCCGTGCTGAAGAACCAGGCCCGCGTGACGCCGATCGGCGATCCGCTGCTGGCGACCCTCGTTCGTACGCACCGAATCGTCGACGGCGCCGTCTACCTGCTCGTCTTCGATCCTTCAACCTACGATCGATACCGCGCTGCGCTTGGGCTGCACTTCATGCCGCGGAGCGTGCGCGTGCTGCGCGCGACGCGACCCTGGCTGATTGAGGTGCGCACGCAGATCGACTACTTCAACACGCTCGGGCTCGGCATCCCGACCGATCAGCTCGAGCTGGCGCGGCGTCTGGCATTGCTGGCCGTTCCGCGCTTTCAGAACGACGAGCGCTTCGAAGCTCCGCAAATCGACGCCGTCTTCCGCAACGTGCTTCGCTACGATCCGAAGGTCTCGACGGTGATCTTCTTTGGTCTCGCCAATCAGGTACTCGGTTATCCCGATCACCTCAAGGATACCGCCGACGCGTTCAAGCGGCACACCTACAACTTCGGATCGATCGAAACGTACGATCCTAGTCAGGTACAGAAGGGAAGCGAGACGCTCGCGAGGATGATTCCCGGTCGCGTCGTCCGCGTCCAGGCGATCGCAAAGACCGAGCTCGACAAGATCAAGCTCGACGAGGCCGTCGCTCGCTACGTTCTTGGGGTGCGCGAGCGCAACGTGCGCGTCGTCTATCTTCGCCCATGGGCGCATCAAGACGGCAAGCTCTCGATCGAGGCGACGAATATTGAGATGGTCAAAGCAATCGCCGACGAGCTGCGCGCCTCCGGTTTTCGCTTGGGACGCGCGACCCCGATCCCTCAGTATCACGGCAACAATCGCGCGCTCGTTGGGTTGGCCGCGCTCGCAGTGCCGTCGATCTTGGTGCTGTTGCTCGAGTTCTTTGGGTGGTACCGTCGCCGCCTCGCCGTCGCCGCCTATGCGCTCACGGTCTTGGTCTATCTGGCCGGCGTTCTTTCGCAGCACGATGCGTTCGCGCGTTCGGCGATCGCGCTCGTTGGTGCACTGCTCTTTGCGACCGCCGCCCTGCTGGTCTTGATACCGGCATGGAACGAAGAGCCGGCGGCAAGTCCGTCGACGCAGTTCGCTCGCAGCCTCGGCTGGACGCTCGCGGCTACCGGGGTCGCGCTGCTCGGCGCCCTGGTCGTTGTCGGCGTCATGAGCTCACCGCTTGCGATGGTGGAGGTCGAACGCTTCCGCGGCGTGCGGCTGGTGCTTGGGCTGCCGCCGCTGATCTCGCTGGCGCTCTACCTTTTCGACCGGCGCTTCGGTGCCGGAACTCAACGCGCACGCGACGTTTTCCTCTCGCCGGTTCTCGCGTATCAGCTGCTCGCCGGCATTGCGATCGTCGCGCTCGGTGCGCTTCTGCTCGTTCGCAGCGGGAACGACAGCGACGTCGCGCCTTCGGCCTTCGAGCTCTCGCTGCGCCACCTGCTCACCCACGTGCTCAGCGTCCGGCCACGCTTTAAAGAGTTTCTCGTCGGCGTTCCATTCTTGATGCTGCTGCCCGCACTGTTGCCGGCGCACCGGCGCGCGATTGGCTGGCTGCTGGCGCTAGGGATCGGCGTCGGCATCGGCGACGTCATCGATACGTTCTCTCACTTGCACACGGCGATCGCGATCTCGATCCTGCGGGTCGTCAACGGCGTCGCGATCGGGGCGATCGTCGGTGCGATCGCGATTTGGATCTATCGTCGCATACCGCCGGTGCGCAGCGCCCTGAAGCGGGGAACCTCTTCAGTGGTTCGCTGAGGTGCGCGTGCTGCTGTCGGGTTACTACGGGTTCGGAAATCTCGGCGACGAGGCTCTTCTCGAGGTGATTGCCGACCGCATGCGCCGGCGCTTTCCGTCGGCGCAGCTCGAAGTGCTCTCGGCGACGCCGGCGGCAACCGCCGCGAACTTTCGGGTCGCGGCCGAACCGCGCTGGGATTGGCGCGCGATTCGCAGCGCAATCGCGCGGGCCGACGTCGTGCTCTCCGGCGGCGGGGGGCTGCTACAAAATGCGACCAGTCTTCGCAGCCTGCTCTACTACGCGGAGATTCTGCGCGAGTCAATCCGCGCGCGGCGCAAGACGATGATCTTCGCGCAATCGGTAGGACCGCTCGACTTCTGGGGCCGGCTGGTCGTTCGCCGCTTCTGTAAAGGACTCGATCGCGCAACGGTGCGCGACGAGCGATCGCGCCGGCTCTTAGCCGAGCTCGTTCCGCAAACGCCGATCGAACAGACCGCCGATCCGGTCTTCTTATACGAATCTCCCGAAGGCGTCGCGGATCTTTCGGCCGATGGATTGGGGCCCGAAAGCGGAGCCTACGCGGTCGTCAGCGTGCGCAAGAGCGTGACCTTTCGCGACGGTCCGGCGGTCGTAGCGCGGGTTGTCGACCGGCTCGCGCAGCATCACGACGTTCGCACGGCTTTTCTGCCGCTGGGGGGCGCCCCCGACGCGGCCGCCTCGACCGACGTCATTCGCGCCTGCAAATCGAGTCCGATGCTCTTGCCGGAGTGCTCGCTTGCGCGAGCGGCCTCGATTCTGCGAGGTGCGCGTCTCGTCGTCGGCATGCGGCTGCACTCGCTCATTCTCGCCGCCCGCTACGCCGTGCCGTTCCTTGCGATCGCCTACGATCCCAAGGTCCGCGCGCTCTGCGAGGACCTGCAGTATCCGGTCGAACCGCTCTGGCGTTTGGGCGAGCGGCGACCGAGCGACGAGGCGATCGACCTGCTCGTCGACCGGCTCATGCGAGAGCACGATGCGCTCTCGGTGGAGCTGGAATCCCGCCGGGAAGCCCTTCAAGCGGCCGCTGAGCGAAACTTTGATGTGCTCGGCGAGCTTTTAGGCTAACGGACTGGCATCATGGACTACCGCTCGACGCTCAATCTTCCGAAGACCGACTTTCCGATGAAAGCCGAGCTGCCCAAGCGCGAGCCTCCATGGCTCGATTGGTGGAAAGAGCACCGCACCTACGAGCGCCGTTTGGAGCGCAACGCCCCTAACGGTCCCTGGATCCTGCACGACGGACCGCCCTACGCCAACGGAAACCCGCACATGGGCACGTTCCTCGGCATGGTCCTCAAGGACATGTTCGTCAAGATCGCGCTGCTCGACGGAAAATATGCGAAGTTCGTACCGGGCTGGGACATGCACGGGCTTCCAATCGAGTACGAGACGCTCTTGCACCTCGGAATCAAGGACTTCCACGCTATCGATCCGCTCGAACTGCGGCGACATTGCAAGGAGCGCGCGCTCTACTGGCTCGATCGGCAGCGAGAGCATCGCGTGCGCATGGGCAACTTCGGTCTCTTCGATCGCCCGTACCGCACCATCGATCCTTCCTTTGAGGCGACGATCGTCAACGCACTTGCCGATCTCGCCGAGCGTCAGCAGATATATAAAGGTCTGCGCTCGACGTTATGGTGCGTCCACGACGAAACGGCGCTGGCCGAGGCGGAGATCGAGTACGAGCAGCGCGTCTCGCCATCGATTTACGTTCGCTTCACGGCAACGCCCGAACAAGCCCAACGACTTCGCAACGCAATGAGCGCGGCGTCGTTCGAGGGGCGCGTTTCGATTCTCATTTGGACGACGACGCCGTGGACGCTTCCGGCGAACGTCGCGATTGCGGTTCGCCCGGATGCGCAGTACGGTCTCTACAAGATCGGCGACGAGGGAGTAATCGTCGCTCGAGCATTGGCAGAACAAGCCTTGGGCGAACGGTTCGCGCAGGCGACGCTGCTCGGCCACGCACGCGGCGCGCAGCTCGACGATCTCGCCGTACGCCATCCCTTCATGAATCGGGACTCGGTCATCGTGCTCGCCGATTACGTCGATCTCGAGACGGGGACGGGAGCGGTGCACACCGCGCCCGGGCATGGCGCTGACGACTTCGACACCGGCATGAAATACGGATTGCCGATTCTGAATCCCGTCGACGCGGCTGGCCGTTTTACGGCCGAAGCCGGGCCGTACGCCGGGATGCAGATCTTCGAGGCGAACGCAACGATCGTTGCGGACCTAGAACGCAGCGGTGCGCTGTGGAGCGCGGCGCAGTACGAGCATTCCTATCCTCACTGTTGGCGCTGCCACAATCCTGTGATCTTCCGTGCGACCGCTCAGTGGTTTCTCGCGATGGATCAGAATCTGCTGCGGCAGCGCGCGCTCGATGCAATCGATGGGGTCGAGTACGTCCCGGAGTGGGGACGCGCGCGCCAGCGCCAGATGATCGAGACCCATCCCGAGTGGTGTCTCTCGCGTCAACGCACCTGGGGAACGCCGATCCCGTCGCTTGTCTGTAAATCGTGCGGCGAAGCGATACTCGATCCGCGGGTGGCGCGTCTGGCCGCTGCGCGATTCGCCGAAGTCGGCGCCGATGCATGGTGGAGCGATCCGGTCGAGACATATCTTCCCGACGGTTTTGTCTGTCCGCATTGCGGCGCGTCGGAGTTTGAAAAAGAGAAGAACATCGTCGACATCTGGTTCGAGTCGGGCGTGTCGCACCTCGCCGTGCTCGGTCGCGACGGCCTTCCGTGGCCTAGCGACATGGTTCTCGAAGGAGGCGATCAGTTCCGGGGCTGGTTTCGCAGCTCGCTCATCACGGCCGCGGCGATCAAAGGGCGCGCACCTTATCGCCGCGTTATGAAAAATGGTTGGGTGAACGACGAACAAGGCCGTCCGATGTCGAAATCCACCGGCACGGGGATCGACGCAATCGATGCCATGTCGCGCTGGGGCGCGGACGTCTTGCGGTTGTGGGCGGCTTCGGTCGAACCGATCGATGACGTGCGATTCGGACCGAACGTCGTCGAGCAAGTCGGTAACGTCTATCGGAACGTCCGCAATCGCTTGCGCTTCATGATCTCGAATCTCTACGATCTCGAGCCGGCTGCCGTCGTGGCGCGCGAAGCGATGGAGCCGATCGATCGTCTTGCTTGCAACGTCGCCGACGCCTTCGTCGCGAACGTCAAGGCGGCGTACGACGCGTGTCAGGTTCACGACGCGTATCTGCGGATCGTCGAGTTCGAAAGCGGTATGTCGAGCCTTTATTTCGACGCCCTCAAAGATCCGCTCTATTCGCGCGCGGCCGCCGATCCGCGCAGGCGCAGCGCGCAATCGGCGCTGCTCTACGTGCTCACGCGCTTTCTGACCGTGCTTGCGCCGGTGCTGTCGTTTACGGCCGAAGAAGCCTGGCAAGCGGTGCCGCGGGCTCTACGGGGCGACGCCGAGAGCATTTTCGACACCTCTTTCGATGCCGCACGCCATCGCAGTTCGGCGGTTGAGAACGACCTGCGGCTCTGGCAGCAGCTTCGCGCGCTGCGTGGGCGCGTTGCTGCCGTTTCATCGCCGCGGGACTTCGAAGCGCAGCTCGTCTTGGAGGTGACGCCGGATCTTTACAAGCGGCTGAGCCCGCTGCGCGATAACCTGCGAGAGGCGCTCGTCGTTTCTGCGCTTCACCTCGTTGCGAGCGCGCGAAGCGAGGGCGCCGCGGACGATGGCATCTTCGAGTTCCTGCTGCTGCCTGCCGACGGTGAAAAGTGCGTCCGGTGCTGGAAGTATCGTCAGCTCGGCGTCGATCCGAAGCATCCCTCGATCTGCGCCGATTGCGTGGGCGTCGTCGAGGCCTACCGCGGTTAGGGGCCGCTGAGCCAAGAAGCATCGAAGGTCTGCCACCTTCCGGCCTCGATGGCGGCTCGCGCTTCGCGCATCAACGCGTTGACGAGATAGAGATTGTGATATGAGAGCAGCCGCGGTCCAAGCATCTCTTTGGCGCGAAAGCAGTGCGAAAGGTAGGCTCGAGTGTAGGTCGCGCAGGTCGAGCAATCGCAGCGTGGATCGAGCGGCGACGCATCTTTCACGAAGGCCGCATTGAAAAGATTCAGTTCGCCGTCGTGCGTCATCGCTCGGCCGTTGCGTCCGCAACGGGTCGGATAGACTGAATCGAAGAGATCGACGCCGCAGTCGATTGCTTCGATCAGATCGCGCACGGTACCGACGCCCATCAAGTAGCGCGGCTTGCTCTCTGGGAGCATTGCGGCGGTGGAGCGCGCCATCGCGTACATCTCTTCGCGGGTCTCGCCGACCGAGAGCCCGCCGATCGCGTACCCCGGTAGGTCGAGTTCGACGACCTCGCGCGCACTGCGCTCGCGCAGGCTGAGATCGAGTCCGCCTTGGACGATCGCGAAGAGTAGAGTGCCGGCGCGGCTAGGTGCAGCCGCCGACCGGCGAGCCCATGCGGTCGTCAAGCGCACCGACTCTTCGAGCTGTTCGCGAGATGCGGGGAGCTTCACGCAGACGTCGAGCACCATTGCGACGTCGCTGCCGATTCGCTGTTGAAACGCAACCACGTTCTCGGGGGTGAAGCGGTGCTGGCTACCGTCGAGATGCGATGCGAACGTCACGCCGTCGTCGTCGAGACGCCGGCGGCTCTCGAGACTGAAGACTTGAAAGCCGCCCGAATCGGTGAGAATCGGGCGGTCCCAGGCCATGAAACGATGGAGCCCGCCGGCCCTCTCGATCGGCCCGATGCCGGGTCGCAACCAGAGATGGTACGTGTTCGCTAGGACGATCTGGACCTGCGCTTCGCGCAGCTCCGCGGGTGTCAGACCTTTGACGGTCGCCGCGGTACCGACCGGCATAAAGCAAGGCGTCTCGACCTCGCCGTGCGTCAACTGCAGCCGGCCCCGGCGTGCATTACGATCGCATGCGAGAAGCTCGAATGCAGTATGTGCGGTCATCCTTGCGATAACGAAACGATGGCGCGAGCTTGCTCGTAGGCCGGCGGGGGCGGCGATTCGAACTCCATTTGCTCGCCCGTGCGCGGGTGGCGAAAGGCTAGCCGCCCCGCGTGCAAAGCTTGACCGGGAAGATCGAAGCGCCGCTCCTTCTTGCCGTAAAGCGGATCGTTGAGAATGGGATAGCCGGCAGCCGCGAGGTGCACGCGGATTTGGTGCGTGCGCCCAGTCTCCAAACGAAAGACCAGTTCGGCATGTTCGGAGAACGCTTCGCGAAGCGCGTAGTGCGTGATCGCCGGCTTCCCGGCGGTAACGATCGCGAACTTCAGGCGATTGCGCGGATCGCGTCCGATCGGGCCTTCAATCGTGCCGCGTGGATTTGGAGGCACGCCTCGGACCAGGCCGACGTACTCGCGCTCGATGCGTCGAGCCTTCATCGCGGCGCCGAGCTTGCGCAGACTCTCTTCCTGCTTAGCGAGCACGAGCAAACCCGAGGTATCGCGGTCGAGCCGGTGCACCAGCCCAGGGCGCAGTGCGTCGCCGGGGAGCGAACCTTCGACGTGTGCGAGAACGGCGTTGACGAGCGTACCGCCCTTGGCGCCGTGCGCCGGATGCGTGACCATTCCGGCCGGCTTGTCGATCACGATCAGATCGGCGTCTTCGTAGACGATACCGAACTCGATCCGTTCGGGGACCGCAACGAGCGGCGATGCTTGCGCAACGTCGTACTCGAGGACGTCGCCCGCTTCAAGAAGACGGCTCGGCTTGGCCCCCTCGCCGTTGACGCAGACGCGACCCTCTCGAGCGCTCTGCGCGGCTTGCGATCGCGAGGCGCCCGATAGTGCGGCGACGAGGACGTCGGTACGTGTTCCCGCTTGCTCAGCGCTGACGATGTGTAACAAGGCTCGAGAGCAAGAGCAACCCGACGCCGATGGTGATGCACGAGTCTCCGACGTTGAAGATGTTGGGCCAGATCCGGTAAAAGTCGATGAAGTCGATGACGTAACCGTAGTGAAGCCGGTCGACGATGTTGCCGATCGCTCCTCCAACGATCATTCCAAACGCGATTCGCACGGTTAGCGAACGGCTCGCCGCATCGCGGAAGCTAAACCAGAAGAGCACCAGCACGACGATCGCCATCGCGATCAGCAGCACGGCGTTGTTGCCGAAGAGACCGAAGGCGCCGTGAACGTTCCGTTCGTACGTCCAGCGCAGGAAGCCGGGTATGATCGTGCGGCAGCCGGGGTAATCGGGAATGCAGTATTTGACGATCAGCCGTTTGGTGAACTGATCGGCCCAAAGCACGAGAACGGCGACGCCCGCAATGACGAGCGCGTTAGATATGTTAGAGGCTTGGTTGCGGGACAAATTGATAGAACCACCCTGCGACGTTGAGGAATGCATCGTTGACGAGAACCAATCCGACCACGATGAGGAACGCTCCGGCGCCGAACTCGATCGACCTCAGCGCGGGCTTGATGCGGTTGAGCATCGGAAGGATCGCGCCGACCGCGCCGGCGGTCACAAGAAACGGCACGGCGAGACCGAGACAGTAAAACGAGAGCAGCAACGCGGCTTGACCGCTGTGCTGCTGCGAAGCGATCGCGAGAATGCCGGCAAGAATCGGACCGATGCACGGTGACCAGCCGGCAGCAAACGCCATCCCAACGAGCCACGAGGTCCAAAACGTGGTACGGCCGTGACGAGGGTGAAGGCGCGCGTCCATCATCAGCCACGGAACCTGAATCATCCCCATCATATTGAGGCCGAGGATGACGACGAGTATGCCCCCGATCTGAGCGATCAGGCTGCGGTTCGCATCGAGCGCCCCGCCGACTGCGCTGGCGCTCAGGCCAAGCACGACGAAGATCAGGCTAAACCCAGCCACGAAAGCGAGCGCGCGTGCGAGCGTTTGGACCCGCGCGGCGGCGGTTTTTTCAGCCTTGAGATCGTCGACGCTCTCCCCGGTGATTAGCGAAAGGTACGCCGGTACCAGCGGTAGGACGCATGGCGACACGAAGGAAACGAGGCCGGCTAGGAAGGCGATGCCGGCGGTAATATGTGTCGTCGCCATGCGCCCATAGGAGTTTGTCGGACTTAGGCGCATTCCCGTCTTCGAACAAAATTCGTCGCCAAAACCGGAAATGGCCCAAGTCCGACAAACTCCACAGAGTTAGCAATGCAGCACTGGTTTACGTATCCGACAAATATCGACCCCGTCGCGATCCATCTCGGACCGCTACGCGTACATTGGTACGGTATTGCGTATCTGGTAGCGTTCGTTTGCGTCTACCTTTGGATGAGCCGTCCGGCCGGCAGGCGCCGACTGGGCTTAACGCGAGAGCAGATCCAAGATTTCCTCTTCTACGCGTTGATCGGCGTGCTCGTCGGCGGTCGAACCTTCTTCGTGATCAACGACATGATCAGCATGCGCGACGCGTCGTTTTACTTCTCCAACCCGATCAACTTCATCGCCGTTTGGAACGGCGGAATGGCCTTCCACGGCGGCCTGGTCGGCGTGCTGATCGCGATGTGGCTCTTCGTTCGCAAGCATCCGGGGCTCAAGTATACGGTCGTCGGCGACGAGGTCGTGATGATGTTGCCGATCGGGATCACCCTGGTCCGCCTCGTCAACTTCATCAACGACGAGCTGTGGGGCGACGTCTGCGCTCCCGACCGTCCGTGGTGCATGATCTTTCCGACCGCGCCAACCATCAACGGGGTGCCTGTCTATCGGCACCCGTCGCAGATTTACGAGGCGATTCTCGACATCCTTACGCTGCCGATACTCTTGATCGTCTATCGCCTCAAGCCGAAGGACGGCGTCGTCGCTTGGACCTGGTTCACCCTGTACGGCATCACTCGGACGATCGCGGAGATGTGGCGGCAGACCGCCTTCAGTTGGATGGGGCTGACCGGCGGGCAGCTCTATGCGCTCCCGATGGTCATCGTCGGCATCATCGGCATCGCCTACTGTGTGACGCGACCTGGTCCGCGCACCGAGGTGGGACCGTCGGCGGCCCAGCCCGCGCGTAGCTCACCCTGAGCCCCTCGTCCTTCGATTCCGCTCAGGATGACACGCTCGGGGTCGAAGGGACGGAGGGCGTCGGCGAGCGCTACGTTGCGTTGCGGTGCGCAATCGAAGACGAGGCCCGGCGATGCGGACGCGATCCGGCCGGTATCACGCTCGTCGGCATCGGTAAGCGGCAGCCGGTCGGAGCGATCGACGCGGCGATCGAGGCCGGTCTCGCCGACCTCGGCGAGAGCTACCTCCAAGAGGCGCAGCGAAAGTTTCCATCGCTTCCGCGGGTCCGCAAGCACTTTGTGGGTCATCTGCAAACGAATAAAGCCAGGGCCATCGCGGCGGCGTTCGACGTCGTTCAGAGCGTAGATCGCGAGCAGGCCGGCGCGGCGCTCTCGAGCGGAGCGCTGGCGGCCGGCAAAGAGCTGCGGGTTCTGCTGCAGCTCAACGTCTCGCCGGTCGAACGATTCGGCTGTCCGCCCGATCGGGCCGATCGGCTCGCCGAAACGCTTCGCCGGCAGCCGGGCTTGCGATTCGACGGTATCATGGCGATCGGCCCGCTGACCGGCGACCGCGACGCAATCTTGCGCGCATTCGAGCTGGCAGCCATGACGTTTGCCCGCATAGGTGGAAGTACGCTCTCAATTGGCATGTCGGGTGACTGGCGCGAGGCAGTGAAGGCAGGATCGACGATGCTGCGCATCGGCGAGGCCCTCTTTGGTTCGCGACGGGCAAAGGAGTTTGCGTAAATGAGCATGTTTAGCAAGATCGGATCGTTTTTTTCGATCCGCGATGACGAAGAGGAGTTCGAGCTCGACGATGCATCGTCGCCGCGCGTCGTTCCGCTCTCGACCGCCGGGAGACGCGGCAGCCAGGTGAGCGTCTATTCGCCGCGCAGCTATCAAGACGTCGTCGAGATTGCCGACTCGCTGCGAAATCGCCAAGTCGTCATCATCAACTTGCAGAACGCCGATCGAACGCTGCTGCAGCGAGTCGTGGATTTCAGTTCGGGCGTCGCGTATACGATCGATGGGAAGATTCAAAAACTCGCCGAGTCGATCTACCTCGTCGTTCCGGCGGGCGTGGTCGTCAACGCCGCCGGTCTGCGCGATTCGATCGCGGCGGACGGGACTTTCGATTTCATGACAAACAGACCGTAGGAAACGTAGGATACGACGCATGGAGAAGATCACACCGGTCGACATACAGCACAAAAGCTTCAAAAAGGCGCTGCAGGGATACGACCGCAGCGACGTGGATGCGTTTCTCGACGAGATCATCGAAACGCTCGAAGACGAAGCACAGCATCGCGCCGCGCTCGAAGCCGAGATCGCCGATCTCAAGGAGCGCGTGAGCCACTTCAAAGCGATGGAAGAATCGCTGCAGAATACGCTCGTGCTCGCGCAGCGGACCGCCGACGAGGTCAAGGCCTCCGCGCACAAGGAGGCCGATCTGATTCGCGAGCAGGCGCGGCTCGCCGGCGACCGAGAGATCGCCGGTTACAACGACGCGATTGCCGACGTGCGCCGCGAGCAGCAGCGCTCGGTCGAAGCTGCGGAGAAGGCTCGCAGCGAGCTGCGCAGCCTGCTGATGACGCACCTAGCGCTATTGGAACGGGTCGACATCGCACCGGTCAACGGTGAGGCGCAAGGCGCCGCGGCGGCCGGCCAACGAGAAGAAGCGCCCAAAGAGCCACCCCCGAAAAAAGACGACACGACCCGAATAACGGTCTACTGATCCTTCGACCTAGTTTATCCCGAGCGAGGTCGAGGGATTCAGGATGACACGGGCAACGATTGCGGTGTTGGCGGGGGACGGCATCGGCCCCGAGGTAACGCATGCAGCCGTCGAAGTGTTGCGCGCCGCGCGCCCCGGACTCGAGTGCGAAGAAGGGCTCGTCGGGGGCGCGGCGCTCGCACGTGGTTTAGCGCCGCTCCCGCAAGAGACGCGCGAGCTCTGCGATCGCAGCCAAGCGATCCTGTTCGGAAGCGTCGGCCTTCCTCAATACGACGGCAAACCATTGCCGGAGCGCCCCGAGTACGCGCTCTTTCTTCTGCGGCGCGATTACGAGCTCTTCGCTAACCTGCGGCCGGTGCGCGTCTTCGCGGGACTGGAAGAAGGCTCTCCGCTGCGCCCCGAGCTCGTACGCGGTCTCGACCTGCTGGTGGTGCGAGAGCTGACCGGCGGCATCTACTACGGCCGGCCGAAGGAGCAGCGCAGCGTTGACGGTGTCGATGAAGCAGTCGACACGATGATTTATCGCGCGCCCGAGATCGAGCGGATCGCGCGCGTCGCCTTCGAGCTTGCGCGCGCGCGTCGTCAGCGGCTCACGTCGGTAGATAAGCAGAATATTCTGGAGACGTCCCGTCTCTGGCGGCGCGTTGTTAACGAGATGGCGCGCGAGTATCCCGACGTTCGGCTCGAACATCTTTTGGTAGACACCGCTGCGATGCAGCTCGTCCAGCGCCCGGCCGGCTTCGACGTGATCGTTACGGAGAACATGTTCGGCGACATTCTCTCGGACGAGGCGGCAATACTGACCGGCTCGATCGGAACGCTGCCGAGCGCGAGCTTAGGCGCGAAAGGGGAACCGCGGCGGAAGTTCGGCCTGTACGAGCCGATTGGCGGGACGGCGCCCGATCTCGCGGGCCTCAATGCAGCGAATCCGACGGCGGCGATTCTCTCGGGTGCGATGTTGCTCCGTCACTCGCTTGACGATGACGAGGGCGCGATCCGCATCGAGATGGCCGTCGAACGCGCCTACGCCGAGGGTTTGCGGACCGCCGAGCTCGCGAGCTCGCCGGCCGAGGCGCTCTCGACGCAGGCCTTCGCCGCAGCGGTGATCGACCGGCTGTAGCTCGCGGAGGGTCTCAGTGCACGTCGATTTCGGTAAGACCGCCGGCGACTACGGGCGTCATCGCGCCGGTTTCCCCGAGGCGTTTTTTGACCGCATCTTCGCGACGAAGGCGGTCCGCGCCAAGGACCGCGTGCTCGATCTCGGGACCGGAACCGGAACGCTCGCCCGAGGTTTCGCACTGCGAGGATGCGACGTGATAGGTCTCGACCGTTCGGCGGCGCTGCTCGATCAAGCTCGCACGCTCGACGCTCGAGTGGGGAGCACGGTTCGTTACGTCGAGGGTCTCGCTGAGGAGCTGCCGTTTGGCGACGCCGGCTTCGACGTGGTTTGCGCCGGTCAGTGCTGGCATTGGTTCGACCGCGCTCGAGCCGCGGCACAGGCGCGGCGCGTGCTCGTTCCCGGTGGCCGTTTGATTCTCGCGCACTTCGATTGGATTCCGCAGCCCGGCAACGTCGTCGAGGCGACGGAGCGACTGATCGAGCGTCATAACCCGCAGTGGAAGATGGCCGGCGGGAACGGCATTCATGCGTACGAATTGACGGATGCCGCTCGCGCCGGTTTCATCGAGATCGAGAGTTTCTCGTTCGACGTTGCGGTCGCGTACACGCACGAGGCATGGCGCGGACGAATTCGTGCCAGCGCGGGCGTTGCCGCTAGTCTGCCGCCCCACGCGGTGGACGTCTTCGACGAGGATCTCGCCTCGTTACTACGGCGTGATTTTCCCGGCGACGTGCTGGCGGTACCGCACCGCGTCTGGGCGGTGATCGCAAAGGTCACCGCGCGTTCATCGCGCTAACGACGCGGCTCAACCAGGAGCCCAGCAGCGTGAAGTATGCGGCAACGTCGGGTTTCTCGATGGCGACCTGACGAGGATCCGCATCGTTCATTTGCTCGTGTGCGGGCGGAGTCATCATCAGATGGTTGGCGTTCGGAACGACCGCGTATTCTAAATGCGGATGCGTTGCGGCGATTGCGTGCAGGCGCGCAACCGTAGCGGAGACCGGAATCCAAGGATCCTCGCCACCCAAAACAAAGAGCATCGGGATCCTTACCTGCTCGACCGCCGTGAAGAAGTTTACGTCCATCCGTTCGGGCCATGTGGAGTTCGCAGGATTGGCCGGCAGCGACGAAGCCTTGGGCAGGTACATGAGATCGAACCACGGCCGGCCTTCGATCTTCGTAAGCGCCGCGACGGCCTCAGCGCGAGAGTTCGTGCCGGTAAAATAGCCGTTCACCATACGGCGTGCGTCGAGCATCTCGCTAACGTCGGTTTGGGTGTAGCCGAGCACGTTCAAGCGGTTCGACATCGCGAACTCCATTTGGAGTTCCGCCGAAACCAGCGGCGCCGAGACGGCTACTGCGAACGCCGCGCGATGATCGCGTGACGCCGCCAACGTTGCCAGCCAGCCTCCCTGGCTGATTCCCCAATAGCCCACCCGAGTGGGATCGATTTGAGGCAGGCTGCGGATAACGCTAGCGCCGGCGATGCCGTCGTCGACCAGCGTTCGGTAGGGCACGTCGGGGTTGCCGCTAGACTTTCCCGTTCCGCGCCGGTCGAAGAGCAGCACTGCGATTCCGATCTGCGGCAGAGCCTCGCGTAAGTGCGCGTACAGTGGCGTGCTCGCAAGCGGCTCGGAAGCGCCGTGAAATACCACGACTGCGGGCACCTTTGCATCCCGTTCGGGGAGATACAGCGTCCCGTGAAGCGTTGCGTCGCCGTCGGCAAAAGTGAGATCGCGCGTGGCGATGGCCGCCGTCGGCGGAGAAAACCACGGCCTGCGGGCAGGCGCGCTGGTGCCTACCGCAAGCAACGCGGCGATGGTCGCCGCTAACGCTGGATTCATCGGAGCGGCTAGACCTTGGTCGTTTCGGTCGCGACCTTGCGCCCGATGAAGTCGATGAAGCGAACCTCGAGCAGCGCATGCGCGTTCGGGTGGGCGGCACTCCACGCGGATCGCCAACCTTTCACCGTCGCGCGCTTCATCGCGGCGATTTCGTCGTCTTCCATCTCGATGTATTGTTGAAGATCGAGGCTGACGATCAGCGTCGTTGCCGGCCGAACGTCAAAGCCCGCGATGACGGGATACCGTTGTTTGAGCGTCGTGACCGCAGCCAGCTCCGCGTCTTGCGCCCGCTGCTGCGGCGACGGCCCGCTGCAGCCGGCGACGAGCGCGCTCAGCAGCGCGTAGCGCAAGACATGGCGAATTCGGCGCAGCTCGGCCATCCTGTGGAAACGATTCGGCTACGCGCATTGGCTACCATGCGTTCGTGGACGGGATTGCATGGGCCGCGAGCGCAATGGTCGCGGCACGCACGAGACTCGAGATTGCAACCGAGAACTTGGCGAACGCTTCTACCGACGGCTTTCGGCCGGTCACCGCGCACGGGTTCTTGACCGCGCTCGGCGTGAGGATCGCGCGCGAGCGATCCCCCGAGAGCGGCCTTCCGCGCGCCGGCACGTTCGGGCCGGGGCTGCACCCTTCAAACGGAGTCGACGCGATCTCGCAGATGATCGACGTCCTCGCGGCCGAGCGCTCTTTCGAGAGCGCACAGAAGGCGGTCGTCGCAATCGACCTTTCCCGTCAGAAAGCGGCCGAGGCCGCGCGGATTTCTTAGATGGACCGAGCGCTCTTTGCGGCCGCCAGCGGGATGGCGGCTCAGCAGCGAAATCTCGATACGATCGCCGACAACCTGGCCAACGCCGGCGTCGTCGGCTTCAAGGGCTCGGCTCAGAGCTTCGCCGAGCTGGTCGCGCCCGGACGGGGCGCCTTGGGAACAGTGGCGCTCGGCGCGCGCGTCTTCTTCACGCAAGGAAAGCTCGCGCGCAGCGCGGGGCCTTTCGATCTTGCGATCGACGGTCCAGGCTTCTTTACGCTCACCGACGCGCGCGGTCGCCGCTACTATACACGCGATGGCGAGTTTTCGCGCGCAGCCGACGGTACGCTGCGCAATGCGCGCGATTTGCGCCTGGCGAATTTAAAAATTCCGGCCGATGCGCTCTCGGCGACGGTTGCGGCCGACGGCACGGTCAGTGC
>JBAUMX010000176.1:0-34348 GCA_049578945.1 Candidatus Cybelea sp. | reverse complement strand
CTGCCGGCTTCGATCTGCCGCGCACACTGCGGACCGCGCGCGCCGCACTGCCTCGCGGCACGGCGCTGCTGGCGATCGGCGATTGGTACGATTTGGACGCGACGCTCGACCGCGATCTTGCCGAGCTGGGCTCGCGATACGACTGCACCGCGCTGATCGCGCGCGATCCTTGGTACGAAGGTTTACCGTTGGGCGGGTTCGTTCGCATGCGCGGCGCCGAGGGTGGTAACGTCCGGGTCTACCTCGGAGCGCGCGAACGGGCGGCGTTCAACGATGCCGTGCGCCGGCGTGAGGCCGAGCTCGCCAGACGCTTTGAGTCGGCGAATTGGCGCAGCGGGGTTCTCCGCGAAGAGGACGGTGCGCTCTCGCTCGCCGCTTCATTCGGATTGCGACACGGATGAGCATCGATCATCCGGCACGCCTTGCGCTCGGCATCGTTCTCGTGGCGGCCTTTGCGTGGTTCTACGCGCGGCTGCAGCAGCGCGCTACCGCTCGCGATCTTGCCTATTCAAACATCGAGTTTTTCGTCGCAGCCGCTAAGCCGCGCCGGTGGATCCCGCGTACGCTGCAAGGCCTCTGGATCCTCGCGCTTGCCGGGGTTGTACTAGGCATATCGGGGCCTCACTTGACCGTTCCGATCCCGGTCAGGGACGGTTCGGTCTTCATATGCATCGACACGTCGGGATCCATGGCCTCGACCGATGTCTTTCCTACGCGCGCACAAGCAGCAAAGGCTGCGGCGCAAGCCTTCATCACCGAAAGCCCGGCGGGGACGAAGATCGGCATCATCTCGTTCGCCGGCGCGGCCGGCGTCGTCGCGCCGCTTAGCGCCGATCATCAGTCGGTCATCGCGGCGCTCGATGACATTCCGCAGCCAAACGGCGCAACCGCCATTGGCGACGCGCTCAAGCTTGCCGCGCAAATGCTGCCGCCGCACGGCCACCGCGTCATCGTCTTGATAACCGACGGCGTCAATAACTCCGGAACGGACCCGATGGAGATCGCGCAGTACCTCGGCGCGCACCACGTCCCGGTTTACACCGTCGGCATCGGAACGCCGAACGGGGGACTCATTCCGGGAACGAACGAGGAGGCGACCATCGACGAGGAGGCGTTGCGTGGTTACGCGCAAGCCAGCGGCGGTGCATACGCTCGAGCCGAAAACGCCACGCAGCTTCGTGACGCGCTTGCCCGACTCGGACGCATTACCTCGCTGCAGCGCAAGCCGGTCGACGCATCGCTGAGTTTTGCGGTCGGCGGAGCGCTTGGAATGCTCGCCGCGTTTCTCGCCGGTTTCGGACTCGGTCGTTACCCGTGAACGATCCTATCGAACTGCTCGCGTGCTGGATCGACGAGGCCGGCGGCCCGGATTCACTCGACGCGATTGCGATGTGCTTGGCAACGGCCGATGCAACGGCGCACCCTTCCGCGCGGATGGTGCTTCTGCGCGGGCTCGATCGACGCGGTCTGCGGTTCTTCACGTCATACCAGAGCCGAAAGGGAGTGGAGCTCGCCGCGAACCCGCACGCCGCTGCAGTGCTTTACTGGCCGCGACTGCAGCGACAGGTCCGCATCGAAGGCGACGTTACGGAGCTTGCAGCGGATGAATCCGACGAGTATTTCAACGCGCGCCCTCGCGGCCACCAAATCGCAGCTTGGGCCTCGGAGCAGAGCGCACCGCTCGACGCCTATGAGACCCTCGAAGAGCGCTTCGCGCACTTCGGTGCGCGCTTCGAAGGAGCAGCGGTCCCGCGTCCGCACTCGTGGGGCGGCTACTTGCTCGAACCCTCGCGAATCGAGTTTTGGCAAGGACGCCCCAACCGCATGCACGATCGCGTGGAGTACGCTCGAATCGGTAGCACCTGGCAGTTTACGCGCCTTCAGCCCTGAGCGCAAAGGGGAGCTCTAGCCAGACAACCAATCAAGTCGCTCCAGCATGCCTCGGCGCAGCGTGATGGTAATCGGATCTGGACCGATCGTGATCGGTCAGGCCGCAGAGTTCGATTACGCCGGCGTTCAAGCTTGCCGAGCGCTGCGCGAGGAGGGCCATCGTGTCGTCCTCGTCAACTCCAACCCCGCGACGATCATGACCGATCCCGAGGTTGCCGATGCGGTCTACCTCGAGCCGCTCACCGTCGAGTCCGTCGAAGAAATTATCGCGCGCGAACGGCCCGATGCACTTCTGCCGACGCTTGGCGGACAGACCGGGCTCAATCTCGCGGTCGAGCTCGAAGAGGCCGGCGTACTGCGCCGGTACGCAGTCGAGCTGCTCGGAACGCCGATCGAGACGATTCGGCTTGCCGAAGACCGCGAGCGCTTCAAACACAAGATGCTCGAGATCGGCGAACCGGTGCCCGAGAGCGCGATCGTCACCGCGATCGAGCAAGGCGTCGAGTTCGCGAAGCACATCGGCTATCCGCTCGTCGTCCGGCCTGCGTATACCCTGGCGGGGACCGGCGGCGGGGTCGTCTACGACGAAGCGCAACTGCGCGCAACTCTCGATGCCGGACTGAACGCGAGCCTGATCCATCAGGCTCTTTTAGAGACGTCGCTGCTCGGTTGGAAAGAGATCGAATACGAAGTGCTCCGCGACGGAGCAGATAACTGCATCGTCGTCTGCAACATGGAGAACATCGATCCGGTCGGCGTCCACACGGGCGACTCGATCGTGGTCGCGCCTTCGCAGACGCTCTCGGACCTCGAATACCAAATGCTTCGCAGCGCGAGCATCAACGTGATTCGCGCGCTCGACGTGCAGGGCGGCTGCAACATCCAGTTCGCACTCCATCCGGCCCGCAGCGAATATGCCATCATCGAAGTCAACCCCCGCGTCTCGCGCAGCTCTGCGCTGGCTTCTAAAGCGACCGGCTACCCGATCGCGAAGATCGCAACGCGAATTGCGCTCGGGCAGCGGCTCGACGAAATCCCGAACCCTGTGACGGGTATAACGAAGGCGGCTTACGAGCCGACTCTCGATTACGTGGTCGTGAAGATCCCGCGCTGGCCATTCGACAAGTTTCCGATCGCGGACACGACGCTCGGGACCCAAATGAAGTCGACCGGTGAGGCGATGGGGATCGGCCGAACCTTTCGCGCGGCATTACTCAAATCGGTGCGGGGACTCGATCTCGATCGCGAAACGCTGACGGGTTGGCTCGTCGACTGGAGCGACGCCGAGCTAGAAGCCGTCGTGGCGCGCGCAACCCACGAAAGGCTCTTCGCGCTCTGCGAGCTGCTGCGCCGGCGCGGCGTTGAAGATCGAAACACCACGATCGAGCGCGTCCATTCTCTCTCGGCCATCGATCGGTTCTGGCTTTACGAACTTAGCGAGCTCGTCTCGCTCGAAGAGCGAATTCGAGCGGGAGCCTCGGACGAAGATCTTGCCGACGCACTCGAGTCGGGTTACTCGACGGCCGGCCTGGCACGCCTCACGGGTACGCCGCCGCGGCGTAACGGCCGCCCACGTGCAGCTTCGTTCCGCATGGTGGACACCGCGGCAGCCGAGTTTCCGGCGAAATCGCCGTACTACTATCTCTCGAGCGGCGAGCTCGACGAGATGCGAAAGACACCTCGAGAGGCAGTCGTCGTCGTCGGCAGCGGACCCATTCGAATCGGACAGGGCATTGAGTTCGATTACAGTTGCGTGCACGCCGCGTGGGCGTTGAAGGAGGCCGGCCGTTCTCCGGTTGTGGTGAACAACAATCCTGAGACGGTCTCGACCGACTTCGATATCTCCGATACGCTAGTCTTCGAGCCGCCCGGGGCTGACGAAGTCGAGGCGACATATCGCGCAACCAAGGCGAGCGGCGTGATGCTGGCCTTTGGGGGACAGACGGCGATCAATCTTGCCGGCGAGCTGAGCCGGCGCGGCGTACCGATCGTGGGCACCGACCGCCAATCGCTCGATATGGCCGAGAATCGCGAGCAGTTCGACGCAGCGCTTGCGCGGCTAGGCGTCGCGCGGCCGGAAGGAAAGGCCGCCCGAAGCTTCCGCGAGGCCAGAGCGATCGCGCGCGAGCTTGGTTTTCCGGTTCTGGTTCGACCGTCGTTCGTCTTGGGCGGCCGTGCGATGGAAATCGTTTATAACGAAGCGCAGCTCGCCGCTTACGCCGAGTCCGCGCCGCCGATTCTCCCGGACGCGCCGCTGCTGGTCGACAAGTATCTGCGCGGTCTGGAGCTGGAAGTCGACGCCGCGTTCGACGGGGAGGATATTCTCATCCCCGGGATCTTCGAGCACGTCGAGCGTGCCGGCGTACATTCCGGGGATTCGATCGGCGTCTACCCCGTTCAATCGATCGATCCGGCGCTGGAGCTGCGAATCGCCGAGGTGACGCGCGCGATCGCAGCAGAGCTGCGGATCCGCGGATTGATCAACATTCAGTTCGTCCTGCACGGCGGAAAACTATATATAATTGAAGCAAACCCACGAGCGAGCCGCACCGTCCCGATCATTCAAAAGGCGACGGGTGTCAATCTCGTTGCTGCGGCGACGCGCATCGCGCTCGGGGAGAAGCTGCGCGATATGGAGTACGGCGTCGGGTCGATCGAGCACGTCCCGTACGTCGTCGTTAAGGTGCCCGTCTTCTCGTTCTCCAAAATGCGCGGCGTCGAGACGGTGCTCGGGCCTGAGATGAAGTCGACGGGCGAAGTGCTCGGAATCGACGAGACCTTCGGAGGCGCCCTTCGCAAGGGATTCCTCGCGGCGGGCGTTCGCCTGCCCGGGACGGGCGGCCGGATTCTCGTCTCGATCGCGGATGAGGAGAAGGAGGACTCAATACCCGTGTTGCGCGCGTACGCCGAACTCGGCCACACGCTGGTCGCCACGCCCGGGACGCGCGCGGTGCTCGAGGAGGCCGGGATCGCGAGCGAGCCGATCAACAAAATCGCCGACGGATCGCCGCACGTTCTCGATCTGATCGGCTCGCGTTGCGTCGATTTGGTCATCAACGACGCGAAGGGCGCACGCGAAATCTCCGACGACTACAAGATTCGCCGAGCCGCGGTCGAAGCGAGCATTGCGTGTTTGACGAGTCTCGATACCGCGAGGGCGCTGGTGGAGGCGCTCACGAGCCGGGCCGGACCGCCGCGCAGCCTGCAAGAATACCGCAGCGCTCGAGCGACGATCGCGTCGTAGAATCGGCCGAAGCGCGGGTATTCGTCGTCGGCGCAAACGCCAGCACGCTCGCCGTCGTCAACTCGCTTCGCCCGGAAGAAGGGCGGATCAGCGCGCACCTAATTCCTCTTGCTGCGACACCCCTAGGACTCGCCCTGGGCGAAGGCCGTCAAGACGTTGCCGTTCCGCTCAAGGGTCTCTTCGATTGGATCGACCGCACCTTTCCGGCGGATGACGATGACGCCTTCGTTGCATCGGTACGGGATCTCGAGCTTCTGATTCGGATCGGCTGGCATTCCCCGTTCCCCCAGCAGCTCGACGATCGCAGCGTGCTCAACGTCGAAGACATTCCCGACGAAATGGCCAATGCGCTCGCGCGACCTCCCGTTCCGCTCGAGCAGTGCGCCGCCTGTCGGCGGCTCTGCATACGCGACGATTTCGTTTGGAAAGAGAAACAGCTGTGTGCCTGGGACTATCACGCGCAGGTCTTCGGCAAGCGGGGGCCTTGGCGAGAGGGCGCTTACGAGGAGCGTCACTTTGAGACGCTGCCTAGTTGCGCGTACGTCGCTCCGGGTCTTCTCACGGAGCTGGGCGTGGACGTGCTGCTGACGCTCGCGGAGCTTAGCGGATCGACCGTCCAAGCAATCGTCAACCGCGTGCTCGAACTCGATCCTGCGCGCTCGCACATGGCCGTCAAGACGGACGGCGAGATCGTTCTGCTACGCGAAGCGCCTGCCGCGAGCCCTTCGACGGAGTGACAAACCGCGCAATCCGCGACCTTTTGGCGTGCTTCGTTTTACTCTTTCTCGCGTTGGCGGTGAGACAGGCGTACGTACAGCTTGTCGCCGCACCCCGGATCTCCGCGCGCGTCACGAACCCGCGCCATGCTATGCTCAACCTCGGCCGCGGGCGCATTCTTGCGACCGACGGCACCGTGCTCGCGCAAACGGTGGGGGGGAGGCGCGTCTATCCACTCGGTGCAGCGCTCGCCGCGCCGATCGGGTACGCTTCGGTACGCTACGGAACCAGCGGAATCGAAGGAAGTTTCGATCGCGCGCTCAGTGCGCCCGACCTTAGCGGTGACCCGTTGGCCCAGCTCGCCGCGCTCGTTGCTACGCTGCGCGGCAACCCAGTCGCCAACGTAGGGGCGGACGTCGTCACGACGATCGTGCCGAGCGTTCAAACCCAACTCTTCGAGATGCTGTCGCGCTACCCACGCGGCGCCGGCGTTGTGCTCGATCCGCGTACCGGAGCGGTGCTGGCGCTCGCAAGCGTACCGAGCTACGATCCCAACGACTTCGATGCGCAGTTCCCCTCGCTAAACGCCGATCCGGAGTCGCCGCTGCTCAACCGCGCGTTGGACGGCCTCTATCCGCCGGGATCCACATTCAAGATATTTACGGCCGCGGCGGCGCTCGACAGCAACACCGTAACGATGGATTCGCACTTCGACGATCCGGGCTATCTGATTATCGGCAACTATACGCTGCACGACAACGAAAGCGAGGCGACGGGATACGGCGACTTGACGACCGCCTTTGCGCTCTCGAGCAACGTCGATTTCGCGCAGATCGCTCTCAAAATGGGTACCCGAACCTTCTACGACTACCTGCAGCGCTGGGGGATAGGCGGTTCGCCGGACTTTCAGCTTCCGGTGCAGCCCGACCGGGTACCGCCGGAGTCGAGCGTCGTGCCCGGCGAGCTCGCCCAAATGGGTTTCGGCCAAGGAGCGCTGTTAATGACGCCGCTGCGAATGGCACTGCTTGGAGCGACGATCGCCAACGGCGGGAACGAGCCGCGCCCGTACGTTGTGCGCGAGGTTCTTCGTGAGGGCGCGCCCCAGAGCACCTCGGAGAGCGTGACCCTCGCAAGCCCGGTATCTCCTGACACCGCCGCGAAGGTTACGTCGATGATGATCGCCGTCGTGCAACGCGGGACCGGCACTCCGGCGCAGCTCGCGCACGTCAGCGTCGCTGGGAAAACGGGCACTGCGACCAATCCCCTCGGCCGCTCGCACGCGTGGTTCGTTGCCTTCGCACCGGCGGAGCAGCCTCGCGTCGCGCTCTCGATCGTCGTCGAGAATGTCGGCTACGGCGCGACCTACGCCGCGCCGATCGCTCGCGAAGTGATTCGAACGGCGTTAGCTAGCGGAGGTCCCGAGTAGTTGGTCGAGGAGCGGGTCTTCAACAACCGTTATCGCCTCGACCGCAAGCTCGGCGAAGGTGGAATGGCGACGGTCTACTGCGGCACCGACACCTTGCTGCGCCGGCGCGTCGCCATCAAAGTCTTACGCGAGCAGTACGCTGCGGATGATGAGTTCGTGCGACGTTTCTATCAGGAGGCAGAGTCGGCCGCGAGGCTCTCCCACCCGAACATCGTCAACACGTACGACGTCGGACGCCAAGACGACACCTATTACATCGTGATGGAACTCGTTGACGGCAACTCGCTCGGCGAGATCATCGCTGCCGACGGGCACCTTCCCGAGCCGGTCGCGATCGATTACGCCGCCCAAATCGCAAGCGGGCTCGCATACGCCCATCGTCAGGGCTTGCTCCACCGAGATGTCAAGCCGGCGAACGTACTGGTCACCAAGGACGACGTTGTCAAGCTTTCGGATTTCGGCATCGCCCGGGCGGTCTCGCAGCAGACGATGGCCCTGACGAAGCCCGGACTCGTGATGGGAAGCGTTTATTACATCTCTCCGGAGCAGGCGCAAGAGCACGAAGTCCACGAGACCGCCGATCTGTACGCGCTCGGCGTCGTGCTCTATCAAATGCTTACGGGGAAGTTACCTTACACGGGCGAGTCGCCGGTGACGGTCGCGCTCAAACATATCGGCGATCCGGTGCCGCGAATCAACATCCGCGAGACCGGCGTCAGCCCCGCGCTCGCGGCGATCGTCAATCGTCTGCTGCAGAAGAACCCCGAGCACCGGTTTGCCTCGGCCAGCGAACTTGCGACCGCCTTGCGCGAAGCGCGCGAACGTCCGACGATTGCCGGCTATCGAATCTCCGACGACGCGCCGACGTCCGTCTCGTACGCGCTGCCGCCTCGCCGCTCGCCGATGCCCGATCGCCGGTCTCTGCCGCAGAGCACGGAAGAACGCGAGTCGCGACGCTCGCCGTGGACCATCGCAGCGCTGATTGCGGCGCTGGTCGCCGCCACGGCCGCCGGGTACATTCTCTTCGCCAGGCCGTTTGCACCGTTCGCGGGAGGCGTTGTCGTGGGAGACTACACCGGCATGACGTTGGCGGACGCCCAGGAAGCGGTCGTGAATGCCGGACTGCGAACGCGCCTTTTGAAAACCGCAAGCGAAACGGTACCTCCAGACCACGTTGTTCGTCAGTTACCTCCGGCGGGAACAAAGGTGGAGAGGAATCAGGTGGTCGAGCTCGTGCTTAGCAACGGTAAACCTTTGCGCGGGCTTTACGACATGCGCGGCTACAACGCCGACGACGCGCAACGCACCCTGCAACAGCAAGGCTTCGCTGTGACGCTCCAACGCCGGTTCGACAATACCGTGAGAGATAGCGTCATCGATCAGACGCCCAAGGCCGGCTCGAAGGTTCCGGAAGGCAGCCGCGTGGTGCTGATCGTCTCCGACGGCCCGCGCCCGGTCCTTATTCCGAACTTCGTCAGCATGACGCTCGAGGCGGCCCGCGCACTCGCGGCCGCGCGCGGGATCACGCTGGACACCACGCAGAGCGTCCCGGGCTCGCCTCCAAACACGATTGCCTCGCAGAGTATCCCCCAGGGAACCAAGTTAGACCGCAACGCGATCGTACGCCTCGTCGTCAACAGCGGCTCCCCGAACGAATCACCGACGCCGGAGGGCAACGCACCGATCGTGAGCCTCCCAAGCGTCATCGGACAGGACTACGATTCCGCGCGCCAGACGCTCACGCAAACGGGCTTTCAAATCGTCGTGCGCTACGCCGAGCAGAGCACGAATAACGGCACGATCGTCGGGCAGACGCCGCCGGCGGGCCAAGCGCCGCAGGGGTCGACCGTGACCGTGATGCTCTCGGTCTCGGGGGAAGTGCCCGACACCGGCGGGATGACGCCGGTGGCAGCGCTCAAGCTGCTGCACTCGTACGGCTATAGCGCCGGCCAAACGCAGTACACGACCAGCGTTGGGGCCGACGGAAAGGTTGTCGGGACCACCCCGAGCGCCGGCAGCGCGCTCGCGCCGGGCTCGTCGGTCACCATAACCATCAACGGAACGCCGCCACCCTGAAGAAGCCGGCGTTGCGGATTCTCGGAATCGATCCCGCGTTGCGCACGACGGGGTACGGTGCGATCGAACGCTGTAACGGACGCGTGCGGCTGATCGAGGCTGGAATCGTCTCGCCGGCAACGGATGCGACCCTCGAGCAGCGTTTACGCGAGCTGCACGCCGGCATTTCGGAGGTGATCGCGCAGACCGAACCAAGCTTGGTGGTGATCGAAGAGCTCTATACGAGCTACACGAATCCGCGAGCTGCGCTGCTGATGGGACACGCTCGCGGCGTGCTCTGCTTGGCAAGCGCGCAGTCCGGCGTCGCCGTTCATACGCTCGGACACACGCGCGTCAAGCGCGCGCTCGTCGGTTCGGGAAGTGCTCGCAAGGAACAGATCAATGCGATGGTGATGCAGCTGCTGGGTCTTCGCTGCGCTCCCAAACCACACGACGTTTCGGATGCCCTCGCGCTAGCGCTTGCTTTTTTAAACGTCGTCGACCGGATGCCGCTTCGTGTTCGCTAGAATCGCGGGCAGGCTCGTCGAGCGGCGAGGCGAGAGCGCCGTCATCGAAGCGGGCGGCTTAGGGTACGAGATCGTTCTTCCGCCGTGCATTTCAGAGAAGGTCCCGGCGACGGCCGGCGAGCCGGTGACGCTCGAAATCTACTCCGTGGTGAATATGGACGGTAACAGCGGACGCTTCACCTACTTTGGATTCACCAACGCAATTGAACGGGAGTTTTTCGAAGCACTGCTGACCGTGGCATCGATCGGCCCTCGTTCCGCCGCCCGCGCCTTCAGTGCGCCGATGTCGACGATCGCCGGCGCGATCGATCGCGGCGACTATGTCTTCTTGAAGAGCCTTCCGGGAATCGGCCAGCAGAAAGCACGCGACATCGTCGCGAAACTGCAGGGGAAGGTGACGAAGTTTTTGCTGATTCGCGACGCGCCGCCGGCGCCGCCCCAGCCGATCCCGGATTTTGCCGATGAAGCGCTTGCGGTGCTGCTGCAACTCGGCTATAAGCGCGGCGAGGGCGAGGCCATGATCCGCAAGACGCTCGATGGCGATTCGACGATTCGCGATGCCGAACGGCTGCTCGCGGAAATATATCGCCGAAAGGCGAAGGAGGTTCCCTCATGAGCGAGGCCAGTGCTCGCAGACGTCTGCTCGGCCCTGCCGACGTCTCGCTCGATCCGGCGGGCGCGCAGGAGCACGAACGCGTCGTCGATCCCGGCGATACGCTTGAAGACGAGGTTTACGGCGCAAGCCTGCGTCCGCGATCTTTTGACGAATACGTCGGCCAAGAGCGCGTTGTTGAAAACCTCCGGATTTCGATCGATGCGGCGAAGCTTCGCGACGAGCCGCTCGAACACGTCCTCTTTTACGGTCCGCCGGGGCTCGGCAAGACGACGCTCGCCGGTCTCATCGCTCGCGAGTTGGGTGCAAACTTTCGCCCGACCAGTGGACCGACGCTAGAAAAGCCGAAGGATCTCGTCGGGATCCTGACGTCGCTCGAGAAGGGCGACGTCTTCTTCGTCGACGAGATTCACCGCCTGAGCCGAGTCGTCGAAGAGTTTCTCTATCCTGCGATGGAGGATTTTCAGATCGACTTCGTCGTCGATCGCGGGGCTTACGCCAAGACATTAAAGCTCCCGCTGCAACGCTTTACCCTCGTCGGCGCGACGACGCGCGCCGGAATGCTGACCGCGCCGCTACGCGAGCGCTTCGGCATCGTGCACCATCTCGATTACTACAACGTTGCCGAGCTCGAGCGCATCGTTCGCCGCTCTGCAAACGTGTTGGCCGTACCGATCGACGGTGATGCGGCCAAAACGATTGCCCGGCGAAGTCGCGGGACGCCGCGCGTGGCGAATCGGCTGCTGCGCCGGGTTCGGGATTTCGCCGAGGTCCGCGCTGACGGTCGGATCACCCCCGCGATCGCCGAGGAGGCCTTGCAGCGCGAAGGCGTCGACGAACTCGGCCTCGATCGGCTCGACCGCGCGTTTTTGCGTACTATTGTCGAGCAATATCGCGGCGGACCGGCCGGAATCGCGGCGATTGCAGCCACGCTCACCGAAGATGCGGAGACGCTCGAGGACGTCGTCGAACCCTACCTGCTGAAGGAAGGGTTCGTAACGCGCACCGCGAGCGGACGCCGTGCCACCGCCGCGGCGTACGAACATCTCGGTATCCTGCGCCAAGGGCCGGCGCAAGAACGCCTGCTTTAGACGTCCGTTGATGCGACGAACAAAGTTTTTAATGTTGGCGCCGGCTGCCTTCCTCGTTGCGCGGCGCGCACGCGCGCAGGACGACGTCGATCCCGCCAGCTCCGCCGCTCGGCAGGCCCTGCGCGTGCTGCTCGGCCAAGGCGACGCACAGCCGAGCGTGGGGCAGACATTCAGCTTCGACGGGAAGCTCTACCGCGGTACGTTTCAACGCACCGCCGACGGGCAGATCGTCGATCTCGTCGACCTCGAAGGATACCTTTACAGCGTCGTTCCCCGCGAAATGCCGTCATCGTGGCCGGTTTGGGCGCTCGAAGCGCAGTCGATCTGCGCCCGCACGTACGTTTTGCAGCGCAGCGACCCGCGCCGCGCGTACGACCTCGTACCGTCCGAGGTCGATCAACGCTACGACGGGCTGAGCGCGGAAACGCCGGCTGCGGTCGCGGCCGTCGATGCCACCGCCGGAAGCGTTCTTTCGTTCGCCGGAGCATTTGCGCAAATAGCATATTCGTCGTGCTGCGGCGGCCATACTGAGTCGGCGTTCGAGGCCTGGGGAAGTTCTGCGCCGCCATACCTCTCGGGAGTAACCTGCAACGCGTGCTCGGACTCTCCGAACTATCGCTGGCAACGGAACCTCGCTTTCGACGCGATCGGCTCGCGGCTTTCCGGTTCTCTCGCGACGCTCGGCAACCTCAACGACGTGCGCATCGTCGAACGCGACGGGAGCGGACGGGCGCGCTCGCTCGAGCTGCTGACCGATCGCGGGAGCACCGTTGTCACTGGAAGCGCGTTTCGCCGGGCCGTCGGATCGCGCGTGTTGCCCAGCCTCCTGCTCACGGACGTGCAGCGAGCACCGGACGGTTCCGGGATTCTCTTTACGGGCGGCGGCCTCGGGCACGGTGTCGGCCTTTGCCAGTGGGGCGCGCGCGGCATGGCGCTGACAGGACGGCAGCCGTCCGAGATTCTCGCCTTTTACTTTCCGGGTACGGACATTCAGAATCTCGCGCAACACCGCTGATTTTGAGTACCAGCTTCCGCCCGAGCTGATCGCGCAAACGCCGGCGTCGATCCGCGACGAGAGCCGTTTGCTGGTACTCGACGGCGACCGGCAACTGCATCGAAGGTTTCGCAACCTACCGGATTTGCTGCAAAGCGGCGACCTGCTCGTCCTCAACGAAACGCGCGTCATCGCGGCTCGGCTCTTCGGCCAACGGCTCGTTGGCGAGGATCGGAGATCGAAAGTCGAACTGCTCTTGCTGCATCCCGCCGGCTCGATGGAGTACGATCCCCGTGCCCGCGCTTGGATCGCACTCGCGCGCCCGGCACGCCGTCTGCGGCGCGGCGATCGTATCGAGTTCGGTCCTTTCGGTGAGGCGCTCGTTCGCGACGAGCTCGAGGAAGGGATGCGCGAGATCGAGTTTCGTCTCGAGCTTCCGTTCGAGGAGTTTCTCGAGCGCGCCGGCCGAATGCCGCTGCCGCCGTACATTCACAACGACTCCGCGCACGCGCAGCAACGTTATCAAACGGTATTTGCGCGCCTGCCAGGCAGCGTCGCGGCACCAACCGCGTCGCTTCACTTCACCGACGAGCTGCTCGGCGAAATCGCGGGTCGCGGCGTCGAGATCGTGCGGCTCTCGCTCAACGTAGGGCTCGGAACCTTTCGGCCGGTCAGCGTCGAGTCGCTCGACGAACACCGGATGCACGAAGAAGCTTACGCGATTGAGTCGGCGGCCGCCGCAGCGATCGAGCGCGCCCGCGGCGACCGGCGCAGAATCGTCGCGGCGGGAACGACCGTCGTGCGTGCGTTGGAGGGCAACTTTGAATCGTTCGGAGGGATTCGTGCCGGAGAGTTCCAGACGGACCTCTTCATCAGGCCCGGGTTCGAGTTTCGCGTCGCCGGTGCGATGATCACAAACTTCCATCTCCCGCGCTCGACCTTGCTGATGCTCGTGAGCGCGTTCGCCGGCCGGGAGCGAATTCTCCGAGCCTACGCCGAAGCGATCGAGCTGCGTTACCGGTTCTATTCGTTCGGTGATGCCATGTTTATTGCGCAGAGAGGTCCTCATGAAATACGTAACGTTTGAGTCGCCGGGACCACCCGAGGTCTTGCGGGTCGCCGAGGCCGAGCCCCCGCAGCCCGGTCCCGAGCAAGTGCTGATCGCCGTCGAGGCGGCCGGTGTTTCGCACGCCGACGTCATGCAGCGCGCCGGCAACTATCCGCCTCCGCCGGGCGCTTCGCAGATTTTAGGCCTCGAGGTTGCGGGTACTATCGCGGCGACCGGAGCGAACGTTACGCGATGGAGGGAAGGCGATCGCGTTTGCGCGCTGACCGACGGCGGCGGTTACGCCGAATACGTCGCCGTTGCTGCCGGGCAAGTACTGCCGATTCCGCCCGCTTGGAGCGCCGTCGAGGCAGCGACGCTGCCGGAAAATGCTTTCACCGTTTACGACAACCTCTTCACGCGAGCCCAGCTGCGCGCCGGCGAGAGCGTTCTGGTCCATGGCGGAACGAGCGGAATCGGGAGCACCGCAATCATGTTCGCAACCGCACTTGGAGCGACCGCACTCGCAACCGCCGGCACGCCCGAGAAGTGCGCGGCATGCATCCGGCTTGGAGCCGTCGCGGCCATCAACTACCGCACGACCGATTTCGCGGCGGAGGCCCGGCGACTTACGAATGGACGCGGCGTCGACGTCGTTCTCGACATCGTCGGCGGCGATTACGTTGCCCGCGACCTCGAAGCGATCGCGCTCGACGGAAGGGTCGCGTGCCTGGCGATGCGGCGCGAGCGAATCGTGGAGCTCAATTTAGAACAGCTCTTTGCCAAGCGCGGCACCGTCCTCGCTTCGCGCTTGCGTACGCGCACGGCGGCCGAAAAGGCCGCCATCGCCCGCGAGCTGGAGCGACATATCTGGCCGCTTTTACCGCAGCGCACAACAATCGTGCCGGTCGTTGACGCCGTCTTCCCGTTCGAACGGGCCGCCGACGCGCACGTTCGCTTGGAGTCCAGTGCGCACATCGGCAAGATCGTTTTGGTACCATAGGGGTCCCGCACTGCGCGCAATGCAGCGCGATTTTTAGGGGGGATCCACGCCGCGACAGTCGGCGTGGGGGCGCGCAGCCGAGTTTTCGAGTGCGCAGTCTCGAAAGCGAGGCGGAGCGCCGAGCGCTGGGCGAAGTCCAGCGCCTTCTTAGTGATAAATTAGCTGGCTCATCGACGTCGGCCCTGTCGCCATGAAGAAGAGCATCGGAATCGAGAGCATCGTGTTGGTTCGCGACGCTAGAAACGCTACGCGCCTGGCTTTGGCCTTCTGTTCGTCCGTTGCGGGCACGATACCGAGGATCTTCTTTTGGTTCTGCCAGATGAGGGTCCAAACGTTGATGAGCATGATCGTTCCGAGCCAGGCTCCCAAACCGATCGGAGCCATCACTCCCTGAAGCGTGAATGCGGCCACGAAACCGTTGCTGCCGTTCGGCGCGAGGTAACCGCCCAACAGCGCCGCCCCGAAGATCCACGTCACGACCGCACCCCAGCGAAAGAAGAAGAGCGCGCGCGGCACGACGTACTTGGAGATCGGCCCGGCCTGCCCGGCCGCCGTCGCCTCCTTGACGGCCGCAACGTTAACGAAGTTGAAAAAATAGAGCAGGCCGATCCACATGATGCCGGCCATGATGTGGAACCAGCGGAGAATCCAATCGGTCGACGGATTCATGCGCCCGTCCCCATCGCGTGCGAGACGATCAGTCTTGCGACGTACCACAGAATCGCGGTCACGATGAAGCCGCTGATAACGGTGCCCCAGAGCGAGTCCAATGGATTCTTCACGTTCCAGCCTCCCCCCGAAATTCGCAGTGTTATGAGCGCATGGTTGCGCGCCGCAGGGTAGGGTCCTCCTGGCAGATTGGCGCGGTCGTTTGGCGCTCTTTGGTAACGGGTAATTTCGCCCTATGAATGTTTATTCGCCGGTCACAAGCTATGCGCCCAAGAAGTGGACGCTCTCGGGTCTGCGCGGCATCTCGGACGGGACGCTCGAGATGCATTTCGGTCTTTATGAAGGTTACGTCAAGAATGTAAACCTGCTCAACGAGCGCCTCCAGGAGATTCGCTCAGCCGGAAAGGCCGCAGGAAGCAATCCAGGATACGCCGAGCTCGTCCGTCGCCTCGGCTTCGAATATAACGGCATGCGGCTACACGAGTATTACTTCGACAACCTCACGCGGGCGCCCGAGCAGCTTGGCGGCGGTCGCCTCTACGACGCGCTAGGCGCCGCATATGACGGCTTCGAGGAATGGAAGAAGGATTTCATTGCGGTCGGGGGCATGCGCGGCGTCGGCTGGGCGATCGCGTACTGTGACCTAACGAATGGACGAATTACAAATCACTGGATCGGCGATCACGAAAACGGGAACCTGGCCGGTTTTGCCCCGATCGTCGTCATGGACGTTTGGGAGCACGCCTTCATCAAGGATTATAAGCCGGGGGAGAAGGGCAAGTACATCGAGGCCTTCTTCGAAAATCTCGATTGGAAGGCGTGCGAATCGCGCCTCCCTTAACGGGACGTATCGACGGCGGCCAGTGATTTTGGCTGCGCCACGATGGTGTTTGCGTGCGTGTACCAGACCAGACCGGGCGGCGCCGAGCGCTGCTTGCGAACGTGTTTGCGTAGCGTGTAATCGATCGGCACTGCGGTTGACGCCTTGGCGCGTGAGTAAAACGCGGCCAGCGATGCGGCCAGCGAGAGATCCTCCTCGGGAGGCGGCGTCCGGTCGTCACGCGCCAAGATGACGTGCGCGCCGGGGATTCCTTGCGCGTGAAACCAGAGATCGTTCGGCCGGGCGACGCGGAAGGTAAGCTCCGCGTTCTCGAGCGGCGACCGTCCGACGAGTATCCGCGATCCGCGCGGCGTTCGGAACTCGAGCGGCGGCCGCTTGCGTTTCGGCGGACGCCCGATCGGCGGTGCCCCGCGCTTCGGCCCGAGTTCGGCTACCGCCGACTCGACCGCGTCGAGGTCGTCATCGCCGGCCCGCTCGCCCTCCCAACGAAGCGTCTCGACTGCTTCCAGCGACGCGCGCAGGCTGCGCTCGCGCGATTCGAGATGCGGGAGGCTCTTCGCGAGCTTCTTATACTCGGCAAAAATCTCGCCCGCACGCGTCTTGGCGGCATCGCGCTCGCCATCGTCGAGCGAGTGCAGCGTCGCAAAGATCTCCTCGCCCTCGGCTCGCAGCGCCTTACGGCGCTCGGCCTGCCGGCGGCGATTATCTACGGAGACAAGCTCGTCGCGCAGCTTGCGTTCGCGCTCGCCGAGCCGCCTCAGGAGCGCTTGGCGCCGTGAGTCGTTGCGCTCGCTGCCGGCGCGGGCCGATTGTCCGGCACGTACCTCGGCGAGGAAATCGAGGGCCGAGCCCGGCGGCTGCAGCGCTAAAGTTCGCGGATTCTCCGGCAACGGCGGCAGTAGGTAGGGCGAGCCGGCCTGAACCGCGCGGCGGGGATTCTCGGCGAGTCCGAACTCCTTGTAGGCTCCGACGATCGTCTCGTCCTTGACGAGCACGGCATTACCGAACCGCGGGACAAGCTCGAGATAGAGATCGAGCCGTTCGCCGACTCCGAACCGGGAGCGCGCCGAGAAGGTCAAGCGGAGGAGGCGATCGTCGCGGCGAGACGCGACCTCGGCGAGGATCATCGTGCGCAGCGAGCGCGCGACCGCACGGACGAAGCTCGGCTCGTTGCCGACTCCGAGCTCGCCGTCCTCGAGCGTCACGGTTGGAGGAGAGGCGAAGAGGTCGATCGCCAGCAGCAGGCGAGTCCCACGGCGGCGGAAGACGAGTCCGAGCCGACCGTCCGCGAGCAGGCCCGCATCTTCGACCCTTGCGCCGCAGAGCCGCTCCCGCAGCTCCTCGGCAAGCCTCCCGATAAGGACCCAATCGGTCAGCATCAGAACCTTCTTATCGTGAGAGCCACGGTAGCCTTGGTTCTGGCCGCGCTCGTCCTGCCTGCCGGCTGTGCCGGCGGGTCAGCCGGGCCAAAGGGCTGGAAGCCCGTACCGGGTGCCAGCGCAGCCTGGACGACCGGGAGCGGGGAAACCGCGCAGCAGTACTCATACGTCAAGACGCGCTTTGGCGGCGGCTTGCAAGATCTCGCGTCCGAGGTCACGATCGACAATTTGATACGCCATCGAGGCGCTAGGTTTCACGGGAGCGTCCCTTTCCCGGCCTGCCCCGCCGCCGCCGGCGTAGCCAGCTTCTCCCTCCTCGATCAAACCACGGTCGAAGAAGGCTTTGCCGTTCATGGCGGGCAGGCGATACGCACTCGGTACGTTCGTCCGACCGGAATGAGGGCCGATCCGAACGCGACGCAAGCGATGGAGAGCGTGCTCTGCTCGCTGTGACCCTAATCCGGCTGCTCTAAGAGCCGCCGGGAGTTCGGTTGCTTATCTAGGTCAACCCGGCGCTCAGCGTGAATCGGAGGAGGTTGAGCACCGGGCCGGGTCTTCTGTTTGTCGTATCGGGGCCGTCGGGCGCCGGCAAGGACACCCTCGTCGAGGCGCTCAGGGAGCAACGCCCGGCGCTGCGGTACTCGATTTCGGCTACCACGCGATCGCCCCGTCCAGAGGAACGCAACGAGGAGCACTATTTTTTCGTTTCCGAAACAGAGTTCGATCGGCTGCTTCGCACCGATGGGCTCCTAGAGTCGCGCGAGTACAACGGCAACCTTTACGGGACGCCCCGCGATTTCATTGAGCGAAGCCTGACCGAGGGATATGACGTGATCATGAAGCCTGAGGTCAACGGTGCGCTCAACGTCAAGGCGGCGTATCCCGACGCGGTGCTGATCTTCCTCGTTCCCGATCGGTTCTCGAACCTGCGCGAGCGGCTGCTCGCTCGTCGGACGGAAACCAACGAGGAGATCGCGCGGCGGCTCGAGATCGCGCAGCTGGAGATGAAATTCATTCGGCGCTTTGACTACATCGTCGTCAACGCGCAAGACCGCCCGCAGGAGGCGGTGCGCGATTTAGAGGCAATCTTGCAAGCGGAGCGCTTTCGCATCCACCGGTATCCGGACGACTCGATCCGACGGGTCGAATCGTCGTAAAGAACTAACGAACCTAAAACGCTATACAAAGGAATCATTCGATACTTCATGAGCAAATCAGTTTTCGGCGATCTCGACGTCCTTCTCGAACACGCCGACTCGAAATTCAGCCTCGTCAACATCGTCACCAAACGCGCTCGCCAGTTGAACAACTGGATTCGGGTGCAACAGCTTCCGGCGACCGACCGCCGCGAATATTTCGCGAGCGAGCCGCTCGTCGACAAAGAAACCATCAATCCCAACAAACCAGTCTCGATCGCGCTCGATGAGATCGCCGACGGCAAGATCAACTACCGCCGCACCCGCGAGGGAATCAAGTAGTGAAGGCACACGGGCTCCCCATCGCGCGGAGTACGAAGGGGTAAGGCATGTGCGGGATCGTCGGATATATCGGCCAACGCGATAGCGTTCCGATCATCCTGGACGCGCTGGCTCGGTTGGAGTATCGCGGCTACGACAGCGCCGGCATCGCGGTAATCGACTCGACCGGAACGCTGGCGGGCTCGAAATCCGAGGGGAAGCTCTCTCGGCTCGCCGAGCACCTGGAAAACGGCGAGGCGCTCTCCGGCGCGGTCGGCGTCGGACATACGCGTTGGGCGACGCATGGACGCCCGACCGACGCAAACGCGCACCCGCATTTGGATTGCCGCGAGCGAATCGCCGTCGTGCACAACGGCATCATCGAGAACTACACGGTCCTGCGCGCGCGGCTGCTCGAGCTGGGACACGTCTTCACCAGCGAAACCGACACCGAGGTCCTAGCGCACCTCATCGAGCTTCACTATGACGGAGATTTGGAAGAGGCCGTCCGCCGGACCGTCGCCGAAGTCCGCGGCGCATATGCGCTGGGCGTGATCTCAAGCGACGATCCGGATCATCTCGTCTTCGCTCGCAACGGCGCCAGCCCGCTGGTGATCGGTATCGGCGACGGGGAGATGTACATCGCATCCGATACGCCGGCGATACTGCCGTACACGCGGCGCGAAGTAATTTTGCAAGAAGGCGAAATCGCGGTCGTCGGTCGCGACGGGTTCCGTCTAACCGATTACTCGGGCGCTCGCGTCGAGCGCGATCCGGTTTCGATCACCTGGGATCCCGGCTCGGCTGAAAAGACGGGCTTCAAGCACTTCATGCTCAAGGAGATCTTCGAGCAACCGACCGCGATCAAGGAGACGCTGAGCGGACGCATCGACGAGCACGGCGCCGTGCATCTCGGCAACGAGCTGGGAGAAATCACGACCGAGCGTCTGCGAAACTTGAGCAAGATCGCGATCACCGGCTGCGGAACAGCTTACTACGCCGGCATGGTCGGCATGTATTTACTGCGTTCGCTCGTGCATTTGCCGGTCGAGATGGAGCTGGCGAGCGAGTTTCGCTACGGCGACCCGGTCATCGACCCCACGACGCTAGTGATTGCGATGTCGCAGTCGGGCGAAACCGCCGATACGATCGAGGCGGTGCGGATTGCCAAGGCCGCGGGTTCGAGCCTGCTCGGGATATGCAACGTGCTCGGCTCGCATCTCACGCGTCTTGCCGATGGGATGCTCTTCACGCGCGGCGGACCCGAAATCGGTGTGGCCGCATCGAAAACCTACGTATCGCAGGTCGCCGCGATGACGCTTCTAGCGCTCTACCTGGCGAGGTTACGAGGTACGACTGACGAGCGGCGGCTCAAAGAGATTGCAGACGGCACGAAACTGCTGCCGGCCGCAGTCGACGTCGTGCTCGACACGTCCGACGAGATCCGTAAAGTCGCCCGCGAGCTGCGCAAAGCGCAGAGCATACTCTTCATCGGCCGGTACGTCAACTTCCCGACCGCGCTCGAAGGCGCGCTCAAACTAAAAGAGATCTCGTACATTCACGCTGAGGGTTACCCGGCAGGCGAGATGAAGCACGGGCCGATCGCGTTGCTCGATTCGAGCGTCCCGGTAATCGGCATCGCGACCGAGGATCGCGTTCGCGAGAAGATGCTCTCGAACCTGATGGAATCGAAGGCCCGTGAGGCCCCGGTCATCGTCATTGCGAATCGGGGTGACGAGGAAGTCAAGGCTCTTGCGGACCACGTCTTTTGGGTGCCGAAAGTCGACGAGCTGCTCTCGCCGATCGTGAACGTCATTCCCCTTCAGCTTCTTGCGTACCACATCGCGGACATCGAGGGCAAAGACGTCGACCAGCCGCGCAATCTCGCCAAGACCGTTACGGTCGAGTAGGCTCGTGATTCGTAGCGACGGTCGCAAGCCCGCCGAGATGCGGCCCGTAACGATCGAACCGGGTTTTCTGAAATATCCCGAGGGAAGCGTCTTGATCGGGGTCGGCAACACGCGGCTGATCTGCGCGGCTTCGCTCGAGGAGCGCGTTCCGGCTTGGATGAAGGGGCGCGGCCTCGGCTGGGTTACCGCCGAGTACGCCATGCTGCCGCGTGCAACCCAAGAACGCACGCAGCGTGAGGCGGCAAAAGGAAGGCTGGGCGGACGGACGCAGGAGATCCAACGCATCATCGGCCGCGCGCTGCGCGCCGTGACCGATATGGCCAAACTCGGCGAGCGCACGATTTGGCTCGATTGCGACGTGATACAAGCCGACGGCGGCACGCGTACCGCGGCGGTGACCGGCGCGTACGTTGCACTCGCGCTTGCGCTGCGCACTCGTTTCGATCCGGCCGATCGCGCGCGTTGGCCGCTGGCGGCGATGGTTGCCGCAACCAGCGTCGGCATCGTCGCCGGTCAGCCGCTGCTCGATCTCGCCTACGACGAAGATAGCCGGGCGCTGGTCGATATGAACGTCTTCATGACCGACGCCGGGCGCTTCGTTGAAGTGCAAGGCACCGCCGAAGCCGCTCCCTTCGACCGGCACGACCTGGACACGTTGCTCGAGCTCGCGGAGGGAGGCATCCGGCATCTCTTCGAGTTGCAGGGCGCCGCCTTCGGCGCGACGCTCCCGGTTCATGCCGGTTGACGCCGGCTTTGCCGACCTCGTAAGCCGCGTCGGTTCTTTTCACATCACGCAACGCGCGATGAAGCGAGCGCAGGCGGCAATCGAAGCGGAAATCGAGAAAGGCGCCGTCGACGATGTAAGGCGCTGCGCGTACCTGGAAGAAGTTCGACGCTATTTCGAAGGCTTCGATCGGGAAGCGCGCGAGCATCTGCGCGACGTCGACCGCCGGCTCGAGCGGGCGAACCAAGTTCATTTCAACCTGACCGCCGAACGCGGTGTCGCCGTTAAACGAATCGAGGCAACGTCCTCGGTTCTCGAAGCGCTGGCGACCGTGGCAGGGCGCGCGCCGTGAAGGCGCTCGATCGCGTCGGTCGCGCCACGGCCAATTTCTTCGAATATGCCGGCGGCCTTACGCTCCTTTCGGCCGAGTCGATCGGTTTCATGGCGCGGTTTCGCATTCGGGCCGGAGAGACGATTTCGCAGTGCGCGCTGCTGGGGGTACAGTCCGCGGTCATCGTCATGCTGACGTCGCTCTTCACCGGCATGGTGATCTCGCTCGAGTCTGCACAGCAAGCCGTGGCCTATGGTTTCGGCAACTTCGTCGGCGGTGCGGTCGCGTATGCCTCGGTCCGCGAGCTCGGCCCGATGCTGACCGGAGTCGTCGTCGCGGGACGGGTTGGTTCGGCGATTGCGGCCGAGCTCGGCTCGATGGTCGTCACCGAACAGATCGAGGCGCTGCGCTCGATGGGGCTCGAACCGGCGCGCTTTCTGGTGGTGCCGCGTTTCGCCGCCATGCTGATAATGTTGCCGTTGCTCGTGATCTTCGCCGACGTCGTCTCGATCGTCGGCGGCATGTGGATCGCGCAAGCTTACGCGCACATACCGTACGAGTCATTCATCTCTTCGGTCAGAGAGTCGGTCGACTTCACCGACGTGATCAAAGGATTGCTCAAGACCTTCGTCTTCGCCACGATTATCGCGATGGTCGGCGCGTACCAAGGGCTCTCGACCCGCGGCGGCGCCGCCGGCGTCGGCCGGGCGACGACGGGCGCGGTCGTGATCTCGATCATCCTAATCTTCATCGCGAATTTCGTTCTCTCGTTCTTGCTGTTTGGTTGAGCGTGGATTCAAACTCTAAGCTGATCGCGCGCCTGGACGACGTGAGCCTCGCGTTCGGCGAGCGGGTCGTTCTGCAGAACTGCAGCCTCGACATCATGGAGGGAGCGATTACGTGTATCATCGGGCTGACCGGCGCGGGGAAATCGACGATCCTGCGGCTGCTCGACGGCTTGTTGCTCCCCGACGATGGGCACGTCTTCATCCATGGCCAGGACATCTGCCACTTATCGGAGGAGCGGCTCAATGTAGTGCGGCAGAAGATCAGCCTTTCATTTCAGTTTTCGGCGCTGCTCGATAGCCTTACCGTCGGTGAAAACGTCGCGCTGCCGCTAAAGGAACGCACCAAGCTTTCCACTGCCGAAATCCGGCGGCTGGTGATGGACGCGCTGGAGAGCGTTGGGCTCGCTGACGCATACGACAACCTCCCGTCGGAGCTCTCGGGCGGCATGCTCAAGCGCGCCGGTTTCGCTCGAGCGATCGTTACGAATCCGGAGCTGGTATTGTACGATGAGCCGACGACCGGGCTCGATCCGATCGTCACGAATCTGATCACCTCCACGATTCTGCGGCTACGCCGGCAGCTCAAAGGAACGGCGGTCGTGATTTCCCACGATCTCGCATCGATCTTTGCAATGGCCGACTACATTGCGATGCTTTTCGAAGGGGCAATTATCGCGTACGACACTGCCGAACGCATCCGGAACTCGCGCAACCCGATCGTGGCCCAGTTTTTGGAAGGCTCCGACGTCGGACCGATACCGATCTAGGTTTGGGCAGCGGCCGGCGCTACGAGCGGCGACGGCGCAGGCAACCTCCGTGCTCGCGCAAGAACGTGCCGAGCCTGGCGGGGTCGACGCGCCGGAAGAGCTGACGCAGCGCAATTTCGACGACGGAGCTCTCGCTGACGCTGCAGCGCGCCGCAATTTCACGCAACTCCTCGCCGGCATCGGCGGAAAGGTTCACGGTGATGCGCACGGCGTTGTCGGGATCCCCCACTCGCGCGGAGAGCTCGGTCGGGTGATCTCTTGTCGTACTCACTAACTCACTGTACCCAGTTTGCATCGCGGCCCTCGTCCGCGCTTCCCGGGCGAGGCGATTCTTGCTCGAACGAATAATATCTCTGCTATGACCAGGCAAGCACAGGTCGGCGCGTTCGCAATCGTCGCATTGCTTCTGCTCTTTGGGATATTTTACGTCATCACCGATTTCGGGACGCGGCATACCGGTTACCGCATCGGCGTTCACTTTCAGTCGGCGGCAGGGCTTACGCCCGGTGCACTGGTCTACTTCAGCGGGGTCAACATCGGCTCGGTCGATTCGGTCGAGTTGCTGGCCGACAACACGGTCGACGTGATTCTAGCCATCAATCGCGATATCGACGTGCCGCTCGCCTCGCGCTTCCTCATCCAGGCACCGCTCACCGGCTCGCCTTCCGTCGTGATCCTCCCTCCGCGCGAGAAGCCCCCCATGCCGCTGCTGCCGCGTCAAGTTTTGCCGATCGGAGAACAGCCGCATGGAACCAACGGGGCATCGGTAGCCGACCTGCTCTTGGAGGGACAGGGCTCGCTCAAGCGGTTCGATACCTTGATGGCCATGATCGAGCAGCGTACGCCCAAGCTCATCAACACGCTTCAAACGACGCTGAACAACGCAAACGATTTGACGTTGTCGACCAAGGCGACGCTGCAGCGTCTTTCCGGCGAGCTGCTTGCGCTTGGCGCAAATCTCCAGGGAAGTCTCGGCGAAGCGAGCGCCAACGTCGTGCAGCTCTCGGCCACGCTCAATAGCTCTGCGACGGTCGATTCGAAGAAGGTAGGTGCCCTGCTCGACGAGTTTCAATCGACCGCGACGTCGCTCAACCGATCGATGACGGCCCTGCAAGACCTTGCGACCGACCCGCGCCTCAAAGCGAACATCATGGCAACGACGGAGAACATCGCGCAGACGACCGCGACGCTTGCGGCGTTGACCCGAGACTTGCGCACGGTCACCGGCGATCCGCAGACGCAAGCGCAAGTGCGCAACACGGTTGCAAATCTCGACGCGGTGATGCAGAAGGCCAACTCGCTCTTAGGCGAACTCGGTGCCAAGAGCAGCGTCTACGGAGTCGACGCAGGCGCCACGCCCGCGCCGCCAACGGTGCCCTACAGCTCGCCCTATCCGGGAACGACACCCGGCGCGGCCGTGACTCCGGGCGGCATCTCGCCGGCGACGCGCTCGCAGCTGCAAGGTAAGCTCGCGCAGCTCGCCCGAAATCTCGTCGCCATTCAGGTCCGACTGAGCGGGCTCAGCCAGCAAGTCAATCCCGGCCTCAACCCGGTGCTCACCAGCAGCCAGGGTCCGCTCGGGGATATAAACCTCGTTCTATTGCCGCACGCCAGCACGAGCGTGATCGTCGGCGCCAACGCGATAGGGACGAATACAACGTGGAACGCAGTGCTGCAGAAGAACCAGGGCGACTTTCACATAGGTGCCGGCGTCTTGTACTCTCAGATCGGGGTCCTAGGCCAGTACGCGCCAATGCGGGGACTGGGCTTTGAGACGCGCATCTACGATCTAACCTATCCGCTGGTCGACGTCTACGGAAACCTGCACGTCAGCCCGAGCGCCGAGCTCTTTTTTGGAGAGCGCGACATCTTGCACGCTTCGAGACGCACGACCTTCGGGCTCCAATACCAGTTCTAGTGACCGGTAACTAGTGGCGGAAACGTCGCAACGACCGCGGATCGGGATCATCGGCGCAGGAGCGATGGGCACGCTCTTCGGCTTTCATTTGGCCGCCGGCTGCCGCGTGACGATGCTCGACGACAACACTGAACTCGCGGCGACCGTCACGCGCGACGGTTTGCGCGTCAACGACGAAGCGGCGCGCCGCGTCGGCGTAGCGCAGAGCGCGCGCGAACTCTACGGCTCGCAGATGCTTTTCCTCTTCGTAAAAGCCGTCGATACACTGCGCGCGCTCCGCGCCTTTGCGGGAGAGCTGGATCCGGCGGCGCCGGTCATCTCGCTGCAAAACGGCGTCGGGAATGAAGACGCAATCAAGACCGCCCTCGGCGGAGCCGTGCCGGTTATTCTCGGCATCACGACCGAATCGTCACAAACGGTCGGGCCGGGTCACGTGCGAAGCTCGGAGCAGGGTAACACGATCATTGGGGCCGCGAGCGCGTCGCCCAAGACCGCGCGAACGGTGACGGAGCTATTGACCCGTAGCGGTCTGCGCGCATCGGTCGTCCACGACATTCGGCCGCATCTTTGGGGCAAGCTCGTGGCCAACGCGGCGGTCAACGCACTTTCGGCATTGCTTGACTGCGACGCCGGCGAGATACCGCGCGACCCCAACGCGGCGCGCCTCGCCGAGGCGCTCGCCGATGAAACCGCGAGCGTCGCGGCCTCTCTGAAGATCAACCTTCCATTCGTTAATCCGTGGCAGTACGTTACGGAGGTGGTCGCTCTCGGGGCCGATGCGAAAAGCTCGATGGCGTACGATCTTGAATCCGGCCACCCCAGCGAAATCGATCATATTAACGGCGCCGTCGTGGCGTTTGGACGCCGCACCGGCACTCCGACGCCATATAACGAGGCGATTCTGCGCCTCGTCAAGGCGCGCGAAGCGCTGCTCTCGCGATCACGGTTGCGGCTGTAGCCGCAGAAGGCGAATCGACCCCAAAGCCGTTTCTACGTCGACGCGCTGCGCCGAAGCGTCGCCGACGCTACCGTCGATCGTCTCGGCGGATCCGCTCGACGTTCCGCGCAGGCCGAAATCCGTAAAGAGCACGCCGTTGCCGGTGTGAAGGTGGACGCCAAATGCAGCCTTGCCGCTGATCCAGACCTCGAGGTTGCCGCGGCGGGTCGAGAAGCGCAGCGTTCCCGGCCAGCTGGTCGCGCCCATCATGGCGGTCACGTTGCCGGTTCCAACCGCTGCCTGCGCATAACCGGGCAGGCGCAGATCGACGTTTCCGTCTGCGGCCACGACGCGCGCGTTTCCCGCGATATCGGTCACGTTCACGTTTCCGCGCTGCGACTCGACGACCAAATCAACGCCGTCGGGAACGCGCACCAAAAGCGAGTCGTACGCGGCAGGCGCGTGGACAACCACGCCCGGCCGTTGCGCCTGCAGACGCGGGGCGGGAGGCGGTGTCCCTTTGGGAAAGGCGGTCGTTGCGATGGTGAATAGATCGCGTCGTTGACCGGCGAGCGGCTGGTAGGCGCGTACGTTTCCCGAACCGACGCGCACGGTAAGCGTCGCACCCGGTTTCAGAACGCCGACGGTTGTGGCGTAGGGCGAGGGCGCGCTGCACGCGATCGGCGCAACAAGGGGAAGAAGAAGGGCGGCTAACTTCACGAAGGCTGCACTTCTATGAGCATTCCACGCACCTTTTACTGCCGGTCCGGCGTCTTTGCGCTGACGCTGGTTCTCACGGCATGCGGACCCGTCGTGATGCCCTCTCGGGGGAGCCTGGCATCGTCTGAAAGCACCCCATCCACGCATGCGGCGCGCTGGATTCCTACCGCAGGCGAGTCGTATCAGATTCAGTACGACGGCAAGCTAAACTTGAAATACGATGCAAGCATCTTCGATCTGGACATGTTCGACACGCACGCGTCCGTCGTTGCAGAGCTGCACCGGTCGGGCCGCCACGTCATGTGCTATATCTCGGCGGGTACGTGGGAACGGTGGCGTCCAGACGCCGGTAAATTTCCCAAAAGCGTACTCGGCAATAAGGATGGCCACTGGCCGGGCGAGCGTTGGCTCGACATTCGCCAAACGTCGATTCTGAAGCCGATCATGGCTGACCGGCTCGATCTATGTAAGAAGAAGGGTTTCGACGGCGTCGACCCCGACAATCTCGACGGCTATCAGAACAAGACTGGTTTCCCGCTGACGTACGCCGAGCAGCTCACCTACGATACCTGGATCGCGAAGGCGGCGCACGATCGCGGCTTGACCGCCGACGAAAAGGGCGACAACGGCCAAGTCAAAGACCTCGCCAAGGTCTACGATTTTGCGGTCGTCGAGCAATGCTACGCGCAGCATTGGTGCGACCAGTTCAACGTGTACACGAACGCCAACCGGCTCGTGGTCGACGTCGAGTACTACCACGACCCGCAGCGGTTTCACCATGACAACTGCCCCGAAGCAGCCAAGAACCACGACACTGCAATGCTGAAGAAGCTCGAGCTCACCGCCTGGATTTTGACCTGCCCCAAGAAATGATCGCATGAGTAAGTGCGTTCTCTGGCTGCCGACCGCCGTCGTGTTGGCGGCATGCGCGAGCCCGTCGTCGTCGAGCTCGATTCCAAGGGCCGGCGTGCCCTTCATAAAATCCGCTTCCGGCAGCACGCCGATCGCCCACATCGTGTTAATTGTCCAAGAGAACCGGACCTTCAATAACCTCTTCGCGACATTCCCGGGCGCGACGGGAGCTACCGTCGGTCAGGAGCGCGTCGGAAAGCAGGCGCAGTCCATCGGGCTGAAGGAGACTCGGCTGGGCGGCAAGCGAAACCTCAACCACAATTATATGGGCTACTTAACGGCCTACGATAAGGGCAAGATGGACGGCTTCGACGACGTAAAGTTCATCAGAAACGGACGCCCTGAAGGCGCTTCGCCGTACGTGTACGTCAACCCGAACGATATCGCTCCGTACTGGACCATGGCGGAGCAGTACGGGCTTGCGAACGCCATGTTCACGACCCAGGGAAGTGCGAGTTTTCCGGCCCATCAGGACCTCATCCGCGGCGGAACCGAAATCGACGCGACCGCCAGCATGATCGACAATCTGCCGTACACCGGACAGGCGTGGGGCTGCGACTCGGCCCCCGGCAGCAAGACGTCGCTGATTACCACCAAGCTCAAATACGAACGGAACGCCGGGCCGTTCCCGTGCTCGAGCGCTTTTCAGTCATCGGGAACGGGATACCAGACGCTGCGCGATCTTCTCGACGCAAAGTCCCTCTCGTGGAAGTACTACACGCCCAAGATCGGCGACTCGGGTGGGATTTGGGACGCCTTTGACGTGATCGCGCCGGTCCGCAACGGACCCGAATGGGCCGCCAACGTTTCGTCGCCGTCGACGAACATCTTCAGCGACATCTCCAACGGCGAGTTGGCCACGATGTCGTGGGTGATACCCGACGGGACGAACTCCGATCACCCCGGCAGCGGCGGCGACAAAGGCCCATCCTGGGTAGCCAGCGTCGTCAACGCAATCGGCGAGAGCCAGTACTGGAACTCGACCGCGATCATCATCGTCTGGGACGACTGGGGCGGCTTCTACGATCCGGTTAAGCCGCCGCCGCATGACAATCAGGGCGGACCTGGCTTTCGGGTCCCGATGATCGTGATCTCGCCCTACGCGCGCGAGGCCGTACCGAGTCAACCCGGCTACATTTCGAACACCGTCTACGAGTTCGGCAGCATCATCCGCTTCGTCGAGGACACGTTCAACCTCGGGCGGCTCGGCACGACCGACGAAACGACCAACAGCATCGCCGACATGCTCGACTTCGCGCAATCGCCGCGCCCCTTCCAGCAGATCGGTGCCAAATATCCGCGCGCCTACTTCCTCCACCAAAGACCGTCTGGTCTACCTGTCGATACGCAGTAGACGCCGGCGCCCGAACCGATAACCAAACGTTACCGGAAAGTGGCCTCGCAAGCTGACGCCGAAATTAAGCGACGCGCAAGCCCCGCTTCTCGGGCTTCGGGAGACGCTGTGAATACGTTCTGCTTCGGTCGCATTGCTTTGATCGTCAACGCGGCAACCTTGCTGTCAGCTTGCGCGGGTTCATCGCTTCCGAAAGGAGGGCCAGGCAGTGTCGCTGCGGGCGGTCAGGCACCGAAAGGCGCGAAGACGTTCCAGTACACGGGAGGTGAGCAGACGTTCGTAGTCCCAAAGGGCGTCAGGCACATCGGCGTTGTTGCTCGCGGAGCCGCAGGAGCCGGCTCAACGTACCGTAGCTACGGTCCACCAAATTTTGGCCGTGGCGGTCGTGTCCACGCAACCCTCCCGGTTCGTCCTGGTGAGACAATCTACGTCTTTGTCGGCGGCAAAGGTGACGTCCCGACGGGCGGTTTCAACGGTGGCGGAAACGGTGGGCCCTCGAACACCTGCGGCCACAACTACGGAGGCGGCGGCGCCTCCGACGTACGACAAGGCGGGGATGACCCGAGCGACCGGGTCCTCATCGCAGGCGGGGGCGGCGGCGGAGGAGGAGTCCAGCAAGTAATTGCCGGCCCTGGAGGCGGCAAGATCGGAGGACACGGGGGCAGCGGCCACCATTCTTTCTTTGGTGCCGGAGGCGGCGGTGGCGGCGCGGGGGCACCCAAAGCAAAGGCGGCGCCGGCGGCGACGGCGGCCCTTACGGCAGGTCAGGTGGGCGTCGGGGCACGCGCGGAGTGTTGGCCGTTGGGGGTAATGGCGGCGCATGCGGCGTTTCTCCCACCGTTTTCTCAGGCGGCGGTGGCGGCGGTGGCTATTACGGCGGCGGCGGAGGCGGCGGTGGCGGCTTTGCCGCGAACGGTGGCGGCGGCGGCGGTGGATCGTCCTACGTCGAACCGATCGCGATCGAACCACGCATGTGGCAAGGCTGGAAAAACGCAACGGGCGACGGCTTAGTGGTCTTTAGCTGGTAGCAGCGGGCCTCGCATTTTCATCCTCTAGGGACTCCCGCAGAAGAGGCTCTTTCCCGGCTCCCGGATCTTTTGTCGCATTCGCGCCCCTCGCCGGCCGAGGACTTCTGCTCGCCCGCGCGAATGCGACAAAAGATTTATTATGTCGCATCCAGGACGCTCGAAGAAGGTCCCCCTGAGCCCTGACCCGCTGGTCCGCGACCTGCGGGGCTATCTGCTGACCGAGCGTAAGCGCAGCCCGCTGACGGTCGAGGCGTACGAGCGCGACCTGGTGGAGTTCACGAGTTTCCTGCGCGCGACGCAGGGGCGCGTCTCGCTCAAAACGGCGACGACGTCGCAGATCCGTCAGTACATCGCACATTTGTTTGACGCCCGCCGCTGCGACAGCCGAACGGTCTGCCGCAAGCTCTCGTCGATCCGCGCCCTGTATCGGTTTCTGAAGATCACCGGCGTCCGCGAGAACGACCCCGCTGCGGCGATTCCCGGCCCCTCGGTGGCCAAGAAACGCCCGGCGCCGCTCAAGGTCGGCGAGGTTATGAAGTTGCTGCGCACTTCACTCGCCGGGCGAAGCGATGCCGCGCGCCTTCGGGACGCCGCCATCATGGAGCTTTTCTATGCCAGCGGAATGCGGCGCGCCGAGCTAGCCGGGGTCCAGCTTGGCGGCGTCGACCTGGCCGAACGGACGATTCGCGTCACCGGCAAGGGCAATAAGGAACGGCTCGTTGTGATCAACCACGCCGCAGCTGAGGCGATCGAAGCCTATCTGCGGGTTCGCCCGCGCAGCCCGGATCCGCACCTCTTTCTAGGCCGTGGCGGCAAGGGGCTCACGCCGAAGCACGTCTGGCGGATCTTCCGAGCGATCTACAGCGTCAGCGGTATTCAGAAGCACGCTACGCCCCACACGCTGCGCCATTCGTTTGCTACGCATCTGGTCGAGAACGGTGTCGACCTGGAAACCGTGCGCGAGCTACTCGGTCACGAAAGTCTGGCGACGACCGGAGTCTACCTGCAGTTAGCGATGGGTCATAAGCGACGCGCCTATGACGAAGCCCACCCGCGCGATCGGGAGGAGAATCACTCTCCCAACCAATCTCGCGTGAGATAGAGCCAGAACGCCAAGCCCGCATACCGTCCATAGCGCGCAAAGGCGCGCCGGATCGTCGAGTCCGCGGCCTGCTTCTTCCCTGCGAGCCGGCGATATTTCGGCCGCGTCCATGAGTCCAAGACCAACTGCTGATGACGCCCGAGCAGCTGCATTACGTGCGCGGCCCCGTAGGGACCAATTCCCGGCAGCGCCAGCAGCATCTCTTCTACCGCATCGTCATCGTAACGTTGCGCGTCGAGCAACGCTTCCAGTTGTAACTCACCCTCGGCGACTCCACGCGCTATAGTCTGCACGTAGGGGCCGCGGTATCCCATACGGGCGACGTCGCGATACCATGCCTCGGGTGTCGCAGCGAGACGTTCGGGCGCTGGGAATGCCCCTTCGCCGAGATCCGCCAGGGCGCTGCTCATCCGAATGGTTGCCGACCACGCGCAATTCGTCGTACAGATCGTCTTGATCACATCTTCAAAGACGGTCGGACTGGCGAGAATTCGTCCGGCGCCGCGTGCGGCCCAGCTCAGCGCGTCGTCATCGGCAATCTGTGCGTAGAACGGCGAGAGGTCGTCGTTAAAGCGGAACATCCGTGCGATCGCCGCTTGGGCGGTGCGCTTCTCGCCGGGCCGCAGCGCCGCGGCCGATTGCGCGACGAGCCTTCCGGCCTCCTCATGCATCGCGACCTCGACGACGCGCTTGCCGACGCGAAATCGCCGCCGGTAGACGAGTGGCGAGGTGTCGATTGAAGCGGGTGGCAGTCGCGCGCAGCCGTGCGAATGAATCGTGCGCGCAAACGAAATCGGTTCGCCGCCCGCGCCCCGGAGCGGCAGCTCGAAGAGCCGGTTCACGAATTGGCTTACGCTACGTACGAAACGTTGACCGCGACGCCGGCCGCGGCGGCGCGCATCAGCACGCCGTAGACCTCGTCGAGCTCGCGCTCGATCGCGGTGATCTCGCGGGCGCTAACACGGAATCGCGCCGCGTGTATCCAAAGTATGCTGCGCGCCCGTTCGAGCGCGCTGCGCAGCCGCTCGGGAGTTGCTTCCAAGACCGGCCAATCCATCTCGCCCTGGGCGGGCACGACCCGCCAGCCTGGCCCGGAGACAAACGGCACGTCCTCAAGCCCACCGAGCAGCGCGTGCGGCACCGCGGCGAGCACGTCCACGGCCTCTTGATCGGCAAGCGAAAGCGGCAGTCCAAGCTCCCCTAGGCGGAGGATGTATCGGAAGAACGACGCGTCGCCTACCGTGTAGGCGCCCGCCGCCGAGGCGATATTGATGTGGATGAGGTCGAGGTCGGGACGCTCTCCCCCAGAATCGGTCATGCCGACTAGTTCGCGGGGATCAGCCCGAGTTCTTTGACCGCGTCGCGTTCCTTGCGCAGTTCGTCGAGGGTAGCAGCCAGCCGCACGCGGCCGAACTCGCCATGCTCGATCCCCTCGACGATCCGCGAGACGCCGCTTTCAGTGCGCGACGGAAACGAGAAAATCAAGCCGGGATCGACTCCATATTCGCCATGGGAGCATCGGCCTACGGAGTAGAGTTCGCCGGGCGGCGTATCGTGCGTTAGGTTGTAGACGCCTACGACGGCGGCATTTGCTGCCGAGGCTGCGGAGGAGGCTCCGCGCGTTTTGATTACTTCGGCGCCCCGGTTCTGGACCGTCGTGACGAAATCGTTCTCGAGCCAGTTGCGATCGGCGATGTGCTCCGATGCCGCACGGCCCCGTATTTTGGCGTGAGCGAAATCTGGGAACTGCGTGGTCGAGTGATTTCCCCAGACGACCACTTGCGCGATCTCCGTGATGTCGGCGCCGGACTTGCGAGCGAGCTGAGCTCGGGCGCGCAGCTCGTCGAGTGTCGTCATCGCGAAGAACCGATCGTTTGAGACGCGCGGAGCGTTGCGCATCGCGATCAAGCAGTTCGTATTGGCGGGATTCCCAACGACGAAGACGTGCACGTCCTCTGCGGCGCGTGCGTTGATGGCACGACCTTGCTCGGTGAAGATTTGGCCGTTGACGCGCAGCAGGTCGGAACGCTCCATACCGGCCTTGCGCGGAACCGCACCGACAAGAATCGCCCAGTTGACGCCGTGCATCGCCTCGTTTACGTCGTCACTATATCGCACGTTCTTCAGCAGCGGGAACGCGCAGTCTTCGAGCTCCATGGCGACGCCGCCGAGCGCTCCAAGCGCCTGCTCGAGTTCGAGCAGCTGAAGCTCGAGCTCCGTTTCGGGCCCAAACATTTGCCCCGACGCGATCCGAAAGATCAGGGCGTATCCGATCTGTCCGGCCGCACCAGTTACTGCTACCTTAATCCGCTTCTTCACGCTGTTCCGTTTCGTTAGGAGAAGTGACGCTCATGCAAGGCGAAGGCATGGAAGCCGATGACCGAGCACGTGCTGATGGGCTTCAGCGGAACCGACCAGCCCCGCGCGTCCATTTACGATACCTGCATCCGGTGCGGCCTCTGCCTGCCGTCGTGTCCCACCTACCTTGAGACTATGACAGAAACCTCGGGACCGCGCGGCCGGATTAGTCTCATCAAAGCGGTCGCGGAATCGCGACTCGATCTGCATAGCGCGGGTTTCGTCGAGCAAATGTGGGAGTGCCTCGACTGTCGCGCCTGCGAGGCCGTCTGTCCTTCCGGCGTTCACTACGGTCAGCTCATCGAGACGGCGCGGGCGCAGATTCGACGTGCGCAAGAGCCGTCCGAGTTAGATAGCCGCCAGACGTTACGAGCCGCGCTCCTGCGCCGGCTCTTCGCCGGCCCCGATCTGATGAGGCTCGCGGCGATACTATTGCGTTTCGCTCAACGAACCGGCCTGATCTCGCTGGCCGGCGCCTTCGGGCTTTCGAGCGCCGCGAAGTTGGCGCCGCCGGTCTCGAGCTCGTTCTTCACCGCCAGAAACCAACG
>JBAUMX010000175.1:0-13037 GCA_049578945.1 Candidatus Cybelea sp. | reverse complement strand
CTCCGGGACCGGCACCCCCGCCGTAGAAGCCGCCGCCACCGCCGCGCGGTCTAAAGGTCGAGGCCGTCTGCGACGAAACGCCCTGTCCGAACTTTGCTGAGTAGGTCAATGAGTACGTCCGCGGCGTCAGCGGACGTGCGATGTTGGCGATGACGTCGCCGCCGGCCGTCGTGAATGGTACCGCATTGACCGGACTGGCGAATACTCCGCCAAACACGTTGGTGATGTTCGTCGCCGCGAACGTAAGCGTTCCACGAGTGAGCTGCGCGGTGACGCCCGCGTCGTACGTCGTGTAGGCCGGCAGATTGTTCGGATTGTTTGCACTGACATGCTGCGCGTCCGCCAGCCATTCGAGCATCGAGTTCGGCGCCTTGTAATCCAAAACGATTCCCGCCTTCTGCAGCGGCACGTTCGGGAGCTGCTCTCCGGGAATCGTGATCGACCAAGGGTTGGCGAAAAGATAACTATCCGATTCGGCCTGCGCGCCGGTGAGATTATAATACGGCTCGACGACGAGGTTGCCCAGCGTAACGAATCCCGTCAGCGAGGCCCCTTGGTAGAGCCGCTGCACGCCCGCGATCGGAGTCATCATGTAGAGCTGTTGGGGCATAAAGGCCGTAAACGGTGCTCCGTTGCAGCCCGCGGGCGAGTTATAAACCGACGCAACCTCTTCGAGATAACCCGGTGGCAGTGCGCCGAGCTGGTTCAAGACGGTACCGTTCACGTAGACGGGCAGAAGGACGCCGTTTTGCACTTGCCGGTACAGCGTGAGCGAAACGTTACCACCGTGGAGTTGGTGCGTATAGCTGACTCGCACGGAGTTTGACGAGCTGTTCTGCGGTTCCTCACCGGGTGCGCTGCCAAACGCAACCTTCCCCGCGCAATCGAAGCGCAGCGATGCCGGATCGCTAAGGGTTTGGAGTCTTCCCGCCGTCGCGGCCGCGCCGCCCAGCGTAAAGGATCCGCTATACGTGTCGCGCGTGGTGGGTCGCCAGGTCGCGCCGACGCTGCCTAACTCCGATATGCCGGTGTTGCCCGTCGCGGCGCTGAACCCGCCCGACCCGAAGAGCGTCAGCTTATCGCTGGAGTGAATCGTGTCGGTGGCCTGTACAACGCCGTACTGCGTCGTTTCGGCGCCGTTGTAGAACTCCACGGCCTCCGAGACCAGTGGCGTCGTCGTGAACTGCGACGACGTTCCATAGGCCTGAAACGAGATCGTGTGGCGCTGTTGCGCCGGAAGCGTCGCGTTGAGAACGTATCCGGTCGACCGCGTGGTGCTCGAGAAGCCCGTCGGCGCCGGATCGCCGTTGACGTACCGAGCTAGCTCGTTCAGGACGCTCCCCGAGTCGAGTGAGAACAGCGAAGTTTGAAGCTGCGTCGCCCCGATCAGCGCGCTATCCGAAAGCGAGTAGAGCTGGACGTTGCTGTCGTCGGTGTTGTTCGGGCCGTAGCCGCACGGCAGCGTCGTCGCCGGATCGCCGTTGTAGCGCAGACAGACGACGTTTGTGTTTCGGGTCGAGTTCATGAACATGCCGCTGAGCGAATTGTTGTCACCGAACTCGTAACGCGCCGAGAGAATGTTTCCCGAAATCGTGCTGTCGCCGTCGTGGACGTAGTCGAGACCGCTTGCGTCGGTATAGAGATCTCCGTCTACGAGGCTTGGATAGAGCCGGTTGACCGTCTGCACTGCAAGTCCAAGCTTTCCGGCCGATCCGGTCTCGGCGATCGAATAGTTGTAGCGTCCGTAGCTTCCGGTCGAGATCTGGATCTGGGATATCCAGCTCAGCGTCGGCTGCAGAGTGCTAAAGTTCACCGAACCGCCGAGGCCGCCCAGCGTTGCGCCCGCGTGCACCGACGCGCCCTGAAAGAGATCGGTCGCGAAGGCCCCGAGGTTTCCGGTCGATCCCGGAGCGTTGAGCGGAATGCCATTTAGCGTTAGCTGCGTCTGTGACGGGTCGTGACCTTCGAGCGAAATGGTTTGCGTCGCGTCACTATCGTCACTCGAAGTCGAGACCGTTACGCCCGAGAGTTTGTTGAGCGCGTCGGCCAAGTCGGTCGAAAGCCGTCGTTGCGGTGAGTTCTGATCGATGCTGGTCGAGGAAATGGTTGCCGACGCCTTGGCCGTCACTTGACCGATGACTTTCAGGCCGCCCGTTGCCAGAGCGAGCGAAAACGCGACGGTTACGATTCGGCCGTCGAGCACTTCGAACGAGGCCGACGTCAGACTCGTGTAATCCCTTCGCACAATACGGGCTCGGTAGATGCCGTCGGGAACGTCGGTGAAGACGACCTTGCCGTTCTTTCCCGTGATCTCCGAAGCAATCACCGGGCCGTCCAACAGCACTCGTGCGAGTTCGAGCGGTTGCTTGGTGGACGCGTCGATCACGACGATGTCGATTTCGCCGGAGTCCGACTGGGCAATAGCACTTGGAGGGAATGCCGCCAATAGCAAAAGCAGAGAGACCGCGGCTGCAATGCTCCGTCGTGGCGACATTTCCGAACGATTATAAAAAAAGCTCGTCCAAATCGCCTGAAGCCAGCCTGTGAAACTTAGATCGTAATCGTTACCGCGGTGCCTTGACCGGGCGCGCTGTCGATCGAGATTTCGCCCCCGGCACGCTCGACGGCGCGCTTTGCGATCGCTAGGCCGAGACCCGTTCCGGTGATTTCTCCACGCCGATCACCCCTATAAAATCGCTCGAAGGCGTGAATGCGCTCCGACTCCGACATCCCGGGGCCTTCATCGCGCACCGTGATGACGGCATGCCCGTTCGTCCGCGAGGCCCGCAGATGAATCGGCGCATCGGGCGCATACTTCAACGCGTTTTCGATCACGTTCCAGACCGCTTCGCCAAGCTCGCCTCGATCGGCCTCGATCGTTTTGACGTTATCCACGCTGTAATCGATCGTCCGGTGGTCGTCGAGTCGCCGCGCGGCTTCACATTGGCTGCGCAAAAGCTCGGCAACGTCGATGTGCTCGATCTGGGGAGCGGCTTCCGAATCGAGGCGTGCCAAGCGCATCAGCCGATCGATCAAACCACGCATGTGCTCTTTCTCGAGCGACATCGTAGCGAGGATCTGCCGCGCAATCCGCGGCTCTTCGATCGCGCCACGCCGCAGCACATCGATATATCCGGCAATCACCGTGAGCGGAGTTCGAAGCTCGTGCGACGCCTCTGCGGCAAACTGACGCATCCGCTCTTCCGCGTGCCGCCTGTGATCGATTGCGGTCGCAACGCTCGCGACCGCATCGTTGAAGGCGGCTGTGAGCGACGCCACCTCGTCGCCCCCCGGCATAACGAAACGGCGCTGCGTATAGTCGCCGTCGGCCAAGGCTCTTAGCGAATCGCTCACCTCATTGATCGGACGCAGCGACTGCTGCGCGAAGAGCCGGCCCAAAAACCACGAGAGCAGCATTGCCGCTAGCGCGATCGTCAACACGATCCGCCAGTACGGAACGAGCGAGACCAGCAACAACGGAAAGGACTCCTCAAAGCCGACGTACCCCCCCTCCACGGAGGTAAGCGAGATCGGCTCGAGCGGCTGGTCGATCGGTGGCCCAAGTCCGCCGCGGAGGCTATAGAGCCGCAAGGAACCCTGCGAAGAATGGATCGTCGTGACTTGAGGTCCGTGCAGCGATCGCGGGATGAAATGCTGCATTCCGCCGGCCGCCAGCACGCCTGCAAGCACTTTGGGGCGCAGCGTCTTGTCCCCCGCAAGATACCGTCCTTTCAAGTCGTAGACGGTGACGCGTAAACCAATTCCGCTCAAGGCGTTAACGATATCGGGTGCCGCTTGCGCGAGCGTCATTCCTTCCCGCCGGGATTGATCGACGAGAATGCGAGCTTCTTCGTGCTTGGCGAACATGACGTCACGTGAAAATTGCTGCAGCTCGAAGACGAGCGCGATCGAGGAGGCGAGGATGACGATCAGGACCGTTACGCCGAGCAGGACGGCGTACAGGGCGGAGAGTCGCGCTGCGAGCTTCACCCTACGCGGCCTCTGTTATTGAGAGAGCCCATATCCGACACCGCGCACGGTCCGAATGAACGAACCGGGCTCGCCGGGGCGATCTACCTTTGCTCGCAGATAGGATATGTAGGTCTCGACGATGTTCGGACCGCCTTCAAAGTCATGCCCCCAAACGATTTCGAGCAGATGATCCTTGCTAAAAACTCGCCGCGGCTCGCGCATAAAAACTTCCAGTAGATCGAACTCTCGCTGCGTGAATTCAAGCGGCTCTTTCCCACGCCACGCCTCGCGCGTCGCAGGGTTGATCGAGATGTCGCGCCACCGCAACACGTTCTCTTCGATCAGCTGGGGCCGTCGCAGTTTCGCCTGAAGGCGCGCGATCAGTTCCTCGAAGATGAACGGCTTGACGAGGTAGTCGTCAGCTCCTGAGCTGAGGGATCGCACTTTGTCTTCGGTCCCGCCTTTGGCCGTGAGCATCAGAATCGGCGCCTGCGTGATCTCGCGCAGCCGCGGCAGTAGCGTCACGCCGTCGATCTTCGGCATCATGATATCGAGGACGATCAGCTCAGGATCGAAGACCTTGACGAGCTCGAGAGCGGCCAAGCCATCCGTGGCAGTCCGCACCTCGTAGCCTTCGCGGGAGAGTCCCAGTTCTAACATCTCCCGCACCATGCGGTCGTCGTCTATAACCGCAACGCGGGCATTGGGCATTATATGCATTTCTACGCTGCATCGTGCGTTCTCACCCTTGGAAGCACCTGAACGGCTTTTCGCTCAGACGACGCTAGGCCGCGCGGATCGGGGAACTCCAGCGCTCCAAACGCTGACCCGAGACCAACGCCGCCCGTCCGATTGCTTCGAGGGGGTGAGACAAAACCTGTACGCCCCGCTCGGCGAGAAAAGTGTTAGTGGCCTCGTCTGGGACCCAGTGCGCAAAGAGGTGGACTTCCAGCGTCCCGGTCGCCTGGGCCAGCGTAGCGATTACGTCGCCAAGCCCGCACTCGCGGCTAGCCACCAGCCTGCGAACTACTTCAGCCTGGAACCGGGCACCGCTCCAGCCGGCGGCTACTATAAGGATGCGCGATACCTGCCCTAGCTGCGCAGCCTCAAAATCGACCAGGGCCGCCCGAAGCTGCCCGGCCAACCCCGGAGCCGGCTGCGCGTGGAGGGTGGCCCCCGTAATTGTCGCCGATGGCCCTGAGGTCAGGAGGGCCCCCGCCCCAATGAAGTACTCGTCCATGCCCCGATCGTGGCATGGACGAGTGCCAACTGGGTGGCGCACAACCGCGCACGCCACCCAAAAGCGCCCTAAGCCGGCTTTGGCTTAGAAAGGATCGGGCGGTGAAATCATGAGAGCGATCATAAGCGTCACGAGCAGATCAAGCATTTTACCTCCCCACACTAGCAAAAGAGATGAGGGAGTGTACGCGTGCTCACGCGTTTACTCCTGGCTCTAAGTGCGAGCTTGTTCCGCGCTAAATCAGTCCGCGCCGGCGAGCTGCGTTGACTGCTTCTGATCGCCCACGGCAGTCGAGTTTTGCCATCGCGTTCGCGATATGAACCCTTACAGTGTGGATGCTGCGGTCCGTTTCAATTGCTATGTCCTTTGGCACAAGTCCATGGGCTAAACGCCGAAGAACGTCCCGCTCCGTCGCAGTAAGAATTCCGGGTCGCTCAGCGACTGCGGCTATCTGGTTCATTTTTTGGCAAACTGCGGCCAACAGGCGAGCAACGTCGTTATACCCAAGCTCAGTCAGTTTCTTGATAGAATCAGTTACATCTGGTAATCGATTACCGGTCCGCCCTCGAACGGCCCGTAGGACGTCTCTTGCGATTTTCACCGCAACCTCTTCGATCGGGTCATCGGCGGTCAGTCGCCGGAGAATACGATCAGCATTTGTCGACCTCCCATTAACGCATTCGGCTAACGCACAAAACACCTGGCATATAACTATTGCCCGGCGGTCGAAGCGACCCGAAGCTCTGAGCCCTGACACGTTAGCCAGTACATCTTTGACCTGGGCGATCGAAGTGTCTCGACGGCCGTCAAGCGCTAGGAAGAGCGCATACTGAGCACCAGAGCAGACGTTGTCGACCCCGAATGCCATTTCGGCCCAACACGTTGACAATAGCTCGTGCGCTTCGCCGAACCGCCCTTCCCAAGCCAGCCGCATCGCCCGAAAGACCGTGATATACCGCCTCGCCAAGGAATCCGTGCGAAGTCCCGTCAGCTGTTGTTCGATGGCAAGACTCCTACTTGCGTCGGCACTTCGCATGCGTGCGCTTAGCATTTGAACTAGTGCCGTTTGAAGCGCAAATGCGTCGCCCGACTTTCTGGCAGCGTCTGCCGACGCTTCTGCATATTGCAGCTGCCGGGCAACGTCATCTTCCTCGTGCAATGATAGATTCGAAAGGACGGCATATGTCCGGCTCGCGACGCTGAAGAAGTGTAGATCAGACGCCAGGTCACTAGCCTGCGTCAGCTTTTGAAATGCCCCGTTGATATTGCCTCGGTGCCGGTTAACTATCCCCAGATGATGGAGTATCCGCGCGCGAGCAGCCTCGACATCGACGTCCGGCAATAGGGCTTCGATCGTTTCGATCGCAACTTCTGCGGCCGACAAATCGCCTGATATCGCTTGCCTTGCCGCTATTAGTGACAGAGCCTCAGCTCTGTAAGCGGCTCGCTGCTGTTCGTCGCTCGCCACGGGGTCAAGGATCTCTCGAACCTCTCGGCCTTGATTTCCGATCAACGAAGCAAGGCGCAAGCTCGTGGTCGCCACGAGATCGCGGTCGCTGCCTGCCCGGTCGATTGCGCGGCGAAGCAAGGACTCCGCTCGAGCGAACTTCCCGGCTATTGCCTGCAACGCTCCCTGCAGAGCCAGAACCGAGGCGTTCTCGCGGCGTGTCTTCTCATCGAGGGCTTCGACCGCTCGCGCGACGACATCGCCGCGAGCGCGCTCCAACAGGTCAAGGCCATGGCGTTCGAGCAACCGCACGACGTCGCCCGGAGAGCCTGACGCAACATACGAAACTATCGCGTGCTCGACATCACCGCCGGCTTCTAGCGCACGCGCAGCCCGATCATGCACGGTCTGCTGCGAACGCTTTCCCGCGAGGGCGGTTTCGCGACGGAGGAAATCGCGAAACAGGTCGTGGCAGTGGTAAATGCCAGGCGACTCTTCGTAAATAAACGCCGTTCGTTCGCGAAGGCGTTCGACGATCGTAAAGGCCCGGTCGAATCCCGCCCGCTCGAGCACGCTTACATCGATGACCGGCAGCACGACTGCGACTTCAAGCAGGCCTCGCTCGTCGGCATCCAGCGTGGCGTAGACTTGCTCTGCGAGCAATCGATAGATCATCTCGCGCGTCAGCGCCGAGACGTTCCGCAGTTCCGACGAGCGGGTCGACGTGCGCAACGCGAACGTCATCGCCGCCGGCCATCCTTCGGTCAGCGTGAGTAACTCGGTAAGCTCCTCATCGCGGATCGCTAATCCCAGCCCGCGTGCCGCCTCACGGGCTTCCTCCAGAGTGAATCGCAGGTCTTGCTCGTCGAGGGCTAAGTCGGCATCGCGATACGCCAGCCAGGTTCCGACCGGCAAGCCGGTCGTCGAGCGCGACGCAAGAATCCACCGGATTTTCCCTTTCGTGCGCTCGATCAGCGACGTCAGAAACCGTGCGACCTCCGGATCGTCGTCGGCAAGATGGAGGTCGTCGATGGCGATAACCCCGGCGAACGATTCAAGGTGAGCGTGCAGCCAGCTTGCAAGCATACCTGCACGCTTTGCCGTGCCCGTGCTTCGCTCGTAGGCACCGGCGAGCGACGTTATCGCGTGCGGCGCGCTCTCCCGCAGCGACTCCGTGAAGCCTCGCAAAAACCCGAGCAGCGTTACGTGTTCCGCGCGCAAAACGAACCGAACGTTCGGCTCTCGTATCGAGCGCAGATATTGCCTGAGCGCGACCGACTTGCCGTAACCCGCTGGAGCGATCAAGAGGGTGATCGGACAAGTCTCCGAGGCCGCTAATCGTTCGCCTAAACGCGCTCTCCCGATTGGCGCGGCGCCACCGCCCTCGCTTCGCTCCTCGCGTTGCAACGCACTAACCATCCGCTAGTATCGGCCGGGATCGGGAACGTTACCTTTTCCGACAAGCTTGCTCAGGAAGTACGCGAGCAGCGCGCCTTCCCAGTGCAAGCGTGGTTCGAGCCATGCGTGCTGCACTGGACACGTGATCTCGCCGAGTTCCAGCACCATGCTTCCGTCGCTTGCGTCCACCTGCCGATAGGCATAATACTCGCGGAGTCCCACCGTGAAGTTACTTGGTTGGAATCCGTATGGCCAGTACGAGCCGTAGAGCGAGCGCCACGCTGACGCGGCAGAAGCGTCCCCCTTGTGCGCGTAACCGATCGAGGCGGTGCTGCCGCACGGCGGATCGGAGCCGTCGAAGTGAATGAAGACGGCGGCGCGCACGCGATACAGGCCCTCGAAATCGGCCGGAAGTCGCGCAACGGTAACGCCATGCTGGCGCAGAATCCGCGTCGCCGCGTCGGCAACGACTGGCGTCCAGGCTCGCTCGCCCCGTGCACCGAGGTTACAGTGGCGCTGCGGAAAATGGGCGCAGCTAGCGGGGCGCCCTTCGTGACCCGCTGAGATCAGCACGTCGTAGGCAAAGAGCGAAGCTCCCAGCAGTAGGCTCAGCATCGGATCATGCGATCACCAACCGCCGGAAGCGCCGCCACCTCCGAAGCCGCCGCCTCCCGCTGAGAAACCGCCGCCGCCGAACCCCCCACCGCCGAAACCTCCGCCGCCACCGAACGAAGAAAAAGCGCCCCCGAGGAACGCCCCTCGCCCGCCACCGCGCGTCACGAGATAACCAACGCGTCGCATTATCAGCAGTTGGATGAGGATCGGAAAAATGATGGAAATCACGACGATCGCGATCACCACCCACACCGCCGCATTCGCGCTCGTCGCAGTCGCGGCCGCGGGCGGCGGCGTGACACCCTTGTACGACGGCGAGATCGTGGTGAGCATCGCGGCTACGCCGCTCGACACTGCCCCGTCGACGTTCCCGGAGCGCATCCGCGGTCTGATGACGTCCGAGATGATCCGATACGAGTCGGCGTCGGTCAGGGCGCTCTCCAAACCGTAGCCAACGTCGATTCGTATCTTGTGGTCCTGCATGAAGAGAAAGAGTACTGCGCCGTCGTCGTGGCCGCGACGGCCGATCTTCCAGTGATCGGCGGTTTCGTCGGTCCACGTCTCCAAGGGAACGTCGCCGGTGGTTTGTCCGATCCAGACGATCACTTGATGTCCCGTGGCCGTCTCGTACGCGTGAAGCTCGTTTTCGACCGACGCGCGCGTCGCGCCCGAGAGCGCGCCGGCGGTGTCGGTGACGTAGTGATCGGGCGTCGGCGGAATTTTAAAATCGGCCGCGACGGCGAACATCGACGTGAAGGCGAGTGCCGCAATCATTCGCCGCCCTCCGGGAAGTGCTCGTGCACCGCTTCGCCGATCCGGTCTACGGCGTAGAGTACTCCCTCAAAAAGCTGGCCTCGCGCAAAGTAGGGTTGGCTCTTCTTCACAAGGTCGTTCCAGAAAGCGTCGCCGACTCGCTCGTGCAGCGCGCGGTCGCCCAGGATCGCGAAGCGCCGCGCCCGGGGTGCGACCAAAATCAATGCTGCATTCTCCGCCTCGTGCTGATGGAGCCCGGCGCGCTCGAACTCGTGCTTGGCGCGTTCGAACGCATCGACCGTCTTATCTGGAACGACCCGGACCGCAATCCGGCCGGTCGTACCGTCTTCGGCGTCACGAATCGCTGCAGCGATCGCATCACGCTGCTCGCGGTTCATGGAGAGAAGTTCACCACCGGCGCCTGAGCTGCTCCCGGCTGCGCCTGAAAGTACGGTTTCTCGTTGAAGCGGCGGCCGAACATGCCGGCGACAAGGACCGTCGGAACCGTGTCGCGCCTTGTATTGAAGGCGCGAGCGACGTCGTTATACTTCTTGCGTTCGAAAGCGATGCGGTTTTCGGTGCCCTCGAGTTGCGCCTGAAGCGTTTGAAAGTTCTCCGTGGCTCTAAGCTGCGGATAGTTTTCAACCACTGCCAGCAACCGCGAGAGCGAGGCCCCGAGCGTATCCTGGGCCTGCGCATACTTTGCGAAGTTCTGCGGGTTGTTCAGGGCGTTTTGCACGACGTCCGGCGGAATCTGACCGACGCTGGCGCGCGCCCTGGCAACCGCTTCGTACGTGCTCGATTCAAAGCCGGCCGCGCCCTTGACGGTAGCCACCAGGTTGGGAACGAGGTCAGCCCGTCGTTGGTAGACGTTCTGCACCTGGCCCCACTGCGCGTCGACTGCTTGGCCTAGGGAGACGAGCCCGTTGTAAACGCTGGCCATCCAAAGCGCGACGCCTGCGACGAGCACTACGACGATGACCGGGCCGAGATATGAAGGACGTTGCTGCATAGCGTGGCAAATGCGCCGCCATGCGGCCCGCCCCTCCATCGGTGGCTCTTTTGCTGCGGGCGCTGCTGGCGGCTATTCCGTTGGCGGCGTTGAGCGTTGCCATCCCGCTGGCCAATCGGGTCGAGCCACGGATCTTCGGTTTACCCTTTCTGCTTGGCTGGATCGTGGCGTGGGTGCTGCTCACGCCGGGCTTCCTCTGGACGATTGGCCGTCTGGAGCGGCACTGGTGAGCGGCGCCGCGGTCGCCCTGACCATCGTCGCGGTCGTCGTTTTCGGGACGATCGCCTTCGCGCTGCTGAGCGTGCGCCGCATCAAGATGGATCCGCAGCAGTATATCGTGGGCGGGCGCTCGTTCGGGACGATCTTTCTTTGGGTACTGCTGGCCGGCGAGATCTACACCACCTTCACGTTCCTTGGCATCGCAGGACTCTCGTACTCCCAAGGCGCGCCGGGGTTTTACGTAATGGCCTACGGCACGTGCGCGTACATCATGGCGTATTTTATAACTCCGTTGGTCTGGAAGGTTGGCAAAGACGCCAATCTGCTCACCGGACCAGACTTCTTCGAAACTCGCTATAACAGCCGCTGGCTCGGCGTCGGCGCCGCGATTCTCATGTTTGTCATGATCGTACCTTACGTTGCACTCCAACTCAGCGGCTTGCAGATTCTCTTGCGGATCGCGGGTTATGGCGCCTTCAATGCGACGGCAGCAGTTTGCGTCGCGTTTTTGATCTTAGCGCTCTTCGTCTTTAGCGCGGGTCTGCGCGGCACGGCGTGGGCGAGCATCGTCAAAGACGTCTTGGTCCTGGCGGCGGTAACGTTTGCAGGCATCGCAATTCCGGTGCGCTTCTTCGGCTCGCCGAGCGGCATGTTGACGCGAATGCTCGAGACGCATCCACACATGCTCGTCCTTCCGCTCGGTAGCGCCTACCACGGAACGATTTGGTTCGCGTCTACCGTGCTGCTTTCGGCCATCGGTTTCTTCATGGGCCCGCAGTCGTTCAACGCGATTTACAGCGCGCGTAGCGCCGAGTCGCTTCGTCGCAATGCGATGCTCTTGCCCTTCTATCAGTGCTTCTTGAGCTTGATGATCTTCGCCGGATTGTCGGCAGCACTGATCGTTCCGGGCTTAAAAGGTCCGAATGTCGACCAGTCGTTCATGCTGGTCGTTGCCCGCTACTTTCCTTCATGGGTGCTCGGGTTCGTCGCGTCGGCCGGAGCGCTCGCGGCGCTCGTCCCGGCTTCCGCGTTGTTGCTTGCCGGTGCCAGCGTGATCACGAAGAACGTCGCTGCCGACGCCTTCGGCATCGCGACCAGCGACAAGGCCCAGACACAGTTGACGCGCATCTTGGTCCTGGTCGTAGCAGTGCTGGCGCTCGGCGTGTGGCTCGTCGCCGGGAAGACGGTCGTCGAGCTTCTCCTGCTCTACTACAACGGCATCACGCAATTCGCACCCGGTGTCGTTGCCACGTTCGTCTCGCGGCGCGTGACCGCATGGGCCGTCGGCGCGGGCATTGCCGTCGGACTAGCCGTCGCCGTTCCGCTCGCGGCACTCAACATCAGCCCGCTGGGAAGCAATCCCGGTTTCATCGGTTTGGTCGCCAACGTGGTGGTGATGGCAATCATCTCGTTCGCTACGCGCCCCATTTTGCACCCAAAAGAAACCTACGTCAAAGCCTAGCCAGGGCTGCGCGCCGGCGGACTGAAATGCCCTACTTCTGGAGGAGCTCGCTATGAGAATTGTCTCTTCGGCTTCATTAGCAATTGCTAGCGCGGCTATCCTGATGTCGGCAGCGTTGGCGCAACAGCCACCCCCGGCTTCGCCGCAGCAGTTGGCCGCGATCACCGCGCGAGGCAAGGCGCTCCAGGCGTACGATCAAGCGGCATGGCATGGCACCGACGCGGCGATTGCGGTCGCCGGCAGCGATCGCAGCGGCTTGAAGTATTACATCGCGCGTCAGACCTCGACCGGATGGAGCGTCGATTTTGGAACGCTCGATCCGACGGGTACGACGTTCCTGACGACGATCGAAGCCGTGAGCCAAGATGGACAGCACTTTACCGCGCAGCGCCTCACGCCGGCGCGGAGCGACACCGGATTTCTCGTTCCTGCCGCTCACGCTATTCAAACCGCGGAGGCCGCATTCAAACCTATCTCCGGCGTTAAGTATAACGTCGCGGTAATACCGAATACGGACTCGACGATGTACGTCTACCTCTACCCGGCGCAGGTCGATCCGAAGATTTTCCCGCTCGGCGGCGACGAACGCTTCACGATGTCTGCCGACGGTAACAAGATTCTCGATGCTCACCGCATGCACAACTCGATCCTGGCGCGTCCCGCCGACGCCGGACCCGGCGCACCCCAAAACACGCACGCAGTCGCCGGTTTCCATACGGTCGTAGTCGAAAACGTGCCGCAGGACACCGACGTCTTTCACGTCCTCGCGCGAAAGCCGCCACTCCGGGAGTACGTGAGCGCGCAAGGCCAGGTCTACCTCATCAACACCGACGGCTCGATCGAATACAAAGGCCCTGCCGGCACAACCCCTCAGCCGCCTAGCCCGCCGACGCCCCAATAAAGTCGAACGGCCCCGCAT